>JAIRMN010000046.1 GCA_031258715.1 Zoogloeaceae bacterium
CGCCTGCAGGCACAAGCTCCTTTCCATCTTGAACGCCATCTGCAAATCAGGACAGCCCTGGCAGGAAAATTTCGCTCACCCTTGACAAAAAACCTTGCTTTTGAACACAGTTGCTGTCCTGAAGTGCATCGCCAGCGCTGCGAGTGATGCAGGAACGCATCACTCGCTAACACGGATGATTTATATAACCCATTGATAATAAACGCTATTTTTATTGGAATGATGTGGCACGGATATTGATTGGTACTGAGGGCAGTTCGGATGGGTGATCCTTTTGCAGCGTTTTCCGGGGATCGCCTGTGCAGATCGTCAACTCTCTTTGTAAGGACTATCCATGACACGCGATCCCAAATACGACATCCTTTTCAAGCCGATCCCGATCGGCCCCAAGGTTTCGCCCAACCGCTTTTTCCAGTCGAGCCACTGCGCGGGCATCGGCTCCGAGCGGCCGGGCGCCCAGGCGCTCTTTCGCGGCACCAAAGCCGAAGGCGGCTGGGGGGTGGTGTTTACCGAGTACTGTTCGATTCATCCGGAATCCGACGAGTTTCCCTACACCTCCGCCCGCCTGTGGGACGAAGGCGACGTCAGGAACCTGGGCGCGATGTGCGACGAAATACACAGGCATGGCGGACTCTCCGGTGTGCAACTGTGGTATGGCGGCCTGCAATCGCCGTCGCTGGAATCGCGCGAAGTGCCGCGTTCGGCCTCCTGCCTCCCCTCCAACCTGATGCCGGCGCGCACCATATATGCCACGGAGATGGACGAGGACGACATCGAGGCGCTGATCCAGATGTACGTGCTGGCGGCCAAACGCGCGCAGGACGCCGGGTTCGACTTGCTGGAAGTGACTGCGGGCGACAGCACCCTGCCGGTGCAGTTCCTGGAACGGCGCTACAACAAGCGCGCCGACAAGTACGGCGGCTCGCTGGAGAACCGGGCGCGCTTCTACATCGAGGTGATGACCGCGCTGAAACGCGCCTGCGGCGATACGAGCGCCATCACCACGCGCTATGAAATCGACACCCTGCAAGGCCCGCACGGCATCCAGGCGACCGACGAGGGCATCCGGGCGCTGGAACTTTTGCATCGGGAAGGCGTGTGCGACCTTTATTCGGTGAAGATCGGCGACTACGAGGAATGGGGCGAGGACGCGGGATCGTCGCGCTTTCGCAAGTCCGGCTGGATGGTGCCCTTCGTCAGGCAGGCCAAGGGCGTCGTGGGCGCGATTCCCGTGGTGGTCAATGGCCGCTACACCAGTCCGGACGACATGGTAAACCTCCTGGAAAGCGGTGTGGCCGACATTATCGGCGCGGCGCGGCCTTCGATTGCCGATCCCTTCCTGCCGAAGAAGATCGATGAAGGACGCCTGGAGGATATTCGCGAGTGCATCGGCTGCAACCAATGCGTCTCCAAGTTCAATCAGTGCGGGCTTCTGAACTGTACCCAGAATCCCACGGCGATGGAGGAGTACCGGCGCGGCTGGCACCCGGAACGCTTCGACAGGGTGAAGGACGCGCCTTCGGTGCTCGTCGTCGGCGGCGGCCCCGCCGGGATGGAGTGCGCGCGCGTCCTGGGCGAGCGCGGCTATGACGTGCATTTGCGCGAGGCCGAGGCCGAACTGGGCGGACACCTGCGGAACGTGGTGAAGTATCCGCGCATGAACGAATGGGCGCGGGCGATCACCTGGCGCCAACTGCAACTTGCCAAGCTGAAGAACGTCGAGGTGCATCTGGGCGTCGGCAGGATGAGTGCCGATGATGTGCTCGAATACGGCGCGGACAGGGTGGTCATCGCCACCGGCTCGCACTGGCGCGAGGATGGCTTGGGCGCGGAAGGCCACAGCCCGATTCCTGGCATGGACGCATCGCTGCCAAATTGCATCACACCCGAGCAGCTCGTGGCCGGAAAGCCGATCGTGGGCGAGCGCGTGGTGGTGCTCGACGGCGACGGACATTTCACCGGCATCAGCATGGCGGAATGGGCCGCCGACCTCGGCAAGAAAGTGTGGCTCGTCACCAATATGTCCGATCCGGCGGAGTACAGCCAATTCACGTTGGAAGTGCAGAACAACAAGCGGATGATGCATGAAAAAGGCATCACCGTGTTCCGCAACCATTGGCCGGAATCCTACGCGAACGGCACGCTTACGCTCTTTCATCTCTACCGTCACGGCTGGGCCTTGCGAGACCCGGTCACGGGCGAGCTGCCGCGCCGCGAAAGCAAGGATGTGGTGACACTGGAAGTCGACACGGTGATCCTGGTGACCTCGCGCGTGCCGAACCATGAACTCTACAAGGAACTGAAACGCCGCAGGGACGAGTGGGAAAAGAACGGGGTGGAGGCGGTATATCGCGTCGGCGACTGCCATTCGCCGCAGCAGATTTCCGGCGTCACCTTCGCAGGTCACCGCCTGGCGCGGGAATTCGACAGCCCGCATCCGCAATACCCGCTGCCGTGGATTCGTGAACGGCAAATCTGGGGCGCGGAAACCGTGCCAAAGCTGGGCGACGCGCGCCCGGTGGCCGAGATCGCCTGATCCCCCCGCCGCTGGGCGTCACGCCAGTGTTCGACGGCTTCCTTCCGGGGTTCTCCGCCTCTGGAAGGAAGCCCTTCACAACAGGGAACGCACGATGGAAACCAGGGCGCTGTTCTGGGGGCTGGAATCCTTTGGAATCACACTCTTCTACCTGATCGGCTTTGCCGCCATGGGCGCTTTCGCCTGGGGCGTTGTCCGCGCCGTCCGGAAATTCAAAAGGGGGCGTCCCTCGCCGGGCGCGCCCGGCGGCTTTTCGGGCATCCGGCGCATGGCGGGCGATTTGTTGACCCATCGCACCTTGCTGCGTCGCGATCCGCTGGCCGGATGCGCGCACGCGGCGGTCTTCTTCGGGTTCGCGGTGTTGTTCGCCGGAACCGCGATTATCACGCTCGAATACGACATCCTCGCGCCGCTCTTCGGCATCACCTACTGGAAAGGGACGTTCTTCAAACTTTTCAGCCTGACGGTCGATCTTGCCGGGCTGGCCATCCTGGTAGGCGTCCTGTTGTTCATGCTGCGGCGCGGCACCTATCCGCCCGAGAAGCTCGACTACCGGCGCGGCTACCTGGACGAGCCGGAACTGCGTCCCGCCGCCCGGCGCTGGCAGATGGAAGATTGGGGATTTCTCGCCGCCATTTTGCTCATCATCGTCACCGGCTTCGTGCAGGAAGGATTGCGGCACGCCATGGAGCGTCCCGCCTGGGGTAATTGGGAGCCGGTCGGCGCTTTTTTCGGCATCCTGTTCGCCAGCTTCAGCGCGGAAACCCTGCGCGCCATTCGCGCGGTCAACTGGTGGTTCCACGGCTTGGCGGCGCTCACCTTCATCGTCGCCTTGCCGTGGTACAAGGCGAAACACATTTTCGCCGCCATGGGGGCGCTGGCCGCGCGCGACCCATTGGCGCTCGCCCGCCTGCCAAAACCCGAAACCACGTCGGAAGCCGGGACGGTCGGCGTGGGCGGGATGACCGATTTTTCCTGGAAGGACATGGTCGATTTCGACGCATGCACCAAGTGCGGGCGTTGCCATGAAGCTTGCCCGGCGCGGATGGCGGGCTATCCCTTGAGTCCGCGCGACTTCATTCTCGATCTGCGTCTGGAAAACGAGGCGGCGCGGGGACGCGATCTGCCGGGCAGGACGCTGATTGGCGATGTCATCGACCCGGAAACCCTCTGGTCGTGCCGGACCTGCGGCGCTTGCCTGGAGATTTGTCCGGCCGGCATCGAGCACCCGGTAAAGATCGTCAAGATGCGCCGCCAGCTGGTGGAAACCGATCGGATCGATCCGCTCCTCAAAACCACGCTCGGCGCAATCGCCGCTTCCGGCAACAGTTTTGGCGAACCGGCGAAAAAACGCGCGCACTGGGCGCGCGAACTGGAATTCACGGTGAAGGATGCAAGAAAGGAAGCCGCCGATCTGCTCTGGTTCGTCGGCGACCAGGCTTCCTTCGATCCACGCAATCAACAGGTGAGCCGCACCGTGGCGCGTATTTTCAGGGCGGCAAAGCTGGATTTCGGTCTCCTTTTCGAGGCGGAAAAGACCGCCGGAAACGACGTGCGGCGCATCGGCGAGGAAGGACTCTTCGAGTCGCTGGCCGAACACAATCTGGCGGAAATGCAGAAGGCCAAAGCCTTCCGGCGCATCGTCACCACCGACCCCCATACCTTCAACACGCTTGCCAACGAGTATCCGGAATTCGGCGTCATCGCGCCGGTTACGCATTACACCGAACTCCTCTGCAAGCTGCTGGAATCCGGCGCGCTCACGGTCAAAAAGCCGCTGAATCTCAAAGTCACCTTCCACGATCCCTGCCACCTGGGGCGGCTCAACAAACGCTACGACGCGCCGCGCCGGGTGCTGGAACGGATCGGTTGCGCCCTCGTCGAAATGCCCAGGAATCGTGACAATTCCTTCTGCTGCGGCGCGGGCGGCGGCCGCATGTGGATACCGGACAAACCGGGAACGAAGAAGCCCTCCGAGCTGCGCGTCCGCGAAGCGGCGGAACTTTTTCCCCTTGATGTTTTCGTTACCTGTTGCCCCAAGGACCTCATCATGTTTGAAGACGCACGCAAAACCGCCGGGTTTGAAAAGGACTTCGTCGTCGCGGATATTGCCGAGCTGGTGGCAGAAGCCATCGAACTCGACGCCATCCTACTCGCCGACCTGCCCAACATCACCGAAAAGCTCACCGCCGCCATTGCGGAACGGGTGGCCGCCGCAATCGCGGAACGGCTTGAGGCCAGTTTTACAAAACTCTCCGCGCTTGCCGCCGCGTCCGCCGCCACTTTGAACGCAGTGGCCGCGCCCGCGCCGGTGGCCGCGCCTCCGCCCGCAACCGCGTGGGCCATCCAGCCGCTGGCACCGGCAAAACTGGATTACGACGCGCCCGCCAAGGAAGGCTTGCGCCTCCTCGTGACGGTCAAGCAGATCGGCAAGCTGGGGGACACGTTTTCCTTTACCGCGGATGGGCGCGGAATTTTGCCGGAAGACTTTGAATATCTTCTCAACGAATGGGATGACACCGCGCTGGAAGAAGCGCTGCAAATCGTGGAAGCGCTGGGAGCGGGCGAGGTCGTGGTCGTCACCGTGGGCGCGGAAGACGCCGAAGCCACTCTGCGCAAGGCGCTCGCCAAGGGCGCGCATCGCGGCGTTCGGGTCTGGGCCGAGGGGCTGGAAGACGCCGATCCGCTTGCCGTGGCGCGTCTTCTGGCGGGTGTGGCATTGGCCGAACAACCGGATCTCATTCTTGCTGGAGCGCAATCCGGCGACCAGGCCAACGCCGCGACCGGAATGGCGTTGGCGCGGCTCTTGAATCTGCCGCACGCGGCGCTGGCGGTCGGCACAGAATGGCAGGGGAAGGGCGTGATTGGCGTGACCCGCGAACTGGAAGGCGGCCTTCTGCACTGCGTGGAACTGGAAACCCCTATGCTCGTGACCCTGCAAACCGGCGCCAACACGCCGCGTTACGCCACCATGCGCATGATCAAGATGGCGAAGGAAAAGCCAATTGCCGTGGTGGGCGTGGCAGAAGACGACCTCACTTTTCGCGCCGCCCATATCCGGCGGATCTTCGTCCCGGAAGCGACCCGCGCCGCCATGCTGGAAGGCGACGCGGATGCGGTTGCGGCCAAGGTGATTGCCCTGGTTCGGGGAAAAATGGGAGAAACAGCATGAGTGGAATCCTGATTGTGGCCGAGCATACGCGCGGCGCTCTGGCGGAAGCCAGCCTAGAACTCATCGGCGCGGCAGGGATCGCCAGGGAAAAGCTGGGCGGACCGGTGAAGGTTCTAGTGGCGGGCGAACAGGCGGGCGATTTTGCCGAGGCGCTGAATCGTCTAGGCGTGGAAGAAATCCTCGTGGCGCAAAGCGGCAACCCGCACTTTGACGCTGCCGTGATGGAAGAAGCCATCCTCGTCGCGGCGCGGGCGCAGCAACCGGCGCTGATCCTGATTCCGCATTCCGCAAGCGGCGGGAGTTTCGCCGCAGCCGTCGCCGTCGCCTTGGGCAGCGGCTTTGCCGCCGACGTGATCGGCATCGGCTTTGCCGAAAATGGCCTCACCGTCACCCGCGCGGGCTTTGGCAACAAGGTCAATGTCGAACTCGATTTTCCGGGCAGCGCCTGCGTTACCCTCACCGTGCGCGGCGCGACGTTCAAGGCGCCGGAAGGTGCGGGCAGCGCGACGATTACCCCCCTGGCCGTGCCGTTGGAAGGGCTTGCCGGACGGTATCGCCATGTCGGTTTCGAGGAAGCGCCGGTCTCGGACGTCGACATCGGCAAGGCGGAATTCATCTTATCCATTGGGCGCGGCATCCAGGACGAAAAGAACGTGCCGCGCTTTGCGGAACTGGCGAAAAGGCTGGGCGCGACCCTAGGGTGCTCGCGCCCCGTCGCGGATTCGGGCTGGCTGCCCAAGCCGCATCAGGTCGGACTGACCGGCAAGGTCGCAGGCAACTGCAAGCTCTACATCGCGCTCGGCATCTCCGGCGCGGTGCAACACCTGCACGGGATGAAGCACGTGGAGACGATCATCGCGGTCAATACCGACGCCAACGCGCCGATTTTCAACGTGGCGACCCACGGCTGCGCGATGGATGTCTTTACGTTCGCCGACGCGCTGGAACAGTGCGTCGGATGAACGCGGAAACGCCATGATGGTGCAAAAACCCACAATGGAGAAACGAAATGTCCTCCCGCATCTATGAGGAACTGAAACGGGCCTATGTCGAAAAAACGCCGAAGTCCGCCGTGCACTACCAGGCGGCGCGGCAGGTCATTCCCGGCGGGGAAAGCCGCATCCTGGTCACTTACGCGCCCTATGCCATCACGGTAGCCTGCGGCGCGGGCTGCCGAGTGCGGGATATGGATGGAAACGACTATGTCGACTACATCAACAACTACATGTCCCTGATCCACGGTCATGCCTTTGAACCCGTTTCCGAGGCGCTCAGGGCGCAGCTTGAAAAGGGGACGGTCTATGCGGCGCCCACCCTTCCCCAGTACGATTTGGCAAAGCGCCTCACCGATCGCGTTCCGGCGCTCGAACAGGTCAAGTTCTGCAATTCCGGCACCGAGGCGGTCATGTACGCCATCCGCGCGGCGCGTGCCTGGAACCGGAAAAAATACCTGATTCGCATCGACGGGGGCTACAACGGCACGAGCGACCTTGCCACGGTCAACATGGCTATCGACATGACGCGCGCTCCCGGCGGCCTGCCCGCGCGCGTCATGGAACCGGGCGTTCCCGAAGAACTCGCCTCATTGGTAATTCCGGTGGCCTTCAACGATCCCGCCCAGATGGAGGCGGCGCTAAAACGTCATCCCGGCGAGGTTTCGGCGATCCTCATGGAACCCATGCTCGGTTCCGCCGGGTTCATCCCGCCGAAGCCGGGCTATCTGCGCGCGGTTCGGGCGCTGGCCGACCAGTACGGCGCGCTCCTCATCTTCGATGAAGTCGTCAGCTTCCGTCTTGGCGAGGGCGGGCTTGCGGCGCGGGAAGGCGTCGCGCCCGACCTCATGACGCTGGGGAAGATCATCGGCGGCGGCCTGCCGGTGGGTGCTTACGGCGGCAGGGAAGACATCATGAAATGCTTCCTGCCCGATCACGAGGCCATGATCAGCGCCTCCGGGACTTTCAGCGGCAATCCCATGACCATGACCGCCGGGGCGACCGCCCTGCGCCACTACCCACAGCCTGCGATAGACCGGCTCGACCGCCTGGGCGATCGGCTGCGGCAGGGACTGCGGGAAGCGGCGGAAAAGGTGGATGTGCCGCTGGTTTTCACGGGCATCGGTTCCTTCATTGGCTATCACGTTACCCGGAAGGAAGCGGTGGAAAACGCGACCGATTCCATGCGGACGCTGGCAAGACGCCTGCCCATCTACGAAGCCCTCCACATGGCGGCGCTGGTCAGGGGATATTACCTGATGAAAAAGGGGCGCTTCATTCTCTCGACGCCGATGGACGGGGCGCTGGTGGAGAAGACCACGCGCGATTTCGCTGAAATCTTCGCCCTGATAAAGCCGCTTTGCGACGCCCTGCCCGATGAAGAGGATTGAGTCCGCGCGAACGGCCTTGCGCTTGCCGGATGAAGGCGGCGCGTATGCCAGCACGTTTCTTGCTGGAGAAAACCACAAGACCCCGGCGCGAAACCACGGCCGGCCGCCCATCATGGGGGAACATGACATGCAGACCGAAAGCCTTCTTGCCACCGCGCCGGTATTCCTGCTGGCTATCGACGACGATCTGCGCATCGTCTGCCGGAGCGAGGCCGCCGCCCGCGTTCTCGCGCCGGGCGACAACCTGCGCAGGGTGATGGATGCCGCCTCCGTGTCCACACTCCTTTCGGCGCGGCAAACCCTCTTGCCTGGCGACGCGCCGGAGCGTTTGCTGGCGACCTTCATCGGGCGCGACGGCGCGCCCCGGAAAATCGCCGGTCTCGCGGATCGCGTCGCCCGTCCCGATGGATCGACCCTGCTGCGCTTCACCGCCTGCCATGACGCACGGAATGAAAACTGGCTGGAAGACCTGATGCGCTCGGAAGAAGTCCTGCGCGGTTTCGTCCAGACCGCTTCGGAAGCCATGTGGTGCATCGAGTTTTCCGAGCCGGTGGATGTGAGCCAGAGCGCGCGCGAAATCGTCCGGCAGGTGTTCGAGAACGACTGTCACTGGCTTTTGTGCAACGAGGCGCTGACCCAGCTCTACCAGTTGCCGGAAGGACTGGACATCGAACGCCAGCCGGTATCGCTCTATTTTCCGCGTATTCCCGAAAACGAATCCTTCATCCTCCAGCTCATCGACGCCGGTTTTGTCATGGATAACGCCGCCAGCACCGACCTGCGCCACGACGGCAGCGTGCGCTACATGGAAAACAATGTGCGCTGCCGCGTCATCGACGGCCATCTCGTGCGCATGTGGGGCACCTTGCGCGACGTGACCCAGGTTCGCCAAACGCACAAGCGCCTGAAAATCGAAGTGGAAAAGATGCGCGACATTTTCGCCGCGTTGCCCGACGCCATCCTGGTGATCGATCGCAACCGGCGGCTGGTGGCGGTCAATCCCACGTTTGAAACCCTGCTCGGCTGGCGCGGCGAGGCGTTTCTCGGACGCGACGTGCAAAGCATCATCGATCTGGAAGCGTGCCAGCACGGTTGGCATGGCTGCTGCCAACCGTGCTGGCGCACCTTGGTCAGGACGGAATCCAACGCGCTCTTGCGTTGCGAGGCGCGGATTACGCCGATCGACGAAGGCGCCTCCGGCCATTTCGTCCTTTCGCTGCGCTCCGCCGCGGAAGAACCGGTCTCCATAGGGAACGAACCATGAAGTTCATGAGCATCGGGGATAATCTCACGCCCAGCTCGCGGGCGAGCGACTTCGAGGCGCTCTACGCCGACGATCGTTGGCGGGCGCTGGGCGATCTGATTCCCGATGGACTCGTCATGGTCGATCCCGCCGGCCTGGTGCGCTACATGAATTCCGCCGCCGAGAGCATCAACGAGGTCTATCGCCAGATGGTCGTCGGTCACCCGCTGGAGGATTTCGTTCAGCAGGCGCGCCTCGACTATTCGGTGATCCCGGAAGCCTTCCATCATGGCTACGCGCGGGTCAACAAAGTCGTGCGCGACGCGGGCAGCCGCAGCTATCTGATTTCCACGCGCAGCTACCGATCCTGGAGCGGCGAGAGCAGCGCCTTCATGATCCTGACGCGCAATCTCGACGCGCTGGAGAAAATTGCCCGGCGCGTCAATGACGATGAAGGCGCTGTCCCCGTTTTCGCGCCGCCGCCCCTGGGTTCCCCGGCCACCGCCGAAACCGGGCTGATCGTCAACGGCCAGGCCACCCAGCTTGCCGTGACGCGCGGCCTGCGCGCCATTGACATGAAGGCGCGCTTGTTGATCCTGGGCGAATCCGGTGTTGGCAAGACGGAGCTCGCGCGCCAGTTGCACCGCGAATCCAGCTTTGCCGCCTGCCCGTTCGTGCACGTCAATTGCGGCTCCATCCCGGATTCGCTGTTCGAGTCGGAAATGTTCGGCTACGAGCGCGGCGCGTTTACCGGCGCTTCGTCCAGAGGCAAGAAAGGGCTGATCGAGGCGGCTGAAGGCGGCATCCTGTTTCTCGACGAAGTGGGCGAAATCCCGCTCCATTGCCAGGCCAAGATTTTGCAGGCCATCGAGGAAGGACTGGTGCAGCGCGTGGGCGCCACCGCGCCGCGTCGCCTGCAATTGCAGATCATCGCCGCCACCAACCGCGACCTGAAGGCGCAGGTCGAGGAAGGCGGCTTCCGGCGCGATCTCTACTACCGCCTGAGCGCCGTCACCCTCCTCCTGCCGCCGCTCAGGGAACGAAGGGAACTGATCCCGCCCCTGATCGACCGGTTCCTCACGAAGGTCAACCTGCGCCGCAAGACGCCGCTCACGCTCGACCCCGGCTGCCGTCGCCGTCTCTCCGCCTACGCCTACCCCGGCAATGTGCGTGAACTGCAAAACATCGTCGAATACCTGGGCGTCGCCTGCGACCATCTCGCCAACGAAATGGATCTGCCCTTCTTCGGCCAGGAAATGTTCGTCCATGCCACAGAAGCCTTCGCCATACAGGGCGCGGGAAACAGTGACATCGCCACAGGCATGACCCTGCGCGACGCGATGCGCCACTACGAATCCGCCCTGATCGACGCCGCCATCCAGAAAACCGGCAGCAAACGCAAGGCCGCCGAACTCCTCGGCGTCGACATCGCCACCATTGTCCGAAAAAGCAAGACGCAGTCGGCAACCGGAGGGAATTGAGGCAGGGATCGGAGGACAGAAAAGTTACCGGTGCCTCGCACCGCTTGTTTCCCGATAAATTACTAACCTTTTTCAAAGTAATGTCATTGTTTTGTATAATGTTTTATAATACTAACCTTTCTGTTAGTAGAGACAGTTCCCCAGCCAACGAACAAAGGAAAATCAATGGGTTACAA
>JAIRMN010000049.1 GCA_031258715.1 Zoogloeaceae bacterium
TCGCCTGCAGGCACAAGCTCCTTTCCATCTTGAACGCCATCTGCAAATCAGGACAGCCCTGGCAGGAAAATTTCGCTCACCCTTGACAAAAAACCTTGCTTTTGAACACAGTCGCTGTCCTTTGTCTCCTGTTTCCTGAACCATGATTTCGGCGATAATGCCTTTTCGTGATGGCGGCGATGCCGCTTTTTTTAATCCCTCTTTCCGGTGCCTGAACGCATGGAAGCTCTGTTATTGACCAGCGGCGTCGAGTCTTCGGCATCCCTGTTGCGCGAACTGGTGCGCCGCATCCGCCCGAAGAATCCGGATGACATCGCCTATGCCAGCGCGCGCATCGAGGCGCTGGCGGCGCTGTTGACCGCGTATCCAGCCTCGCGGGCGCGGGTTCGGGCGGCGCTGAACGAATTGTTCGCCACGCGCCGCGCCGGATCGCTCTACATGCAACTGGGCATTTTGCCGAGCACCGGATTTTTTACGGAAACCTGGCGGCGCGTTTCGCACACCCTGTTGCCGGAAGTGCGCGAACCGGACGAACTCCTGGGCGACCTGCTGCAAGACATCTTCGATCACAAGACCGACGAACGCTGGGTCGGCGGCGTCGATAGCGCCCTGTGGATGCGCCTCCTGGAATGCCTGCGTTTCGACGAGAACGATACCGCGGAAAACGACGCGCTGCCAGCGGGACTGCCGACCATCCTGCACAGCCTGTGGCTGCTTTCCTACCAGATGACGGCGCTGGGCTTCGACCCGGAACTCCTGCGGCTGGACGCCAATCTCGCGCGCACGGATTCGCCCTTTCTCGCGCAGAACCTGGAAACCCGCGTCTTCGTGGAATGCTGCCAGGAACGCTGGAACGATGTCGCCGCCGTCACCGACGACGAAAAGCAGATCCTGGTGCTCTTCGACCAGTGTCTCGACGCGGTGGAGCGCATCCACCGGCGTTCGGTGCACGCGGGCACCAGCCTGCAGCTCACCTACAAGCTGCAACGCCTGCGCGATCACATCAGCCGCGCCGAGCAACTTGCCACCATCGCCGGGGAACTGCGGCGCGAAAAAAGCGGACGCACCGCCTACCCTTCCATCATCGCGCTCTTCAAGAACCTGGTCTTCGCCTCCTGCCGCCAGAATGACCTCGGCACCTTCTGGCGGCAAAACCTGGAAATCACCTCCCGGCGAGTCACGGAATACGCGGGCAAAGCGGGCGAGCATTACATCACGGAAACGCGCCGCGAGTATGTCGGCATGGCGAGGGCGGCGCTGGGGGCGGGAGGGCTGATCGCACTCATCGCCCTGTGCAAGATTTTCCTGCACCGCTTCGAACTCGCGCCCCTGAACGAAATTTTCGCCTACGCCCTGAACTACGGCCTGGGCTTCGTATTGGTCTATGTCATGGGCTTTACCATCGCCACCAAGCAGCCCGCCATGACCGCTAACGCGCTGGCGGTTTCCATCGGCGAGGCGCGCGGCAAGGCGCGGGACCTGGAAAACCTGATTACGCTCATCACCCGCATCACGCGCAGCCAGCTGGTCGCCATCCTGGGCAATGTCAGTATGGCGATTCCCATCGCCATTTCCGTCAGCGTTGCCTTTTTCCTTCTGGGCGAACATCCGGCCATCACGATCGCGGAAGCGGACGCCCTCCTGGCCGCGCACCATCCCTTCAACAGCGGCGCGCTGCTCTTCGCGGGCGTGGCGGGCGTTTGTCTCTTCCTTTCCGGGCTGGTGGCCGGGTATTTCGACAACCTCGCCACCTACAACCGCGTTCCGCAGCGGATCCAGCAGCTGGGCTGGGCCAGGCGACGCTTTGGCGCGAGAAGGCTTGAGCGCCTTGCCAATTATGTGGGCGACCACATGGGGGCGCTCGCGGGCAATTTCCTGTTCGGCGTCATGTTGGCGGCGGCCTGGGGGATTGGCATCCTGTTGAGCCTGCCTCTCGACATTCGCCATGTCGCCTTTTCTTCCGCCTATCTGGGCTATGCTGTGGCCGCCCATGATTTTTCGCCGCCCCTGGCCGATTTTGTCTGGGCGGCGGTTGGCGTGGCGGGCATCGGCATCGTCAATCTTAGCGTCAGTTTCATTCTCGCGCTGTTTGTCGCCCTGCGCGCGCGCGGCGTCACCTTTTCGCAGGGCAGGCAGCTCATGTATGGCCTGGCGCGGCGTTTCTTCACGCATCCGGGTGAATTCTTCCTGCCGCCCGGAAAATCGGCAGAAACCCCGCCGGAAAAGGTAGAATAACCCGTTTTTCTATCGGGATAAAATCATGAAACGTTCCCGTTTCGGCGCTCGTGATCGCTTGTCGCGGGACGCGGCCGAACTCCAGCGCCTTGCCATCGGACTTTCCGAGTCCGACTGTCGCCTGGAAGACGCCTTCTGGGAAACCCGTCTCACCCGCCTGACGCAAACCATGATCCAGAACGGTGCGGAAGAGGAACTCAACGCGACGCTGGACAGACTCTACGAATCCCACCCGCGCGCCTGCGACGAACTCGCGGGCGTGGTGGAAGCCCAGGTCGAATCCTGTATCCTCGAGACCCGTGACAAGAAAAATCTCGACGCCCTCTTGTTCGCCGCGCCCATTCTCGCCTGGTCGCGTTACGCCATTCCCGCCGCCCGCATCGGCGAATCCTCCCTGGCCGCGCTCAAGGTGCAGTTGGGCGCGCACATGTTCAGCCGCGAGGCGCGCCTGGCACTGGTGGATTACTTTTTCGGCCCCGACCAGCTGCCGCGCAGCTATTGCGATACCCGGAGATTGCTGGAAACCCTCTGCGAACAGGCGATGAAGGAAGAGGACTTGCGCCTGGACACCCAGGACCTGCCGGAAACCACCCGTTTTCTTTCCGACGCGCGCTACCTCGTCGGTGTGGTCGTCGTGCCACAGGGCGCGCCCATTTTTCGCTGGAACGAAGTCGACGGCAACCGCGCCGCTTCGCTTGCCGCCTGGGAAAAGCAGGGCAGCCCCAACCTCGCGCCGCTGCTCACGGGCTGCGCCTACCAGCCCTTGTCGGTGGGCGCCTATCACGCCGCCTGCCGTCACGCCGACCGCGCCGCGCGCGCCTACGCCGTCAAGGCATCCGTGGCCTTCTTGCAGACTACGCTGGGATTGATGCCGGAAGAAATCCGCGCCGTCATCGCCCCGTGCTACGACCAGCGACTGGAAGAATACCGGATTGGCTTTGCGCCGCGCGATCATGACAACCAGGTCTATCATGGCGTCTCCTGGGCGCTCCTGGGCGAGGAAGACGAACACAGCGACATCCCCGCCCAGATCGACGCCGTATTGCGCGACTGCGACATCAAGAACATCGTCAGCCTCGATCATCGTATGCCGATGGAGTTCTGTGACGACTGCGGCGCCCCCTTGTATCCCACGGCGGACGGCGAACTCGTCCACGCCGAAATGCCGGAACAGGCGGACGCCATGCCCACTACCCTGCACTGATCGGGGATTGGTGAATCCGGAGGCGCCCCCCCTGGATAACGTCGGCTGGCTCGCACGCAGCCTTGCCGCCGTCTGGCATCCCTGCACACAGATGCGACACCACGCGGCAAAGGGCGAAGACGCGTTGCCGCTGATTCCCATCTGCCGGGGAGAGGGCGCGTGGCTCTACGATTTCGAAGGCAACCGCTACTTGGACGGCATCAGTTCATGGTGGGTCAACCTGTTTGGCCACGCCAATCCGCGCATCAATGCCGCCTTGAAGTCGCAACTGGAAACGCTGGAACACGTCATGCTGGCGGGCTTTACGCACCCGCCGGCGGTCGAGCTTGCCGAACGGTTGCGGGCGCTGACTGATGGCGTCCTGGGACATGCCTTTTATGCGTCCGATGGCGCCTCCGCGACGGAAATCGCGCTCAAGATGAGTTTCCACTACTGGAAGAATCGCGGCAAGACGCAAAAGAACCGCTTTCTCTGTCTTTCCGGCGGCTATCACGGCGAGACGGCGGGCGCGCTGGGGGTCACGGATGTCGCGCTCTTCCGGGAAGCCTACGCGCCGCTCACGCGCGCCGCCGCCATCGTACCCTGCCCGGACGCGCGCCTGGCCTCGGCGAATGAAACCGCCGCCGATGTCGCCCGTCGCGCCGCGCAAAGCCTCGAGGCGAGACTGGCGGCGGAATCTGGAAGCATCGCCGCCTTCATCCTCGAGCCGCTGGTGCAGGGCGCGGCGGGGATGGTGATGTACGACCCTGAATACCTCCGCCTTGCCCGCGCCCTCTGCAACCGCTACCAGGTCCATCTGATCTGCGATGAAATCGCCGTGGGCTGTGGTCGCACAGGAACCTTTTTCGCGCACGAACAGGCGGATATCCGTCCCGATCTGCTGTGTCTTTCCAAGGGCATTTCCGGCGGCTACCTGCCGCTTTCCATCGTGCTCTGCCGCGACGAAATCTTTCAGGGTTTCTACGATGAAGCGATTGTGCGCGGCTTTCTGCATTCCCATTCCTACACGGGCAACCCGCTCGCCTGCCGCGCCGCGCTGGCGACGCTGGATATTTTCGCGCAGGACGACGTGCTAAACGCCAACCGCGATCGTGCGCACAAGCTCCACGCCGCCTTCGCGCCCGTGTTCCGGCACGAAAAAGTCCGCCATCCGCGCCAGCGCGGCATGATCCTGGCGTTCGACGTGATCCGCGACGACCCCGCCTTTCCCCGCCGTTTTTACCGCGCCGCGCTGGAAAACGCCCTGCTGGCGCGCCCCTTGGGCAACACGATCTACCTGATGCCCCCCTACATCCTCGACGACGCGGAAATCGCGCATCTGGGCAACGCCGTGTACAAGGCGCTGACGGCAGCGATCACATAGTTCATGGTCATGCGGCGCACGGAGCGCTCACACGCCCATTGCCTCGCGCACGTCGCGCAGGGTTTCCCTGGCCAGTTCGCGCGCCTTGGCGCAGCCGTCGTTGAGGATGTCGCGCACCAGGGCGGGGTTGTCCTGGTAATACTCGGCGCGTTCGCGGAGGGGCGCCTGTTCTTTCAGGATGCCGTCGATCACCGGCTGCTTGCAGTCGACGCAGCCGATTCCGGCGCTCTGGCAACCCGTCTTGACCCAGGCGCGGCAGGCTTCATCGGAATAGATCTGGTGCAACGGCCAGACTGGGCATTTTTGCGGATCGCCGGGATCTGTGCGGCGAACGCGCGCCGGGTCGGTCGGCATGGCGCGAATCTTCTTGGTCACGGCGTCCGCTGGTTCTCGCAAGGCGATGAAGTTACCGTAGGACTTGCTCATCTTCGCGCCATCCAGTCCCGGCATTCGCGCCGCTTCGGTCAGGAGCGCCTCTGGCTCGACCAGGATCATCTTGCCCGTGCCTTCCAGATAACCGAACAGGCGTTCCCGGTCGGCGACGGGAAGATGCTGGATTTCCTCAAGCAGGGCGTGCGCCTGTTCCACGGCTTCCTTTTCGCCTTCCTGCTGGAAGCGAGTGCGCAGTTCGTCATAGAGCCGCGCGCGCTTGCCGCCCAATTTTCTGACCGCTTCCCTCGCCTTTTCCTCGAAACCGGGTTCGCGTCCGTAGAGATGATTGAACCGGCGGGCGATCTCGCGGGTAAATTCGATGTGCGGAATCTGGTCTTCGCCCACGGGTACGCGGTCGGCGCGATAGATGAGAATATCCGCCGACATCAGGAGCGGATAGCCCAGAAAACCGTAGGTCGACAAATCCTTGCCCGCGAGTTTTTCCTGCTGTTCCTTGTAGGTCGGCACACGTTCCAGCCAGCCGAGTGGCGTCATCATGGAAAGCAGGAGGTGCAGTTCGGCGTGTTCCGGCACGTGCGACTGCACGAACAGGGTCGCCCGATCCGGGTCAAGTCCAGCGGCAAGCCAATCCACGACCATTTCCAGCGCGCTTTTCTGGATGGCCTCCGGCGCGTCGTATTGCGTGGTGAGCGCGTGCCAGTCGGCCACGAAGAAAAGACAGGGGTATTCGTGCTGGAGCTTGACCCAGTTCAGCAACACGCCGTGATAATGACCCAGATGCAGCGCGCCCGTGGGGCGCATCCCGGAAACGATTCGTTCTGCGTACATGGTGGTGGCAAGGACTCAAAGAAGAAAAGGCTGCAAAAGAAAAAGACAAAAATAGCCGAAGGCGAACATGCCGCTGCTTAGGAAGAACAGTCCGGCGGGCAGGAGCAGGGCACCGATGGGGTCGATGTGCGGCAGGGGATTCAGGGTGACGCGACCCAGGCGCACAGCGGCGGCGTCGCCAAAATAACGCGCGACCCAGGCGTGGGCGGCCTCATGTAGGGTAATGACGAAGATCAGGGGCAAGGCGGCAATGGTCATGTTGGCAATCAGGGTATTGTTCATTTCAGCCCGCTCCGGAAAAACCAAAGGGTTCCAGTGCCCCGCGTCCGGCGCGCACCAGCTCCGGCGCGGTGCGGGTGAGATCGATGACCGTGGTGGGCTGTATGCCGCAGACGCCGCTGTCGATGACCAGTTCGACGCGCCCTTCCAGCGCCTCCGCTATCTGCCAGGCTTCGGTGGGCGGTTCCTCCTCGTCCGGCAGGCGAAGCGTGGCGGTCAGGAGCGGCTCGCCCAGTTCGCAAAGGATGGCCTGGGCCACAAGATGATCGGGAACGCGCAGGCCGATGGTCTTGCGCTTCGGATGCATCACCCGGCGCGGCAATTCTTTCGCGCCTTCCAGAATGAAGACGTAGCTGCCCGGCGTGGTCGCCTTCAACAGCCGATATTGCCGATTGTCCACGCGCGCGTACTTGGCGATGTCGGAAAGGTCGCGGCACATCAGGGTCAGGTGATGACGCTCGTCGATGGCGCGAATGGCGCGCAGGCGATCCAGCGCCGCCTTGTCGCCCAGGTGACAGCCCAGGGCATAACAGGAATCCGTGGGAAAGGCGATGACCGCCCCTGCGCGGAGCGCCGTCCCGGCTTGCGCGAGCGGACGCGCCTGCGGGTTCTGTGCGTTGACGATCAAGGATTGCGTCACGGTGAACTCTTGCCTACCAACCCAGCAAACGCCAGACGGGCGGCAAGTCTTCCGGCAACGGCGCGAACGCGCCCAAATCCGTCTCGGCACCGCCGTGAAAATCCGAGCCTTGCGAAGCGTAAAACCCGAACACCCGCGCCTGTCGCGCAAAGCGGCGCACATGTCCCGGCATGTGGCTGCCGGAGGAAACCTCGATTGCTTCACCGCCCAGATCGCGAAATTCGCCTAGGAAGGCGCGCATCTGTCCATGGGAGATTCGATAACGCCCCGGATGCGCCACCACCGCCACGCCGCCTGCCGTGCGTATCCAGCCGACGGCCTCGGAAAGCGTCGCCCAGCGATGCGGAACGTAGCCGGGTTTCCCCGGCGTCAGATAATGCTCGAACACCTTGCCCGGATCGGCAAAGCGGCCAATCTCCACCAGATAACGGGCGAAATGGGCGCGCGAAATCTGTGCCGGACGCGCCGCGTGCCGCAACGCGCCGACAAGCGTCCCGGCAATGCCCGCCGCCGCCAGCGAGGCGTCCATGCGCCGCGCCCGCTCCAGCCGCCCATCCTGCGTCGCCTTCAGTCCCGCCAGCAATTCCGGATGCGCCGCGTCAAAACCCAGGCCGACGATGTGGATGGACGTCTCCCGCCACTCGACGGAAATTTCCACGCCATTGATGAAGACAACCCCTTCTTCCAGCGCCTTTTGCCGCGCCTCGGCAAGCCCCGCCACGCTGTCGTGATCGGTCAGCGCCAACCCGCTCAACCCCCGCGCCCTAGCGCGCGCCACCACCCCCCCCGGCGAAAACAGCCCATCCGAAGCCGTGGAATGCACATGCAGGTCAAAACGCGGGGAAAACGAAGCGGACACAGGGAAAAGGAAAGAATAGAAAGTCCATCAGTTTAACATCAGGGGGCATGAGACAGAGGAAATTACCGGCGCTTCGCGCCGCGCTTTTGACGAGGCGGGGGTACTCTGTCTCCTGTTTCCTCTCCCTGATATCTGATACCAGATTCAATCGCGTCCGGAGTAAACTGCGTCTCCATGTTGGACAAGCCCTTGATTTCTCCTCTTTTTGGCGCTGCCGCGATGGAAGGCGCGGCGCTTTCTGTCGGTGAACTGAATCGCGCGGTGCGTGGCGTCCTGGAGGGGCGATTTCCGCTTCTCTGGGTGATGGGCGAAGTTTCCAGCCTGACCCGCGCGACTTCCGGGCATGTCTATTTCACCCTGAAAGACGCCGAAGCGCAGGCGCGTTGTGTGCTCTGGCGCAACAAGGCGCAACTTGTCGGCTTTCGCCTGGAAAATGGGCAAAAGGTCAGGGCGCGGGTAGGCGTGACGCTCTATGAGGCGCGTGGCGATTATCAGCTTGCCGTGGAAAATCTGCGTCTGGCCGGACAGGGCGCGTTGTTCGAACGTTTTCTGGCATTGAAGACGCGTCTCGAAGCCGAGGGGCTGTTCGCCGCCGGACAAAAACGTCCGTTGCCCACCTTTGTCCGCCGCGTCGCCATCGTCTCCAGCCCGCAGGCCGCCGCCTTGCAGGATGTTCTGGCGACATTCGCCCGCCGCGCCCCGCATGTGCGCCTTGCACTTTTCCCCACGCCGGTGCAGGGCGAAGGCGCGGGACAGGAGATCGCACGGGCGCTTCTTGCCGCCGCCACCACTGACCATGACGCCATCTTGCTGTGCCGCGGCGGCGGCGGCATGGAAGACTTGTGGGCATTCAACGACGAGGGTCTTGCCCGCGCCATTCGCGCCTCGCGTCTGCCAGTGGTCTGCGGCGTCGGGCATGAAACCGATTTTTGCATCGCCGATTTTGCCGCCGACCTGCGCGCGCCCACGCCCACGGCGGCGGCGGAACTGATTTGTCCAGCGCGCGAGGAACTGCTGGAACGGCTGGCCGCCCTGCGCCACCGTCTGGCGCAGGGCGGCGAAAACCGCCTGCGGGGTTGGGCGCAGCGCCTGGACTACCTCGACGCCCGCCTACCCTCGCCCGCTCAGCAAATCTTGCTGCGCCGCGAGAGTCTTTGTGTCCTTGCCGTCCGTCTGCAACGCGCCGCGCGGCAGGGCGTGGCGCAAAGGCAGGACATGGCGCGCCTGCTCGCTCCGCCGCTTGCGCGTCATCGTCCGCGCCTGGAAGCGAAAGCCGGGGCGCTCTCTCATCTCCATCGACGCTTGCGGCAGGCGGCGGCGCAGCTTTTGCGCCGCCCGGACGAACGGCTCACGCGGCTTGGGCAGGGCTTGCGCCAACTCGACCCGGAAGCCGTACTGTCGCGCGGCTACGCCATTGCCGCGCGCGCCGACGGCAGCCTCTTGCGCGACGCCGCCACGGCATTTCCGGGCGAAACCCTCTCCCTGACACTGGCGCGCGGAAAAATCACTGCCCGGGTCGTGGAAAAATCCATCGTGGAAAAAAGTTGCAAAGTACCTTTGAATCGCTGATATTGTGCGTCACAAACCGGTACATAATCTCATGCTTCTCCAACGGAAAGACTTGAGGACGGTGTTTTACCGAAACCGGTTTCACGATAAAGGAGCTTTTCCATGTCTATCCCCTCGCTTTTCGCGCCATTGCAACTTGGCGATCTGCTGTTGCCCAACCGCATCATCATGGCGCCGATGACCCGCTGCCGCGCCGAAGGGAACGTTCCCAACGCCATGATGGCGGAGTATTACCGACTGCGCGCCGAAGCGGGGTTGATCCTTTCCGAAGGCGTGCCGATTTCGCCGCAGGCCATCGGTTATCCCAATGTGCCGGGCATCTGGACGCCGGAACAGGTAGAAGGCTGGCGTCTGGTGACGGACGCCGTGCATCAGGCGGGCGGCCGGATTTTTGCCCAGCTCTGGCATGTGGGGCGCGTTTCCGATCCGTTCTATCTGAATGGCGAACGTCCGGTTGCGCCCAGCGCCATTGCCGCGCCTGGGCATGTCAGCCTGTTGCGTCCGCCCACGCCCTATGTCACGCCGCGCTCGCTGGAAACGAATGAAATCGCCGACATCATCGAAGCCTTCCGCCGCGCCGCGCGCAACGCCCAGCTTGCCCAGTTCGACGGCGTGGAGATTCACGCCGCCAACGGGTATCTGATCGACCAGTTCCTGCAAGACAGCAGCAACCAGCGTACCGACGCCTATGGCGGCTCCACCGAAAACCGCGCCCGGCTGTTGCTGGAAGTGACGGACGCCGCCATTTCGGTCTGGGGCGCGGGGCGCGTGGGTATACATCTCGCGCCGCGCTGCGATTCGCACGGCATGGGCGATCGCTCGCCCGCCGCCACTTTCGTCCATGTCGTCATGGGGCTGAAACAGCGCAACGTCGCTTTCATCTTCACCCGCGAAGCGCAGGGGCCGGGACTTCTGGGGCCGCAACTGAAACGAGCATTCGGCGGCAATCTCATCGCCAACCAGGGGCTTGACAAGAAAACCGCCATCCGCATCCTCATTTCCGGGGAAGCCGACGCCATTGCCTTTGGCACGCCCTTTATCGCCAATCCCGATCTCGTGCAGCGTCTGAAAAACGACCTCCCCTTCCGCCTCCCCCGCCCGGAATTCTTCTACATCGGCGGGCGGGAAGGATATTTGTAGCCAGGAAGCCTTCGCTTGGGGCCGACCGCATTCGTCGGCACCCGGCAGATGCTCATCCCTGGATGAGCCTGTCCGCCGGACGCAGCGCGAAGAGTCCGCAGGTAACGACGCCGGGAATCTGGTTCAAGGCGGTTTCCAGCGCGACGGGGTCGGGGATGGCGAGCCGGTGTACGTCCAGAATGACGTTGCCGTTGTCGGTGACGAATCCCTTGCGCAGACGGGGTTCGCCGCCCAGCGCGACCAGTTGGCGAGCGATTTGCCGCGTCGCCATCGGAATGACCTCGATGGGCAATGGAAAGCGTCCTAGGGACTTTACCTGCTTGGAAGGGTCGGCGATGCAGACGAACACCTCGCTGGCCGCCGCGACGATTTTCTCCTGCGTCAGCGCCCCGCCGCCGCCCTTGATCATGCGCAGTCGCGGGTCGATTTCATCCGCACCATCCACGTAAATCGCCAGCCGATCCGTCGTATTCAGGTCGACGACGGGAACGCCAATGGCCTCGATCCGCCGCCGCGTGGCCTCGGAACTAGCCACCGCGCCGCCCAGTCGCGCGCGCAGGGGGGAAAGCGCGTCAATGAAAAAATTGACGGTAGAGCCGCTCCCCACGCCCAGAATCTCGCCTTCGGGCAGATTCCGCGCCACATGATCCACCGCAGCCCGCGCAACCGCCCGCTTTTGTTCGTCCTGATCCATGAGCATGCCCCAAAAAAGAAGGCATTCTATAACGGCAGGAGACAGAGGACAGAAAAGTCGCCGGCGCTACGCGCCGTTTGTTACGCCCTATCAGTCTGTCGGACTTTCCCCTCCAATGCGATAATCATCGTCCCAGAAATAGCCAGAGGGCGCGATGAAGCTCACAGCCGATTGATCGAGAGACGGACTACCTGCTTCCCCCTT
>JAIRMN010000163.1 GCA_031258715.1 Zoogloeaceae bacterium
CTGCAAACCTACTTCACCGCCGGCGTCAAGGAAGTGCGCGCCTGGACGATCCACGCCGGCGACACCGCCCCGCGGGCCGCCGGCGTCATCCACACCGATTTCGAGCGCGGCTTCATCCGGGCACAGACCATCGCGTACGAGGATTTCATCCAGTATCGGGGCGAACATGGCGCGAAAGAAGCGGGCAAGATGCGCGCCGAAGGAAAGGATTACGTGGTGAAGGACGGGGATGTGATGAATTTTTTGTTCAACGTGTAGATTGGGAACCAGGAAAACCCCTCCCGAACTCGTCATCCGAATCCTGCCTTCCGAAAGGATAACGTCATGAAAAACCCGCGACAGACTGGACACGGCCCGCGAGGCGCGTCACGGCCTCTTGACCGTTATGCCGTCTTCGGCAATCCCGTCGCCCATTCCAGAAGCCCGCAAATCCACGCGGCGTTTGCGCGCGCCACGGGGGAACGCCTCCGCTACGAACCCCGGCTGGCGCCGCTGGACGGATTTGCCGAGGCGGTGCGCCAGTTCATTTCCGGGCGCGAAGGATGCGCGAAGGGCGCGAACGTCACGGCGCCGTTCAAGGAAGAAGCCTTTCGCCTCGCGGATGAACGCACGCCGCGCGCCCTTGTCGCCGGGGCGGTCAACACCCTCTGTTTCCAGGATGGCCGCATCCTGGGCGACAACACCGATGGCGCGGGTCTTGCGCGCGACATCACCGAAAACCTGGCGTTTTCCGCCGCCGGCGGGCGGATACTGTTGCTGGGCGCGGGGGGCGCGGCGCGCGGCGTCGTCGAAGCCTTGCTGGCCTTTTCTCCCGCCGCGCTCGTCATTGCCAACCGCGGAGCCGACAAGGCGAAAGCCCTGGCCTCGGCCTTCGCCGGAGAGCGCCTCGCGCCCCGCGGAATGGGCTTTGCCGCGCTTGCCGGAGAACCGGCCTTCGATCTGGTCATCAACGCCACGTCCGCCAGTCTCGCGGGCGAAGCGCTGCCCTTGCCCGACGGGATTTTCGCGGCGGAGAGCCTCGCCTACGATCTGATGTACGGCAAGGGAGAAACGCCCTTCCTGGCCCAGGCGCGAAAAGGCGGCGCGGCGCGACGGGCGGACGGTCTTGGGATGTTGGTGGAACAGGCCGCCGAATCCTTTTTCGTCTGGCGCGGCAAGCGCCCCGAAGCCGCCACGCGACGCTCCCTCATGCGGCAACTGCGCGACACGTGAAAAAACAGGCAACCACCGCGCCGCGTGGCTTTTGGGCGCGCCTCTTTTTGTGGGCGAAGCGAGGACTTTGCCTTGTCATCGGCGTCTTTTTGCTCGTCCAGCTCTGGTTTTTCGGCTGGGTGCTCTGGTGGAAATGGACGCCGCCGGAAGAAACCCGGTTCATGCGCCTGCGCCTTGCCGAACTGCGCGAAAAAGACCCGGATGCGGTTTTGCGTCATCAATGGGTGGATTACGCGCGGATCTCCCGGCATCTGAAACGCGCCGTCATCGTCGCCGAGGACGCCCGCTTCATCGATCACGACGGCTTCGACTGGGCGGGCATCCAGAAGGCCATCGAGAAAAACCAGAAAAAGGGACGCTTTGTCGCGGGCGGCTCCACGCTGACGCAACAACTGGCGAAGAACCTGTTCTTGAGTCCGCGCCGCTCCCTGTTGCGCAAGGGACAGGAAGCCCTGATCGCCCTGATGCTCGAAGCCCTGTGGGACAAGGAACGCATCTTTGAGGTCTATCTTAACGTCATTGAATGGGGGGACGGCGTGTTCGGCGCGGAGGCCGCCGCCCGCCACTATTACCAGACCAGCGCCGCCCGCCTCTCTTCCTGGCAGGCCGCCCGCCTCGCCGCCATGACGCCGAATCCCCGCTACTACGACGCACATCGCAAAACCGCCTACCTCACCGACAGAACCGCCGCCATCCACGCCCAAATGCCCGCCGCCCGCCTGCCGGTGGCGAGGACAGAGGATTGAGGACTGAGGACAGAAAAGTTACCGGCGTATCGAACCGCATATTACGCCTTTCTGGGCGGATTACGGTCAAACCATCCGGCAATGGACGGAACGGGCAATGGGCAAAATCGCAACCGGAAGAAAACCTGCGGCGGCGGTGGCGGCGGCGGGCGCGGCGCGTGGTCTCGTGCCGGTACAGGAAACGGAACGGCGCGTCGCGTTGAATCATCCCCGCACACGCTCGAGGATTTGCGTGGTCAGGGCGGACTGATTCATGCTGTAGAAGTGCAAGCCGGGCGCGCCGTTTTGCAGGAGGCGGCGGCAGAGTTCACTGACGGCGTCGAGGCCGCAGGCGTGGATGGCGGCGGCATCATCGCCGTAGCTTTCGATTTTCTTGCGCAGCCACCGGGGAATTTCCGCGCCGCAGGCGTCGGAAAATCGCGCCAGGCGGGAAAAATTGTTGATGGGCATGATGCCGGGAACGATGGGAATCTCCACGCCCAGTTTTCGGACATCATCCACAAACCGGAAATAGGCGTCGGCATTGTAGAAATATTGGGTGATGGCGCTGTTGGCGCCCGCCCTGACCTTTCGGACGAAATTTTGAAGGTCTTCCCTGGGATTCCTGGCCTGTGGGTGCCATTCCGGGTAGGCGGCGACGTCGATATGGAACCAGTCGCCGGTTTCGGCGCGGATGAACGCGACCAGTTCATTGGCGTGGCGCAGTTCGCCCATGTCCGCCATGCCGGAAGAAAGGTCGCCGCGCAGGGCGACGAGGCGGCGGATGCCGGCGGCCATGAAATCGTCCAGCATGGCGCGGATCTCCGCGCGGGAAGCGCCGATGGAGGAAAGGTGCGGCACGGCCGGATGGCCTTCGGCGGCGATTTCACGCACCACGCGAAAGGTGCGTTCGCGGGTCGATCCGCCCGCGCCATAGGTCACGGAGAAAAAGGCGGGTTCGAGCCTCGCCAGAAGGGCGCGTTCCGCTTTCAGCTTTTCCAGCCCTTCGGTCGTTTGCGGGGGAAAGAACTCAATGGAAAATTCAAAAGTCATTTGCTTGTCCAGATAAAGAATTCACGGTTGCCGTCGCCGCCGGCAAGGGAACTGGCGAACCATTGTCGCACTTCGAGACCGAGATCGGCGCAACAATGGCGCAGTTTGGCCTCGACTTCCGCGTACAGGCGGACATCGCGCACGATGCCGCCCTTGCCGATACCCCTGGGGCCAACCTCGAACTGGGGCTTGACCAGCAACAGCATCTGTCCGTCTTCTGCGAGTAACGGCGGCAAGGAAGGCAGGATCAAGGTGAGCGAAATGAAACTGACATCGGCCACGACGCGATCGAACCCCTTGTCCGGCAGGGCGTCCCCCAGTCCTGCGGCGGTGAGCGTCCGGGCGTTCATGCCCGTGAAGACGCGCACCCGCGGGTCGGCCAGAAGCCGGGGATGCAGTTGTCCATGTCCCGCCTCCACGCCCGTCACCCGCGCCGCGCCCGCCGCCAGGAGACAATCGGTAAAGCCGCCCGTGGATTGTCCCACGTCCAGGCAATGGCAGCCCGCCACCGGGAGGCGGGTATGTTCCAGCGCGCCCGCGAGCTTGTCGCCGCCGCGGGAAACAAAGGCGCAACCGGCGTCTTCCGCGAGGGTCAGGAGACTGTCGCCAGAAAGCGCCTGCGCCGGTTTGCCGATCACGACGCCATCGGCGCGCGCCTTTCCCGCCTCGATCAAATGCCGTGCCCTCGCGCGCGAACAGTCGAGCCGCGCCGCCAGCAACACGTCCGCCCGCGTCCGGACGACGAGGGGGACGGGCGGGCTTTGGAGCGTTGCCCTGGGACGCGGCCTGCGTTGCCGGGCATGAAAAGCGTCCATGCTCATGCGCGAATGCTGTCCTGTGGTATCGCCAAAGCCGTTATTTTGCCGTATACCAGGGGACAGGAGACAGGTATCGGGAGACAGAAAAAATCGCCACGGCCTTCGTCGTGGCGAAACGTGGAGCAAGGCGCGGGAGCTTTGTCTCCTGACACGCCAAAGCCAACGGAACGCCCGGCTGAAACGAACGGCGCATCCGGTTGAATCGCATCCATCCGGGCGTCCGGATTGCGTAAACCCGCGCGTTCAGGTAAAACTTCGCGGTCTATTTGTGGAAACCGCTCATGCCCCCATCCGCATCGCCTGGATTTTCCGTCATCATTTGCAGCATCGACGCGCTCAAGTTCGCGCAGGCCAGCGCGAACTACGCGCGTCTTCTGGCGGAATATCCGCATGAAATCATCGGCATCCACGACGCGCGCTCATTGGCGGAAGGCTATAACCGCGGCATGGCGCGGGCGACGGGCGACATTTTGATTTTTTCGCACGACGACGTGCTCATCCTTGATACTGCATTCGCCGCCAAAATCGCCGCGCGCCTGGAAGACTACGATCTGCTGGGGTTTTGCGGGACGGATCGCCTGTTGTGCGGCGGCTGGACCGGTGCGGGGCAGCCACATCTCTTCGGGGCGATCATCCATGTCTATGGACGCGCCCTGGCGTTGAGCGTGTTTGGCGTCAGGGATTGGCCGGTGACGGACAAGATCCAGGCCCTGGATGGCCTGTGCCTGATGGCGACGCGCGAGTCCGCGCTGGCGACGGGGTTTGACGCCGACACCTTTGACGGCTTCGATCTCTACGATCTGGATTTCAGCTTTTCCGCTTTCCTTGCCGGGCGTCGCGTGGGCGTTTGCTGCGATATTCCGGCGATTCACGCTTCCTCCGGGAATTTCAGGTCGCCGCAGTTTGCCCATTATGCCCGGCGCTTCCAGCAAAAATACGCCGCGCGCCTGCCGCAAACCCCACCTCCTTCCGGCGCGAACAAAGGAAAATACGCGCCGTTCCAGGATCATCGCGCCATTATCGACATCTGGACGGAAGATGTCCTGAGACGCGCAAGCTGGGACTATTCGCGCCCGATCGCGCCTGAACCCGACAACACGGCGGATGACGCGCATGGAACATAATTTTCCCCTCATCACCACCATTGCCGCCGGTTTCGGCATTGCGCTGGCATTGGGCTTTCTGGCGACGCGCCTGCGTTTTTCCGCTCTTGTCGGCTATCTCATGGCGGGCGTGATCATCGGCCCGGGAACGCCGGGGTTCGTGGCGGACATCGAAATCGCCTCGCAACTGTCGGAAATCGGCGTGATGCTTTTGATGTTTGGCGTGGGACTGCATTTTTCGCCGGGCGATCTGTTGCGCGTGCGGCGCATCGCCATCCCCGGCGCGCTGACGCAAATGGGCTTGGCGACGGCGCTGGGCGCGATGCTGGCCAGATTCTGGGGCTGGTCGTGGGGCGAAGCCTTGGTATTGGGACTCTCGCTCTCCTGCGCCAGCACCGTGGTGCTCCTGAAGGCGCTGGAGGCGCGCAATGCCCTGAAAACCATGAATGGTCACATCGCCGTGGGCTGGCTGGTCATGGAAGACTTGGCGACCGTGCTGGTGCTGGTGCTCCTGCCGCCGCTGGCGGGCGCGCTGGGCGCTCCGGAACATGCGAGCATGGCGGCGGAAAGCTCGCTCACCATGACCCTGATGCGCGTCCTTTTTGAAGTCGCCGCCTTCATCGCCCTGATGATGGTCGCCGGAAAGCGCGTCGTGCCCTGGCTGTTGCGGCACGTGGCGCGCACGGGTTCGCGCGAACTCTTTACCCTGGCGGTCATCGCCGCCGCCATCGGCATCGCTTATGGGGCCTCGGCGATGTTCCATGTTTCCCCCGCGCTGGGCGCGTTCTTCGCGGGCATGGTGATGCGCGAATCCCCCTACAGCCACCGCGCCGCGCAAGAATCCCTGCCGCTGCGCGACGCTTTTTCCGTGCTCTTTTTCGTCTCCGTGGGGATGCTCTTCGACCCGAACATCCTGATTTCCGAACCCTGGCGATTGCTGGGCGTGGTGGCCGTCATCATCTTCGGCAAGGCGGCGGCGGCGCTGGCGCTGGTGCTGGTCTTTCGCTATCCGCTCAATACCGCGTTGGTGGTGGCCGCAAGCCTTGCGCAAATCGGCGAGTTCTCCTTCATCCTCGCGGGATTGGGACGTGACCTGAAATTGCTGCCGCCCGACGGCATGAGCCTGATCCTGGCGGGCGCGCTGATTTCCATTGCCCTCAACCCCTTCATTTTCGCCGCCATCGCGCCCCTGCAACGGTGGTTCCTGAAGCGGTCGAAGCTGGCGCGGCAACTGGCGCGGCGGGAAGACCCGTTCGCGCAACTGCCGATGAACACGGCGCGCAAATACCTGGAAGGCCAGGTGGTGCTGGTGGGCTTTGGCCGCGTCGGTACGCGCATCGCCCGCGCGCTGAAAGCGGAAGACATTCCCTACGTGGTGGTCGAACAGAACCGCGAGCGCGTCGAAGACCTGCGCAAGCGCGGACTGGCTGCGGTCTGCGGCAACGCGGCGGAACCGGCGGTGCTGATCCAGGCGCACATCGCCCGCGCCGCCATGCTGGTGATCGCCTCGCACACGCCAATGGACGTGCGCACCATGGCCGAAGTCGCGCGCGCCCTGAATCCCGATATCGAAATTGTCATCCGTACCCACAGCGAAGACGAATCCGATCTCATGCGCCGGGAAAGCTACGGCGCGGCATTCTTTGCCGACGAGGAACTGGCGCGCGGCATGATCCGGCATGTGCTGGAAGGCTTCAGGAAGCGGGAAATCATCGACAATCCGCCGGTATCGCCAGGAACGGACCATGCCGCGCGGCTTTAGTCTCGCCGCCTTTTTCGGCGTCGGCGTCGGCGCGGCGCTGGGCGCGTGGATGCGCTGGCTTTTGGGCGCGACCCTGAACCCCCTCTTGCCCGCCATTCCCTTGGGCACACTGGCGGCGAACCTTCTGGGCGGCTACCTGGCGGGCGTGGCGCTGGGATTCTTCCATCTGCACATCGAGATCGCGCCCGCCGTGAAACTCTTCGTCATTACCGGCGTACTGGGCGGCCTGACCACTTTTTCCAGTTTCTCCGCCGAAACCGTGGAACGCCTGCAAGCCGGCCAATACGCCATCGCCATCGCCCTGGCCGCGCTCCACCTTCTGGGCGCGCTCCTCATGACCTGGCTGGGACTGATCAGCGTCAGGTGAGCAGGGGGCGGAAGACAGGGAAGCTACCAGCGCAAAGCGCCGCGGGTCAGGCGCCTGGATTGCTTCGTCGCTTCGTGCCGGAGAATGACGAAGGGGAAACCGGAGGTTGAAAACCCGATCCGTCTTCCGCCCTCTGATTTCCACCAAGATCGGTGGTTTGTCCGAACGCTCCTCGTCGCCCCTTCGCGCTTGCCATTGGCCTTCGTCCTGCGCGATTCCCCGTCTTCTGCGCTAGAATCTCAACTTTCCCCGTCTGGAGGTCTTCGTGGCCGAAATCACCATCGCCTTGTCCAAGGGGCGCATCTTTGAGGAAACGCTTCCCTTGCTGGCGGCGGCGGGAATCGTGCCGGACGAGAACCCGGAGGCTTCCCGCAGGCTCATCATCGGCAGCAGCCGGGCGGGGGCGCGGCTGGTCATCGTGCGCGCTTCCGACGTGCCGACCTATGTGCAATACGGCGCGGCGGATTTGGGCGTGGCGGGCAAGGATGTGTTGATCGAGCATGGCGGCGCGGGGTTGTATCAGCCGATCGACCTCAACATCGCCCGCTGCCGCATGATGGTGGCCGCGCCCGAAGGCTTTGACTACGCCTCTGCCGTGCGGCAGGGCGCGCGGCTGAAAGTGGCGACCAAATACATCCGCACGGCGCGCGAGCATTTCGCCGCCAAGGGCGTGCATGTCGATCTCATCAAGCTCTATGGATCGATGGAACTGGCGCCGCTGGCGGGATTGTCGGACGCCATCGTCGATCTGGTTTCTTCCGGCGCGACCTTGAAGGCCAACCGGCTCCTCGCGGTGGAGCAAATCATGGAAATCTCCAGCCGCCTCATCGTCAACCAGGCGGCGCTGAAACTGAAGCGCGACGCCCTGCAACCGATTATCGACGCCATCTCCGGCGCGGTGAAAGCCTGAAAATGCCGAACATCAAACGACTGGACAGCAAAGACCCCAGTTTTCCGGCGGCGCTGGAGGCGCTTTTGGCCTTCGAGGGCGCGCAGGGCGAATCGATCGAAAACACGGTTGCCGCCATTCTTGCCGATGTCCGGCGACGCGGCGACGCGGCGGTGCTGGAATATACCCGGCGCTTCGACCGTCTCGACGCTGAAAAGGCGCCCGACATGGCCGCGCTCTCCATCCCGCGCGCCGAACTCGACGCCGCGCTCTCCGCGCTTTCCAGCGAACGCCGCGCGGCGCTGGAAGCAGCGGCGGAACGCATCCGCCGCTTTCACGCCAGACAGCTACAGACGGGCTGGCAATACACGGAAGCCGACGGCACCTTGCTGGGACAACGGATCACGCCCATCCAGCGCGTCGGGCTGTACGTCCCCGGCGGCAAGGCCGCCTACCCCTCTTCGGTGCTGATGAACGCCATTCCCGCCAGTGTGGCGGGCGTGGATGAACTCATCATGGCCGTGCCCACCCCGGCGGGCGAAAAGAATCCGCTGGTCTTTGCCGCCGCCGCGCTTTCGGGCGTCGACAGGGTTTTCGCCATCGGCGGCGCGCAGGCCATCGCCGCGCTCGCCTTCGGCACACAGACCGTGCCCCGGGTCGACAAAATCGTCGGTCCCGGCAATGCCTACGTCGCCTGCGCCAAGCGGCGGGTCTTCGGCAGTGTGGGCATCGACATGGTGGCCGGACCTTCGGAAATCCTCGTCGTGGCGGACGGTAGCGCCAACCCCGACTGGGTGGCGATGGATCTGTTCAGCCAGGCCGAACATGACGAACTCGCGCAGGTCATCCTCGTCAGTCCCGACGCGGCCTGTCTCGACGCCGTATATGCCAGCGTGAAAAAACTGCTGCCCGCCATGCCGCGCCGCGCCGTCATTCTTGCCGCGCTGGAAAACCGGGGCGCGTTCATCGGGACGCGCGACCTGGCGGAAGCCATCGACATCGCCAACCGCGTCGCGCCCGAACACCTGGAACTCGCCCTGCAGGACGCCGACAACTGGGTCGAACGTATCCGCAACGCGGGCGCGATTTTCGTTGGCCACTACACTTCGGAAAGTCTGGGCGACTACTGCGCCGGGCCGAACCACGTGCTTCCCACTTCCGGCAGCGCCCGCTTTTCCTCTCCGCTGGGCGTCCATGATTTTCAGAAACGCGCCAGCCTGATTCGCGTCTCCGAAGCGGGCGCGCAGACCCTGGGAAAAATCGCCGCCACACTCGCCGACGGCGAGGGACTGCCCGCGCACGCCGCTTCCGCGCGTTACCGGCTGACGGACAGGGACGCCTGAACCCGCCATGTTGACCACGCCTTCCCTGCCGCAAAAAGAGCGCGCCTTGCAACTGGCCTGGGCCAGATACCTGGCCTATCCCAATTTCGAGCATTTCGTCGAGTTTTCCCTGGCGGTCAATAATTGCACCGACGCCCTGACCCAACAGTCGCAAACCGGTCTGCACCATGTCTGCCGCCAACTGGAACAACAGGCGCTGACCCTTTTTGGCGACGAAAGCAGCCATCCCGTCGCCAAAGACATCATGTGCTCGCTGGGCGAACAGATTGCGCGGCTCTGCGAACTGTTGCGCCGCTACCACGACAACGAAGGGGAAATCACGGAAGAACGCCGCGCGCGCCAAAGACCCGATGACGCCCCAACGGCGCTCATCACGCACAACGCCCAACAGGTCTTCCTGGTCGGCGAACACGGCGCGCGCCAGCATGAACTGGCGACCCAGCTTGGCTATTTCGGCATTTCGGTCTATGAGGGCGGCTGGGAACTGCCCGCGCCCAATCCTTCCGGCCTCGGCGTGTATCTGCTGGATGTCGGCGAACAACCCGCCACGCGCTGGCTTTCGACGCTGCAACAGTTGCGCGAGCGCATCCCGCTGGCGCACATCGTTTGCCTGGGAATGCCCAACGAATTCGTCGCCATGAACCAGGCGCTCCAGGCGGGCGCGGATCACTGCATGGCGCAGAGCGCCAGCCTGCAACAGATTTTGAGCCAGGTGCTGGCGCACGAGGAAACCGAGGAACAGGAATCCTATCGCGTGTTGATCATCGAGGATTCGCGCACGGCGGCGCACGTCATCAACCGTGCGCTGGAAGAGCGCGGCACGCTTACCCAGGTGCTCTACGATCCGCTGCAAACGCTTTCCGTCATCCGCCAGTTCCAGCCCGAACTGATACTCATGGACATGTACATGCCCAGTTGCACGGGCGTGGAAGTAGCGCGGGTGATTCGCCAGCACGATGAATTCCTGAGCATTCCCATTGTCTATCTTTCCGCCGAAACCCATGTCGGCCTGCAAGTGGAAGCCCTGCGGCTGGGCGGCGATCAGTTCCTGACCAAGCCGTTCAATCCAGTGCTGGTCAATGCGGTGGTCAAGAGCAAAATCGACCGTTACCGGGCGCTTCGCCATTCCATGCAAAACGACAGCCTCACCGGACTCCTGAACCACATCAGCAGCCAGCAGGCGCTGGCGGCGGCGCTGGAAAGGCTGCGCGACGGCGAGAGCATGGCCGTGGCCATGCTCGACATCGATCACTTCAAACAGGTCAATGACACGCACGGGCATCCGGTCGGCGATCAGGTGATCCGTTCCCTGGCATGGCTCCTGAAGCAGCGTCTGCGGCGCAGCGACATCATTGGCCGCTACGGCGGCGAGGAATTCGTGGTGGGTCTGGCGCGCGCGCGCGCCAACAACGCCGAGGAAATCCTGGATCGCATCCGCGGCGATTTTTCCCGCATCGTCTTTTATGGAGCCGACGGCCATCCGTTCAGGACGAGTTTCAGCGTCGGCGTGGCGGTCTGCGCGGAAGGCGCGTCCGCGAAAAAGGAATTGAAAGGCTTGCTGGAAGCCGCTGACGGCGCGCTCTACAAGGCAAAACGCCAGGGGAGGAACCGGGTCGCGCTGGCCCGGCGCTGAACGCGCCCCGCGACGGATCACGCAATATGTCGCGCAAATCCGCTCCCTTGTGTCTGCCCCTTGCGTTCGCCCTGATGCTAAAATCGCCATTTCGCTGTTCAGGAGCGCGGTTGCGCGACATGTGATGATTTCGGGTCTACTCAAGAAGATTTTCGGCAGCCGCAATGACCGGTTGATTAAACAATATGCCCAGGTGGTGCGGCGCATCAACGCGCTGGAAGCGGAAATCGCCGTCCTTTCCGACGCGGCGCTGCAAGCAATGACCGGGGAATTTCGCCAACGCCACGCCCAGGGCGAAAGCCTGGACGATCTTTTGCCGGAAGCCTTCGCCGTGGTGCGCGAAGCCAGCAAGCGCGTATTGGGCATGCGCCATTTCGACGTGCAACTGATTGGCGGCATGGTGCTGCATCACGGCAAGATCGCGGAAATGCGCACCGGAGAAGGCAAGACGCTGGTGGCCACCCTGCCTGGTTACCTGAACGCGCTTTCCGGCAAGGGTGTGCATATCGTCACCGTCAACGATTACCTCGCCAGCCGCGACGCGGAATGGATGGGGCGGCTGCACCGCTTTCTCGGCCTTTCCGTGGGCGTGAACCTGACGCAGATGCCGCACGAGGACAAACATATCGCCTATGCTTCGGACATCACCTACGGAACCAACAACGAATTCGGCTTCGACTATCTGCGCGACAACATGGTCTACAACACCGACGAACGGGTGCAGCGCGGGTTGAATTTCGCCATTGTCGACGAAGTGGATTCCATCCTCATCGACGAGGCAAGGACGCCGCTCATCATCTCCGGCCAGGCCGAGGATCGCACCGACCTCTATGTGCGCATGGACAAGGTAGTGCCGCTTTTGACGCGCGCGCCGGAAGAAAAAGCCGAAGGCGATTACTGGGTGGACGAAAAAAGCCACCAGGTGCATTTCAGCGAGGAAGGCCACGAACACGCCGAGCAGATACTGGTCAACATGGGCTTGCTCTCCGACGGGCGGAGCCTCTACGAAGCCGCCAACATCGGCCTGATGCACCACCTGAACGCCGCCTTGCGCGCCCATACCCTGTTCCACAAGGATCAGCAGTACATCATCAAGGATGGTGCGGTGGTCATCATCGACGAATTCACCGGCCACGCCCTGCCCGGACGCCGCTGGTCGGACGGACTGCACCAGGCCGTGGAAGCCAAGGAAGGACTGCCCATCCAGAACGAAAACCAGACGCTGGCCTCCATTACTTTCCAGAATTACTTTCGCATGTACGGCAAGCTCGCGGGCATGACCGGCACGGCGGATACCGAAGCCTACGAATTCCACCAGATTTACGGCCTGGAAACGGTGGTCATTCCCACGCATCGTCCGATGGTGCGGCAGGATTTCAACGATCAGGTGTTCAAGACCGCCGCCGAAAAGCACCGCGCCATCGTGGCAGATGTCAAGGAATGCCACGGGCGCGGCCAGCCGGTACTTTTGGGCACAACTTCCGTGGAAGCCTCGGAACTGCTCTCCCGGCTCCTGGAAAAGGAAAGCCTGCCGCATCAGGTACTGAACGCCAAGCAGCACGCGCGCGAAGCACAGATCGTCACCCAGGCCGGACGCCCCGGCATGATCACCGTCGCCACCAACATGGCGGGGCGGGGCACGGACATCGTGCTGGGCGGCAACATCGACAAGCTGATCGTCGCCGTCCAGGACGACGAGAAACTCACGCCCGCCGAACGCGCGGCGCGCATCGAGGAAATGAAGGCCGAATGGCAGACGCTGCACGAGCAGGTGCTGGCGGCGGGCGGCCTGCGGATCATCGCTTCCGAACGGCATGAGTCGAGGCGCATCGACAACCAATTGCGCGGTCGCGCCGGACGCCAGGGCGATGCCGGTTCCTCGCGTTTCTATCTGTCGCTGGAAGACCCCCTGCTGCGCATCTTCGCGGGCGATCGGCTGCGCGGCATCATGGACAGGCTGAAGATGCCGGAAGGCGAGGCGATCGAGCATCCGCTGGTTTCGCGGTCGCTGGAATCGGCGCAACGCAAGGTGGAAGGACGCAACTTCGACATTCGCAAGCAACTGCTCGAATATGACGATGTCGCCAACGACCAGCGCAAGGTCATCTACGCCCAGCGCAACGAGATACTGGAAAGCGACGATATTTCCGAAACCATCACCGCCATGCGGCACGGTGTGCTGACGGACGCTTTCCGCCAGTTCATCCCGGAAAACTCCGTCGATGAAGAATGGGACGTTGCCGGTCTCGAACGCGCCATCCAGAGCGATTTCCTGCTGGAAGCGCCGGTCGGCCAGTGGCTGAAGCAGGAAAGCGCCTTGACCGACGAGGCCATCCTGAAACGCCTGGCCACCTATCTCGACGAGGTGTATGCCGCCAAGGTCGCGCAGGTCGGCAAGGGGATATTTGCCCAGTTCGAGCGCAATATCATGCTGCAAAGCCTGGATACGCACTGGCGCGAGCATCTGGGCGCGCTCGATCATCTGCGCCAGGGCATCCACCTGCGCGGCTACGCGCAGAAAAATCCCAAACAGGAATACAAGCGCGAAGCCTTTGAATTGTTCGAGAATCTGCTGGACATCGTGCGCCGCGAAGTCACGCGCGTACTGGTCACGGTGCAGATTCGCTCGAAGGCCGATGTGGAAGAAACGAAGCCTGGCGAAGTGGAAAACGTCCAGTATCGCCATGCCGGTTATGACGACGCGGCGGACGAGACGCCGGCACCTAGGAAGCCCATACACGCCGAACCCAAGATTGGCCGCAACGATCCCTGTCCTTGCGGCAGCGGCAAGAAGTACAAGCACTGCCATGGCAAACTGGCCTGATGCTTTCGTCTTACGGATGACCCTTCGATGAACATGCCGTCCTCGCCCGCCGCCGAATCGCCCGTTACCCCTCCCGCTGAACCGTCCGTTGCTTCTCCCGCCGATCCGCCGCTTCCTTTGCCGCCCGGCCCGCGGGACATCCTGAAGGCCCTGTGCGCGCGCTTTCCCGTTTTTCGCGCGGGCGAGCCGCTGGCCATCGGCATCGACAAGGCCGTGCGTGCCGAATTGCCCGATCTGTGCGGAAAAAACCTGCGCATCGCCCTTTCTATTCACACGCACAGCAACCGTTACCTGCGCAACATGGCAAAAGCCGGGCAGCGCCTCGATTTGCAGGGCGCGCCCGCGGGCGAAATCACCGATGGCCAGCGCCAGTACGCCGCCGGACGCTTGCAGGAACGCCTGAAAAAACAGGCGGAAGCCGCAGCGAACACGACGACGCCCGCGCCGCGCCGGAAGCGCCCGGAAAAAACGCCTTCACCCGCGCCCGCGCCACGTCCCCAAAAGGCCGCCGCGCCGCGCCGGGAAACCCGAAAGCCGCCGCCGGAAGCCCCGGAAAACGGCGCGGCATTGAGCCTTGCCGAGAAGCTGGCGCTGTTGAGCGAAAAGTTTTCCCGCAAATAAGACCCCCCCCCCGCGCGCCATGCCGCTCGTCTTTTCCAGGACACCCCATTGCCGCGACTGCGCGCATTACGCGATCACCCATGACGCTCGCCAGCCTCATGCCTGCCGCGTCATGAACTTCAAAAGCGCCCGCCTTCCCGCGCTGGCCGTCCTTGAAGCCAGCGGCGCGCCCTGCCTGCGTTTCAAACCCAAACTCCGGCGAAAGAAAAATCCGCTCATGCCCTGACGCGGCGCCATCGTTTTATCTGCGGGAAGCCCGGCGCCGAGGATGAAGGCGGCGCCCAGGAATTCGGGGAATCCCGGTTTTTCTCCCAGGATCGCTATGCCGCCGGCGACGCCGATTAGCGGGGTGAGGAGGGAGGAGAGCGAAGAGACCGCGACCGGCAGTTTCAGGACGAGATAATTCCATGCCCAGGAACAAAGCATGCCGGAGACGAAAACCATGTAGAGAAAGCCCAGCAAGGGTCCCGCGCCGGGATACGGCCAGGAGACGCCCTCGAAAAGAAAGGCGGCGAGAATCAGGGGGAGGCTCCCCAATGTCATCATCCAGCCCACGAACACATAAGAAGCTGTCTTAAAAATTAGAAATTCGTTTGAGGAGCAGATGGATCATGGCGATTTGGATCATGGCCTCGGAGTATCGCGGGTTGATTTCGTAGTCGCGATTGAGGCGACGGGAA
>JAIRMN010000043.1 GCA_031258715.1 Zoogloeaceae bacterium
CCACGCTGCATACGGCCTTCGCCTTTGGCGCGGACACCGTCTATGCCGGACATCCGCGTTATTCGGGCGGACTGTTTCGTTACGCTCGCTTTTGACGAAAGGGGAGCGTTTTCTGGAATGTCGAAGCCAACGGAAAGGCTGACTGGATTGCCGCGGCTTGCGGCCTCGCAATGACGGGGAGGAGCGTCATTGCGAGCGCGGCGCGGCAATCCAGGCGCGTAACCTGCGGCTTGACACGCCAGTAGCTTTTCTGTCCTTTGCCCGCCTTGACAGACTGCTCGAAAAGAATGTATTGTTCTGGAATATCGTGTTCCGGTATCCAAAATGAAACGACATGGCTTTCCTTTCATTGCCGCATGCGCCAGCCTGCTACTGGCAGGATGTCACTGGACGCAAGCGCAGCGCGACCAATTCAAGCAAGCGTGTCGCCATCTCGAACTACCCAATGTATCCATGACAATAACATTTCATGGATTCACGCCGAGGGAGTTCGATCAATTTCAGATGGAATTCGTTCGCGCGGGCGAAGATTTTTTGCCTTCTCTTTCAAACATGCGAAAAAGTTGCTCGCTTTTTTACAATAATTACAGTAACCATCTGCTCACCTGTGGTATTCAGCTGTGGGGTCGATTCACGCCTGCCGACAGTCTGCGCTTTACGGCGCCGGATCAACAGGTCTTTGCCATTTCCGGACTCAAGGGAATCATGGAGCCTCAGTTTACCATGCTCAGCGAAGGATACGGTTGCGATGTTGGCGCGGAGAGAGTTGAAGGCGGGAGGAGGGATTCGGATGGCGAATTGTATTTTTACAAATCGGGTTATCCTTCGTCAAAAGAAATATTTGAAAGCCTCTATAATATCGACGATGCCGATGAAAGATTGCTCAGGGATGTCGATTTGAGGATCGATGTCGCCGAGGCGTTCATGGACGATAACATCACAGACTATCGCTATCACGTCGCTTTACACATAGGGGACACCCTGAATTTGCTTCGGAAGCGTTATCTTTCCGGGGGAGATGACTTTCCCGATGCCGAATCCCAAGTCATTGTCGCCATGCGGGAACAGAGATGGCAGACTTACGATGAGATGGAATCCGCTATCCGCGCCGCGTTCCATATTCTCAAGGAACGGCAGGCGCTTTTTCGCCAGAAAGTCAAACAGGATATCTTGGAGCGGCAATGAATATCCGCCTCATCCATTCCCTCTTCTGTTTTGATTTGCCCCGATGAAAGACATATACTTGCCGCTCTCGTTGCGTTTGACAAGCTCAGTGGTCCAGCCGAGCATGACCCGGCTCCACGCCGGCAGTTTGCCCGTGTAGCCGCCATCGGCATGGGTCTTCCGCGGAGGGGTGACGGTACCGGAGGATCGGCACGGCGCGGGCGTCGGCGCGATCCTGGATGCCTGCCGAATGAACGACTACCACAGGAATGAAGCCGAGCGTATCGACCGCGATGCGCTGCCTGCCGCGAATCAATGATGGACACCGGAGGATCGGCGTTGCGATCGGCGGATACCATAACCCTCTCCCAGGCGCCGTCCAGACGCCAGCGCCGCAGGTATCCATACACCGTCTTCCACGGCGGAAAGCCCCTGGGCAAAATGCGCCATTGGCAGCCTGTCCTGAGGGCATACGGCATGCCGTTGATCTCGGCGCGAAAACCCTTTCTGGGCAGCCGACCCTTGCCTCATACAACAGACAATGCTGAGACAGTTTCTCAGATTTTCGGCAGGGTCACGCCGGTTTGCCCCTGGTATTTACCGCCGCGATCCTTGTAGGAAGTCTCGCACACCTCGTCGGACTCGAAAAAGAGCACTTGGGCGCACCCTTCGCCCGCGTAGATTTTGGCGGGCAAGGGCGTGGTGTTGGAGAATTCCAGCGTCACGAACCCTTCCCACTCCGGCTCGAAGGGCGTCACATTGACGATGATGCCGCAACGCGCGTAGGTGCTCTTGCCCAAACAGACGGTGAGCACGTTCCGGGGGATGCGAAAATATTCGACCGTGCGCGCGAGCGCAAAGGAATTGGGCGGGATGATGCAGACCCTGGCGTCGATTTCGACAAAGGACTTGGGGTCGAAAGCCTTCGGGTCGACCACCGTGGAATTGATGTTGGTGAATACCTTGAATTCCGGCGCGCAACGAATGTCATAGCCGTAACTCGACGCGCCGTAGGAGACGATTTTCTGCCCGTCGATTTCGCGCACGAGCGACGGCTCGAACGGCTCGATCATGCCGTGCTCGATCACCATGCGGCGTATCCACTTGTCCGATTTGATGGTCATGACAGTCTCCCAACTGAAAAGATGGAATTCTACCTGTCACAGAGATATGAAGACAGAGAAACAAAGAGAAAAATGTGACATACATGGCCTTGCGGCCTGCAAAGGCATTGCAGTCTGCAAGGGCTTGCCTCCAGCACCGGCGGATGGCGCCATCGGAAACGCCGAGACTATTGAAATAAAGGCCGACTGGATTGCCGCGGTCTGCGGTCTCGCTTTGACGATGAGGAGCGTTATTGTAGAGGTGCGGCGCGCCCCAAGCCCGTCATATCAATGAATCCGATGAGTTGTTCTTTACAGAGTCAGTAAAAAGCATCAATTTCCTCACCAGCGAGGCAAGGTTGTGGCAAAAGGCTGGATATACCATCGAACCCTACTCTGAAAAAGACCGCTGGTACAGAAGGCAAACGGTCAAATAGTCTACCCGATACAAGGAAATTTCCATTGATTTCGAACTCGATTCCCCGTTTACTTTCGAACTCTTCGACACCGAGGCGTTTGATGCCTGGATGCGCTAGAAAAAGGATTTATGCGGCGACATCGACGAGCATCACAAATACGTCCCCTGCAAAAGCCGATGAATCCCCGATTGCGGAAAATCAGCGTGAAGCGCCTGGATAGCGGCGGCGGAGTGCCGCGCCCAGGTCGTCTATGTAGGTAAATACCGCCGGGACGACCAGGAGGCTCAGGAAGGTGGAAGTCACCAGGCCGCCGATGACCGCGATGGCCATTGGCATGGAGAAGCTGCTGTCCGCCGCGCCCAGGCCCAAGGCGACCGGGGTCATGCCCGCGCCCATGGCGATCGTGGTCATGACGATGGGGCGGGCGCGTTTGCGGCAGGCGTCGAGGAGCGCCTCCAGGCGGGGAAGGCCGCGCTCGCGGCGGGCAACGATCACGTATTCGACGAGGAGGATCGAGTTCTTCGTCGCAATCCCCATCAGCATGATGAGTCCCAAAAGCGAGGGCATGGAAAAACTCGTCCGGGTCAACAGCAACCCGACGAAAGCGCCGCCCAACGACAGGGGCAAGGCCGAAAGCAGCGTCACCGGATGCAGGAAATTCCGGAAAAGCAAGACCAGCACCACGTAGATGCAGAGAATGCCCGTCAGCATGGCGAGACCGAAGCTCTCGAAGAGTTCCGCCATGATTTCGGCGTCGCCCACCTCGATGACGCGCACTCCCGGCGGCAATTCGAGGATGGAAGGGAGTTGCGCCACGCGCTTCGAGACATCGCCCATCGGCAAATCGGCCAGCTCGATTTCAAAGTTGATGTTGCGCGAGCGATCGTAGCGGCTGATGAGCGCCGGGCCGCCGGTCAGCGAGAAATCCGCGACTTCGCCCAGCATGACCTGCCCGCGCGCGCCGGGCACGGTGAGGCGGGAAAGCAGTTCTAGGTCTTGCCGCGCCGATTCGTCGAGGCGCACCAGGATCGGCACCTGGCGCTCGGCGAGATTCAGCTTGGGCAGCGCCATGTCGTAATCGCCCAGGGTGGCGACGCGCAGGGTTTCGCCGATGGCGCTGCTGGTGACGCCCAGATCGGCGGCGCGGGCAAAGTCGGGACGCACCGAAATTTCCGGGCGGATGAGGCTGGCGGAAGAGGTGATGTTGCCCAAGCCCGGAATCGCGCGCAGATCGCGTTCGACCTTCGTCGCGGCGGCTTGCAGGGCTTCGGGGTCTTCGCTGGTCAGGGCGAGCACGTATTTTTCCCCCGAATTGCCCAGCCCGACCTTGAAGCGCGCCCCCGGCAGGGTTTCCAGGGCGGCGCGGATGCGGTTTTCGATTCCCTGCTTGCGCGGACGTTCCTTGCGCGGGGAGAGGAGAATCGTCAGGGTGGCCTTGCGCACTTCGCCGCCCGCAGCGGCGAGAAAGGGGTCGCTGCCCGCGGAGCCGCCGCCGATGGCCGTATAGACGCTTTCCACCGTTTCGATTTCGCCTGCCAAAAGGCGCGCCTGTTCCGCGATGGCGCGCGTTTCCTCCAGTTTTGAACCGGGCGGCAGTTCCAGATAGACTTGGGTTTGCGAATTGTCGTCGGCGGGTATGAAGCCCTGCGGCAGGAAAGGAATCATCAGGAGCGAGAAAAGGAAAAAAGCGCCCGCCCCCAGCATCGTCAGGCCGCGATGTTTGAGGCACCACGCCGCCTTTTGCGCGTACCATTCCAGCCAGCGCGGTTCGCGGTGCTGGCCGCTCGCGGGTTTCAAGAGATAGGCTGCCATCATCGGCGTCAGCATCCGGGCGACCACGAGCGAGGCGAATACCGCCAGCGCCGCCGTCCACCCGAATTGGCGGAAGAAGCGCCCGGCCACGCCGCCCATGAAGGCGGTCGGCAGGAAGACGGCGATCAGGGTGAAGGTGGTGGCGATCACCGCCAGCCCGATTTCATTGGCGGCTTCAATCGCGGCGTCGAACGGCTTCTTGCCCATGCGCAGGTGGCGCACGATGTTCTCGACTTCGACGATGGCGTCATCGACCAGGATGCCGACGATGAGCATGAGCGCCAAGAGCGTGACCATGTTGATGGTGAAATCCAAGAGATACATGCCGAAGAAGGCGGGGATGATCGAAAGCGGCAGGGCGACCGCCGAGATCAGCGTGGCGCGGCGGTCGCGCAGGAAAAGCCAGACCACGAGCACCGCAAGAAGCGCGCCTTCGTAGAGGAGATGCATGGAACTGGCGTAGGTTTCCTCCACCGGGGCGACGAAATTGAAGGCTTCGGTGATCTCGATGTCGGGACGCGCGGCGATGATTTCGTCAAGCGCGGCGCGCACCGCCCGCCCGACTTCGACTTCACTCTCTCCCCGGCTGCGGGAAATCTCGAAGCCAACCACTGGCACGCCGTTCAGAAGCGCCAGGGCGCGCGGCTCGGCCACCGTGTCGGCGATGGTCGCCACATCGGCAAGGCGGATGTGACGCCCGTCGGAGAGCGGAATTTCCATCGCCAGTAATTCTTCCGCCGAAGCCACCGTGCCCAGGGTGCGAATCGGCTGCTCGCCGCCGCCCAGGTCGGTGCGTCCGCCGGCGCTCTCCATCTGCACCTCGCGCAGACGGCGGGAAATATCCAGGGCGTTCGCGCCCAGGGCTTGCAGGCGCAAAGGGTCCAGGGTAACGCGGATTTCCCGGCTGACGCCGCCCACCCGCGCCACCGCGCCGACGCCCCGCACCGCCAGCAGGCGGCGGGTGATGTCGTGATCGACGAACCAGGAGATCGCCTCATCATCCATGCGCGGCGAACGAATCGTAAAGGCCAGCACCGGCTGTGCGGCGAGATCGACCCGGTTGACCGCCGGATCGCGCAGGTCGCCGGGCAGGTCGGCGCGGATGCTGGAGACTGCCGAGCGCACGTCATCCACCGCTTCCTGGACGGATTTTTCCAGTTGGAATTCGACGGTAATCGTGACGCTGCCGTCCTGCGCGGTGGTGTAGATGTGCTTCACCCCTTGCTGCGTCGCAATGGCGTTCTCGATTTTGCGCGCCACGTCGTTTTCCAATTGCCCCGGCGTCGCGCCGGGCAGAGCAGCGATGACCGTCACCATCGGCAACTCGATATCCGGGAAATTCTGGATTTTCATGCGCTCGAAGGCCACCACGCCCCCAAAGCAGAGGAGGACGAAAAACATGATCGCCGGAACCGGATTGCGAATCGACCAGGAAGAGACGTTCACCGGCGGGAGTCCTTTGCCGCGTCGTCAGGAAGGGAAGGCGAAGGCGCGAGGCGCACCGTGTCGCCATCGTTCAAAAACCCCGCGCCCGTAACGATGACCCGCGCGGTCTCTTCCAGCCCCGCCACGATTTCGACGCGCCCGCCCGTCCGTCGCCCCGTCGTCACCTTGACCTGGCGGGCGCGTCCGTTTTCGTCGAGAACGAAGACGTAATGAAAGGCTTCGCGCATCACCACGGCTGAAAGCGGCGCCGTGAGCGCCGAACGCTCGCCCAGCTCGAAGACGCCGCGCGCGAACATGCCGGGCCGGGCCGGACTTTTTCCGCCCTCGCCGCCGCCGGGCAGGTCGACATAGACGATCCCGGCGCGGCTGGCGGCATTGACGGTCGGCGCCAGCGCCCGCACCTGGCCAGCGAGCGGCTGTCCATCGGGCAGGGTCAACGTGACCGGCGTCCCCACGGTCACGCGCCCCAGTTCGGAAGAGAAGAGTTCCGCCCGCCATTCGAGGCGTCCCTTGCGGACCAGGCGGAAAAGCTCGCCGCCCAGTCCCGCCACCGCGCCGACGGTAGCGTTGCGCGCGGAAATGATGCCATCGTCCGGAGCGCGCACCCGCGTGCGCGTCAAGCGCAGACGCTCGGCCGCCAGTCGCGCCTTGGCTGACTGGACGCGCGCCGCCGCCGACTGCGCGGCGGCCAGGTATTGCAGGATGGCCTGTTCGCTCAAGGCGCCGGTCTTTTCCAAGGCGCGGGCGCGGTTCGCGTTTTCCCGCGCTTCCCCGGCGAGCGCCTCGGCTTCGGCGAGCGCCGCCTCGGCCTGGACGACGCCGATTTTTACCGTCTCGTCATCGAACACCGCGAGCACTTCCCCGGCGCGCACCGAATCGCCCACATTGACCCGGACTTCAAGCAGACGCAAATCCGGCGCCTCCGAACCGATGACCGCCTCCTGCCAGGCGGCGACGTTGCCATTGGCGGTGATTTGGATCGGCAGCATCTCTTTTGCCGGAGGCGCGACCGTGACCGTCAGGGCGGGACGGACGGAAGCAACCGACGCGTCGCCTGCGGCGTCACCGCCAAACACCCCGCGAAACAAGATCGCCCCTGCCGCAAACAACGCCAGCGCAAGCGCCAACAGGATGACAGAGGACTTTTTCATATTGGCCGTTTTATTCGGGAAGGACAGGGCATTGTACTGACGCTGCCCCGCCCCGCCCACTGTTTTTTGGAGAGACGCTCCTGAACCCGCCCGCCTCATGCTATTCGCAAATTTTCATGAGACGAAAATCTCCGCCCCAACCTGATGAACGGACTATATTACTATAAAAATCAATGTGTTATGAGATATTCATGTGAACCTACATGATGTCTCCCCCCATTTTCTGCCCGCATTCCCGCGCGCCTTCTGGCGTTCACGATATTTTTCGGTCGTGGCGAAAAGTTAATTTAATTTATAAAAAAAGTGTTCTACCTATTTAATTTTCTTGATTTTTTTCTATAATAGCCGCACTGTATTCGTGGCAACGTCATGGCAGAAGGCAGCGATCTCGAAAAAACCGAACAACCTACGGGCCGACGCATCGAGCAGGCACGGGAGGAAGGCCAGGTTCCCCATTCGCGGGAACTGGGCAGCTTTCTGGTGTTGATTGTCGCCGCGTCCGCGTTCTGGTTGCTGGGCGGATGGTTCGCGCAACGCTTCATGACCCTTATGAAAAAGGGGCTTTCCTTTGATCCGGTTTTCGTGCATGAACCGCAGCTTGCCATATCCCGGCTGGGTGATTTGGGCTTTGACGCCTTCGTCAGCTTTTCGCCGCTGGTGCTGGCCTTGATTGTCGCCGCCCTGATCCCCCCGTTCATCCTGAACGCCTGGGTGTTTTCCACCAAGGCGCTGACGCCCAATCTCGCGCGAATGAATCCGATTTCCGGCATTGGCCGCATGTTTTCCTGGAACAGCCTGATGGAACTGGCCAAGGCGGTGCTGAAAGCGGGCTTGATCGGCGGCGTGGCGGTATTTCTGATCTGGCGCGAGTGGCAGGACATTTTCGGCCTGCTGGCGCAGCCGCTGGACGCGGGACTGGTAACGGCGGGACATCTGCTTACCTTCACCTTCCTGATGCTCGTGGCGGCCATGAGCCTCATCGTGGCGGCGGACGTGCCTTTCCAGATCTGGCAATACTACGACAAGCTGAAAATGACCAAGGACGAGGTCAAGCAGGAAATGAAGGAAATGGATGGCGACCCGATGGTCAAGGGGCGCATCCGCAGCTTGCAACGCGAGGCGGCGAGAAAGCGCATGATGGCGGCGGTGCCGGAAGCCGATGTCATCGTCACCAACCCCGCTCATTACGCCGTGGCGCTTTCCTACAAGGCGGGCATGAACGCCCCCAGGGTACTGGCCAAGGGCATGGGCGTAATCGCGCAGAAGATCAAGGCTTTGGGCGCGGAGCATGGCATCCCGCTCCTGGAAGCCCCGCCCCTGGCGCGCGCGCTTTTCCGGCACACGGAAGTCGACGACCTGATCCCCGGTGCGCTCTATGCCGCCGTGGCCGAGGTGCTGGCCTATGTCTATCAGTTGAATCAGTGGAAGAAGACGGGCGGCGACTATCCTTCGCCGCCGCGCGACGTGGATGTGCCGCCTGAATTCGCCGTGCCGGAGGTTGCCTGATGGCCGCCAGCGCGACCCTGCGCCTGCAAAGCATCTTTGCGCGCGTAAACCCCTTCCAGTTGGGTGCGCCGGCGCTCATCGTCATGATCCTGGCGATGATGGTCCTGCCTTTGCCGCCCTTCATGCTGGACGTGTTCTTCACCTTCAATATCGCCCTGTCGATACTGATCCTGCTCGTGGCCATCCAGGTGAAGAAGACGCTGGAATTCTCGGTATTCCCGACGGTGCTCCTCGTCACGACGCTCCTTCGCCTGTCGCTCAACGTGGCCTCCACCCGCGTGGTGATGATGCAGGGACACACCGGCGGCGACGCGGCGGGCAAGGTGATCGAAGCCTTCGGACAGTTCCTCGTGGGCGGCAACTATACGGTCGGCATCATCGTCTTCCTGATTCTCGTCATCATCAATTTCATGGTGATCACCAAGGGCGCGGGGCGGGTGGCAGAAGTCTCGGCGCGGTTCACCCTAGACGCCATGCCGGGAAAGCAGATGGCCATCGACGCCGACCTGAACGCGGGGTTGATCGGCGAGGACGAGGCGCGCGAGCGCCGCCGGGACATCGCCCGCGAAGCCGAATTCTTCGGCTCGATGGACGGCGCTTCCAAGTTCGTGCGCGGCGACGCCATCGCGGGCATCATCATCACGCTCATCAACATCATCGGCGGACTCGTCATCGGCGTCGTGCAACACGATCTGGCGCTGGACGAGGCCGCCCGGAACTATACGCTCCTTGCCATCGGCGACGGCCTCGTGGCGCAAATTCCCGCGCTGGTCATCTCGATTGCCGCTGGCATGGTCGTCACCCGCGTCTCCGACGAAAAGGAAATCAGCCTCCAGTTCGCCACGCAGGTCTTCCGCGATCACCGCGTGGTGTTCATCACGGCGAGCATCATCGGCGGCATGGGCGTGATTCCCGGAATGCCGAACCTGGTTTTCCTGATGCTCGCGGGCGGCCTGGGTTATCTGGGCTGGAAGATGATGAAACACGCCGAACGCCTTGCCGCGCGCGTCGAACCGATACGTCCGCCGCCCTCGGCCACACAGGATGCGCAGGAAGCCTCGTGGTCGGATGTCGCGCCGCTGGACGTGCTGGGACTCGAAGTCGGCTACCGCCTGATTCCGCTGGTCGATAAGACCCAGGATGGCGAATTGCTGCGCCGCATTCGCGGCATACGCAAGAAATTCGCGCAGGACGTGGGCTTTCTGGCGTCCCCGGTGCATATCCGCGATAACCTGGAATTGAAGCCCAACGCCTACCGCATCTTGTTGAAGGGCGTGGAAGTCGGCCAAGGCGAAGCCTTTCCCGGACAGTTCCTCGCCATCAATCCTGGTCGCGTGGCGGGAACCCTGCCCGGCGGCGTCACGAAGGACCCGGCCTTCGGACTGGACGCCGTCTGGGTGGAGCCGCGCCTGCGCGATCAGGCGCAAGCCTACGGCTACACCGTGGTCGACGCCTCCACCGTCGTGGCGACGCATCTCAACCATCTCCTCCTGAACAACGCCGCCGCGCTCCTGGGACGCCAGGAAGTGCAGCAGCTCATCGAGCATCTCTCCAAAGACATGCCCAAGCTCATGGAAGACCTGACGCCCAAGGCCCTGTCGCTGGGCGCCTTGCAGAAAGTCCTGCAAAATCTGCTCGAAGAAGGCGTGCACATCCGTGACATGCGCACCATCGTCGAGACCCTCTCCGACCACGCCGCGCGCACACAGAACACCGACGAACTGACCGCGCAGACGCGCATGGCGCTAGGACGCGCCATCGTGCAGGAGCTTTATCCCACCGGCAACGAAATGCAGGTCATGACGCTCGACCCGCAACTCGAACGCCTGCTCATGCAAAGCGTCAGCGGCGGCGGCGTGGCGGCGCTGGAGCCGGGATTGGCCGACAGTCTTTTGAAAGAAGCGGCAACGGCCACCCAGCGCCAGGAAGCCCTTGGAATGCCCGCCGTGCTGCTCGTTCCGGGCGCGATCCGTCTTTTGCTCTCCCGCTTCCTGCGCCGCAGCATTCCGCAGATCAAAGTCATCGCCCACGGCGAAGTTCCTGAAACCAAGCTCCTCAAAGTGACCTCTATCATCGGAGGCAAATCGTCATGAACGTGAACGTCAGAAAATTCATTGCCGCGAACGCGCGCGAAGCCCTGCGCAAAGTCAAGGAAACCCTGGGGCCGGACGCCGTCATCCTCTCCAACCGCAACGTCTCCGGCAATGTGGAGATCATGGCGGTCGCCGCCCGTGACATGGCCTTGATGACGCCGCAGGCGGAGGAGCGCCCCGCGCCGCGTCCGCCCGCAGCCTTTGCCGACGACTCGGCGGATTATCGCGTCAGTCTTTCCGGCGCGCGGACGGCATCCCCGACGCTCCCTGCCTCCGCATCCGCCTTCACGCCGCCGCCGCGCCCGCCCCTCATTCAGACCACAGCGCAAGCCGCCCCGCTCTGGCAGCAGCCCGCCCTGCCGCCCAAAGCCCAGCCCGCCGCCCGCCGCCTGGTCAACGCCTCCATTCCCATGCCGGATTCCCTGCGCGGCGGCCATGATGCCCTGAAGCCGCCTGCCGCGCCGCGCCCCCCGGCAGCCGAGCCGCGTATGGCGGAAGTTGTCCCCGCCGAAATGGTCGACGAAATCCGTTCGCTGAAAAAGATGGTGGAACAACATCTGGCGGGTATCGCCTGGGGCGAGACGGCGCGCGCCGAACCGGTGAAGACGGAAGTGCTGCGGCGAATGCTGGAAGCCGGTTTTTCTCCGCTCTTTTCGCGCGAACTCATCGCCGACCTGCCCTCCGGCATGGTCATCAACGAAGCCTTGGCCTGGATCCGGGGCATCGCCGACAGGAGCCTCGCCACCGCCCGCCAGGACATCGTCGACAAGGGCGGCGTCTACGCCCTGATGGGGCCGACCGGCGTCGGAAAGACTACCACCACCGCCAAGCTTGCCGCCCGCTGCGTATTGCGCCACGGCGCGAACAAGGTGGCGCTGGTGACAACCGACAGCTACCGCATTGGCGCCTATGAGCAGTTGCGCATCTACGGACGTATCCTCGGCGTGACCGTCTATCTCGCCAGGGATGCGGAAGAATTGCGGCAAACCCTGAACGAACTCGCCCATAAGCACATGGTGCTGATCGACACGATGGGCATGAGCCAGAAAGACAAGCTGGTGGCGGAACTGAACGCCATGCTCGCCAACAGCGCCGCGCGCCGCCTGCTGCTGCTTTCCGCCACCGCGCGCGGCGATACGCTGGATGACGTGGTGCGCGCCTATCGCGGCCACGATCTTTCCGGCTGCATCCTCACCAAGATCGACGAGACCGCCAGCCTTGCCCCGGCGTTGGACGCCATCATCCGTCACGGCCTGACCCTGCATTACGTTTCCAATGGTCAGCGCGTGCCGGAAGACCTGCACCTGCCCAACCGCGCCTATCTCCTGCACCGCGCCTTCAGGGAGACCACGGAAAACGCGCACCGCTACAGTGGCCAGGAACCTGGCCTGATGATGGCCAATGCCGGACTTTCCGCCACCGGAGGCTGGCGTGGCTGATTTTCACGTCGACCAGGCCGCTGGTTTGCGGCGGCTCTTCACGCAACAGCAACTGCATGTCGTCACCTTCGCGTCCGGCGCATCCGGCGTGGGCAAAACCGCCGTGATCGCCAACGTCGCCGTCGCCTTGGCGCGGCAGGGGGAAAACGTGTTGATCGTCGATGAGAACGGCGGCGCGCGGCACATGGGCGGCTTTTTCGGCGTCCTGCCTGCGGGCGATCTGTTGCAGGTGGTCAATCGCCAACTGGCGCTGAAAGATGTGCTGTTTTCGCCCGCGCCGGGCGTACAGGTGTTGCCCGCCGGACGCGCCGCCCGCCAGATCGCCCGCCTTTCGTCCGCGCAACAGGAGGCCATGCTGGAAGGCATCAACGCGCTGGCGGAACCGATAGACGTGATCCTGGTGGATAGTTCACCCGACCACGCGCACGGTTTTTCGCCCTGGGGACTGGCAGCGGGCGAGGCCGTCATGGTGGTTTCCGGATCCGGCGCATCCATCACCGACGCCTACGCGCTGATCAAGAAAGTCAGCCTCGCCCTCGACCGGCGACATTTTCGCATCCTCGCCAACCGCGTCAAAAATGCGCGCGAGGGACAGATCATTTTCAACAACCTGAAAAACGTCGCCAGCGAACGCGGCGTCGCCCGCCTCGATTACGGCGGCGCAATCCCCGCCGACGCCCGATTAAAACAACTGGAAGCCCTCCACCAGCCCATCGTCGAAGTCCTGCCCGAATCCCCGTCCGCCCTGGCGCTCAAGACCTTCGCCCACCACATGCTCGCCTGGCCGGAAGCCGAATACGAACACGGCGGCGTCGAACATTTCGTCGAACGCCTGCTGTATTCCGCCCGCGCCGCGAACGCGGGCGCGCTCACTGTCCAGGCGCGCGCTCCAGAAACCTGGACCGCTTGATCCCTGACCTTCACCCCCCCGATCCTGCTACACTGCGTGCATTGCATAACCTTGTCCCGCACGCCCGAATGTATACCGCCGACGGTCACTTCGACAGGGAGCAGCTGGTGCAACAGTACGCTCCGCTGGTCAAACGCATCGCGCATCACCTGATGGCGCGGCTTCCGGCCAACGTGCAACTGGAAGACCTGGTGCAGAACGGTATGATCGGCCTCCTGGACGCCTTCGCGCGTTACGAGGAAGGGTTGGGCGCGCAGTTTGAAACCTACGCCAGCCAGCGTATCCGCGGCGCGATGCTGGACGGGCTGCGGGAAAACGACTGGCTGCCGCGCAGCCTGCGCCGTGAAATGCGCCGCGTGGAAACTTCCCTGCAACGACTCGAACAACAGCACGGCCGCCCTCCCAGCGAGGGCGAACTGGCGGAAAACCTGGGCATGTCGCTCGGCGACTACCAGAAGCTCTTGCAGGAAGCGAGAGGACACCAAATTCTCTATCTCGATGATTTCTCCTCCGAGGAAGGCGAGGATTTCCTGGCGCGGCACCTGGGCAGCAGCGAGGACGACCCAGCGGCGCGCCTGGAAGACGAGAATCTGCGCAGGCATCTCGTGCGCGCCATTGACGCCCTGCCCGAACGCGAAAAGCTCTTGATGGCGCTCTACTACGATGAAGAATTGAACCTGAAGGAAATCGGCGAAATCATGGGCGTTTCCGAATCCCGCGTCTGCCAGTTGCACAGCCAGGCGGTCAGCCGCATTCGAAGCCGACTTTTCGGAGACGAGGAACGCGCCCCCAGGTCAAAGGAAAGGAAATAAGCCCAAGTGGATAAACTCAGTCTGATTGGCCTCATCGCCGGTATCGGCGCCATCCTTGTCGGACAGGCGCTGGAAGGCGGGCATGTCGCCTCGCTGCTACAGCCCACGGCGCTTTTGATCGTCTTCGGCGGCACACTGGGCGCGGTCATGCTGCAAAGTCCCTTCGCCACCTTCTGGCGCGGACTGAAAATGGCGCGGTGGGTATTTTTCCCGCCGGTCATCAATCACGAACAACTGATCGGCAACGTCACGCAGTGGAGCCACATTGCCCGCCGTGAAGGGTTGCTGGCGCTGGAAAACTTCGCCAACCAGGTGCAGGACGACTTTGCCAACAAAGGCTTGCAGCTCCTGGTCGATGGTGTGGACGCCGCGCATATTCGCGAAACCATGGAAGTCAAGCTTACCGCCTTCGAGGACGAAATGCGCCTTTCCGTCCGCGTATGGGAAGCCGCCGGCGGCTATTCGCCCACCATCGGCATCCTGGGCGCGGTGCTGGGCCTGATTCACGTCATGGAAAATCTCAGCGACCCTTCAAAACTGGGCGCAGGCATCGCCGTAGCCTTCGTCGCCACCATCTACGGCGTGGGACTGGCCAATCTGGTCTATCTGCCCATCGCCAACAAACTGAAGGCGTACATCGCTCGCCAGGTCGCCGCCAGGGAAATGCTGCTCGACGGCATCCTGGGCATCGCGGCGGGAGATAACCCGCGCATCATCGAAAGCCGCCTGCAAGGGTATCTCTACAAGGAAATCCGCCACAAGGAGGCACCGACGCGCAACGCGCCCCGGCGTCGTTGAGGAAAAGACGAAGATGACGCGCCGATCCCGCAAAAACCGCGCCGAAGAAAACGACAACAGCGAACGCTGGATGGTGTCCTACGCGGATTTCATCACCTTGCTCTTTGCCTTCTTCGTGGTCATGTACGCGCTCTCTTCCATCAACGAGGGCAAATACCGGATTTTGTCCGATTCCCTGAACAACGCTTTTCGCAGCATCAGCAACGGCGACGGCGGTCAGTTGCTGCTCATCACGCCTGGATCGCCGCCGCTGCCGGTGCCGGTCGCCCGTCCCGACAAGGGCGCGGACGAAACCAAGGCGCGCCAGCGCAACAAGATGCGCAACATGGCAAAGGACATCATGCAGGCGCTGGCGCCCCTGGTGCGCGAAGGCAAGGTGCGTGTGCTGGAAACCAGCCGGGGCGTCACCGTGGAAATCAACGACAGTGTGCTGTTCTCGCCCGGCCAGGCGCGCCTGGAGGGACCTTCGGCCTCCGCGCTGGAAGCGGTGGCGCGCGTGCTGGCCGACAGCGATTTCCCCATCACCATCGAGGGGCATACCGATAACGTCCCCATCAACACTGCGCAGTTTCCCTCCAACTGGGAGCTTTCCGCCGTGCGCGCCACCACCGTGCTGCGCCTTTTCGCCAATAACGGCGTCCTGTCGGGGCGCCTCACCGCCATCGGCTACGGCGAACAGCGCCCGGTCGAAAGCAACGACAACGTGGAAGGCCGCGCCCGCAACCGCCGCGTCACCATCCTGATCGACGCCAAGGAACCCGAGGCTCCCGCCGAAGTGCTGACGGAATTGACCGCGACGCAATAGACAGAAAACCGCCCGTTCAAGGGCGTTCAGTATCTCACAAGCTGAAAAGGTTTTGCAGGTAGTCCCGTAGCGACAGGCTTAATGTCGCATCGAAAAGGACGAGGCTCAGGAAAAAACAGAAAGCGATGCTCGCCGCACATGATATATAAACGGTTTTTAGCATGGTTCTCTTCAGTGGCGCATTGTCGGCATGGATTCGACAGGTGAACAAGGCGCAAACCAAAGCGGCAAGCGTGAATAGCCACAGGAAATCAACACTGTATCTTACGATTATGCCCGCGTTCAGGGAAAGAAAGAGTATATGAAACACGCCAATGCCCAGCAAGAGCAACGGCAATCTGCACAACAGCGCGTCATTTTCCCGCATGACGGCATCGACGCGCCGAATATTGAACAAGAACCATAACAGAGGAAGATTGGCCAAGCCAATCGTAGCGTCATTGAACATGAATACCGGAAGGGTTACGTCATATCGTTGGGTATGTTCAAAATCAGGTTTGAGGCTTACGAACGGGAAATGCGCGGAAAAGTCAAGCGGGTTGAAAAGATAGGTCTGGAGAGCGGACAAAAACTTCAACAGCTTTCCTATCGGATTTGCCAGCGGAAGCGCCTTCATATTTGCCAGCGTCAACTGATGGAACGCGCCAAAATCTGTAATCGATCCAAAGCGCGCATAGTTATACCACATCAGAGGCATGGCCACGATGGCATAAGGCAAGACAAGGCAGGCCAAGACAAAGCGCATCGCGGAAAACCGGGAAGATAGCGCCGCCTTCTTTCGTAAATACCCAATGCCATGAATGACGAAAAAAAGCGCCAGCACAAACATGAATACCGCCGTTGGCCGACATCCCACCGCAAGGGCAAAGCAGAGCGAAGCGAGGAAAAACCTGAGACGAAAATTCCTTTCGTCGGCAAATGCCCTGATGAACAAAAACAACCCCAGCGCCAGGAACATCAAGGCTGCGGCAAGAGCAAGCTCATAGGATACGGGATGCCGACATAAAAACAGGATGCCGGAGACCATCATAAGGGACAATCCACCCAGGCAATAAAAAAAGAAAGGCATCCTCGGCATGAATCTTCGCGTTATCTCCCGCCACGACAAGGCAAAGGCAAGACAGGTCAGGGCGGAAAAAACAAATACGCCGAGAAAGGTCGGAAAAGCCAGCCCCGTCAGGAATTTGAAAGGAATGAACAGCAGCAATACCGGAACGACACCAAAATAACTGTAGTATTTGCCTTCATGATACGCAAGATCTCCTATATACGAAACATCGTTCCATTCCCTGTGTTGCGGATCGTAGGGGCGCGTGCTATTCAGGAGTCCGGGCGCAACTTCGAGATCAAGATGTGTCTACCCTTTCAAGAGGGCGTCCGCCATCGACGGGTAAGCATTCGCTACCCCTTGTAGTTTCATGAAATACGCTTTATCTTCCTCTATCGCCGCCCAGCCTGTCAAAGCGGTAAACAGGCAAAGAAGAATAAAGGAAAACACCATGCTCCAATACAATTTTCTTTGTTTTCCGCATATCGCATCGACAGGATAGTCAAACAAAAAGTATCGCAATTTCTCCCTGGTTTTCGAGTTCATCCACAAACAGATGGCAAACAACAATACGCCAAGGATCGCAATGCGCAGCAGGAATATCTTTACAGGAATGGCTGAATTGATCCTCACATTATCAATCTGCAAGGGCGTGTTACTGTAGATGCCAATTTCGGAGACCTTGCCATGCGGTAAAATAGCGATATGGCGGCTGCGCGGCGAAAACGGGTAGAGTGTGGCGCGATGCCGTTGTATGGACGCTTCGTCCTTGTAAATAATCTCGATGCGCTGTCTGTCTTTCCCATGAAAAGACAGATCGATATAGAGCGAGGTAATCCTGCGATTCAGCGCATTCAGTTTCACTCCCGGCGACAATTCCGCGTCGCCCGCCTGTATTTCAAAATCCTTTACGTCATATACGGCGCTTTCATCCGCCCACAGGTTCAGGTAACTGGGCCAGTTGAACAGCGTCAGATCCACAATCAGCGCCAGGAGGAGACTGCCAAAGAAAAAACGCGCGCACAGGACGCGCAGCGCCGGATTGCTTTGGCGGCTGCGGCAAAACATTCGCCATAACAGCGCCAGCCACGCGCCGATAAAGATTGTGCCGCCCAAATCGAGCCAAAGTCCGTTCATGATTTCATTTTTCTTGCGGCGCGGCATCCGTCGTTCGCCGGATGGCGGTCATCAGGTAATTGACGCGGATGTCCCGGCCCAGGGCGGAACGCCGGGTAAAGGGGTTGTAGCTCATGCCCACCGGGGGTTCCGGCTCCAGTCCGGCGGCGCGGCAGTAACGGGCAAGCTCCGAAGGCCGGATGAATTTCGCGTAGTCGTGCGTTCCCTTGGGCAGGATATTCAACACGTATTCCGCGCCGACGATGGCCAGCAGGAAAGCGCCGGGATTGCGGTTCAGCGTGGAAAAAAAAGCCTTTCCGCCGGGTTTCAGCAATTGAGCGCAGGCGTTGAGGACGCCTTGCGGATCGGGGGTGTGCTCGAGCATCTCCAGACAAGTGACGACATCGAAATGCCCCGGCAGCTCGCGCGCAAGCGTTTCGGCGGAAACCTGCCGGTAATCGACGGCAAGGCCGCTTTCCAGGAGGTGCAGACGGGCGACACCCAACGGCTTTTCCGAGAGGTCGATGCCGGTCACGCGCGCACCCCTTGCCGCCAGTCCTTCCGCGAGCAGGCCGCCGCCGCAGCCCACGTCGAGCGCCGTCTTTCCCGCAAGATCGATTTCACGGGCGATCCAGTCGAGGCGCAACGGATTGATTTCGTGCAGCACGCGAAATTCACTGTGGGGATCCCACCAGTTTTGGGCGATCGCGTCGAATTTGGCGAGTTCTCTGGGATCGGCGTCGGACATGTCGGTCATGGCAAAAATTCTGATAGACAAAGAAAAAGCCCTGCATGATGCAGGGCTTGAAAAAAGAAAACCGTTCAGCGCGTGCCGATGATTTCAACATCCACGCGGCGATCGGGTTGCAGGCATTCCACCAGTTTCTTGTTGCGCCCGTTTTCCGTGCCCAGCTTGTCGCACTGGTCACCGGTCACGGGTTGGGTTTCGCCCTTGCCTTCGGTGTAGATGCGGTTGGCTTCGATGCCTTTGCCGATCAGGTATTGCTTGACCGCGTTGGCGCGTTTTTCAGAAAGCCGCTGGTTGTAGCGATCTCCGCCGATTCGGTCGGTATGGCCAACGGCAACGATGACTTCCAGCTGGATGTCGCTGGATTGGGTGACGACATCATCCAGTTTGGCCTTGCCTTCCGGACGCAAGACGGCTTTGTTGAAGTCGAAGAGGGCATCCGCCGCCAGACTGACCTTGCCGCTGGAAGGACGCACGGCAGGCTCGGTCTTGGGCGCGGCAGGCGTCACGGCAGTCGGCGCTTCGCCAGAACATTTGGCGGCGGGCACGATGTCGCGATCACACTGGCAGCCCGCGGGATCGTTGGCGGCCGCGGACGGCGTCCAGTAGCCAGTTCGCCAGCACAGTTGCGCGCCGCTGGTGACGACATTGCCGCGCTGGTCAATGACATAAACACGCTCCTGGGCTTCCGCGGCGGCAACGCCGATGCCGGACAACAGGGCGCAAACGATGAAATTCCGTGTGAGTTTTCCGATCATTGCAGTTCCTTGAAAAAGGGTTCAAAAACGTTGAGGGAGAATACATGAAACCGGGATTGTCGGTGAAATTCAACTCGCATCCGGTTTCAGGTAGGCGCTTACGCGATTCTGCCACAGACGGGCGCAGTTTTTCAAACTGGATGTTTTTTCGCTGTGCAACAACATCTTGTCCAGTACGCGGCAACACCCTTCCACCCAGACGTGGCTCACATCTTCGCGCCCAGCAGCATAAACCAGATGCGAGACCGGATCAAAGCAGGGCGAAAGCGCCAGCGCGTCCATGCGCACCGCCACGAGGTCGGCGCGCTTGCCAATGGCGATGCTGCCGATTTCTTCCTCCATGCCCAGCGCGCGGGCGCTGTTTATGGTCGCCATGTCGAGCGCGCGCCAGGCTGGAAGGCAACGCGCGTCGCCGCTGGCGCCCTTGGCAAGCAAACTGGCGAGACGCATTTCCGAAAGCACGTCCAGCCGGTTGTTGCTGGCCGCGCCATCCGTGCCCAAGCCGATATTGACGCCCGCTTCCAGCAGTTCGGCGAGCGGCGCGAAGCCGCTGCCCAGCTTCAGGTTGGAGGCGGGACAGTGGGCAATGTTGCAATTATTGCGCGCCAATGTGGCAATTTCGTCATCCAGGAGGTGGACGGCATGAACGCCTATCAGTTGCGGCCCCAGGAGTCCCAGCCGATCCAGCCGATGGAGAGGGCGGCAACCGTGTTCTTCCAGATGGAATCGGATTTCCTCGGCGGTTTCATGGATATGCAGGTGTATCGGCAGATCCAGTTGCGCCGCCAGCGTCTGGACGCGCTCGAAACTCGCGTCGCTGACGCTGTAGGGCGCGTGCGGCGCAAGGCAGAAACGGACGAGCGGATGCTCGCGCCAGGCTTCCCGCGCCGCCAGTCCCTTGTCCAGATAATCCGCGGCGTCGCTGGCGTAGGCGGAAGGGAATTCCAGCATCGTGACGCCCAACACGGCGCGCATCCCGATATTCACGGCGGCCTGGGCGGCGGCATCGGGGAAAAAATACATGTCGTTGAAACAGGTCACGCCGCCCTTCAGCATTTCGGCGCAGGCCAGCTCTGTGCCCTCGGCGACGAAGCGCGGCGACATGAGCGCCGCCTCCAAAGGCCAGACACGCGCCTTCAGCCATTGCATCAGCGGCATGTCGTCCGCCACGCCGCGCAACAGGCTCATGGCGGCATGGGTATGCAGGTTGATCAGGCCGGGAATGAGCAGATGCTCATCCAGTTCCAGCGTTTCCTCGGGCGCATAGCGTTCGCGCGCCTGGTGCCCAGGCAGTATATCCACGATGCGCCCGCCAGCGACGATGACCGCGTGCTGTTCCAACAGGACGCGCGTTTCCTGGACAACCCAGCGGGCGTGGATTGCCAGGTCGACGGCGGCAGGCATATCGGCGGATGAAGACATGAGATTTCGCGGCGCAGGAAAAATCGTGATTCTAATCAAGGAAGGGCGCGCACGTAAAACGGTCCCGCCACGACGGGCACGCGATTCAACCGGATGGGATGCGCTTCCGCCTTGCCACGGCGAAGGCAATGGCGGTTATCCTGTGCACCCTTGGCGTTTTCTCTTTTCATCTCATGGCGCGGTTTTCTGTCTGTCTTTTGTTGCTCCTGGCCGCTTGTGGCGAATCCTGGAATGATCCTTATCCGGCGCGGGAGGCGGAGGAGAATGTGTTGTATTCGGCATTTACCGACAGTCCCAAGCATCTCGATCCGGCGCAGGCCTATGTCGAGGATGAATTCGTCTTCATCGCCCAGATTTACGCGCCGCCCTTGCAGCATCACTATCTGAAGCGTCCTTACGCGCTCATGGCGGCCACGGTGACGCGGGTGCCCGAACCGGAATTCTATGACGCGAAAGGCCGACGATTGCCTGCCGACGCGCCCGCGGAAGCGGTGGCGGAAAGCGTCTATGAACTCACGCTGAAGTCCGGACAACGTTACCAGCCGCATCCGGCCTTCGCGCGCGACGCGGCGGGCAATTTCCGATATGGATCGCTCACTCGCGCGGACCTGGCGGATAAATTCGCCATCGGCGATTTTCCGCTGACGGACACGCGGGAAGTGACCGCCGCCGACTACATCTACCAGATCAAGCGGCTGGCGCATCCTCGTCTGCATTCGCCCATCTTTGGCATGATGGCGGAAAAAATCGTCGGCCTTTCGGAACTGGGCGCGGCGCTGGAAGAAGCGAACCGGAAGCAGCCGGACGGTTGGCTGGATCTCGACGCCTACCCGCTTTCCGGCGTGACGCAAGTCGACGCCTACACCTGGCGCATTCGCGTCAAGGGACGTTACCCGCAATTTGCCTACTGGCTCGCCATGCCCTTTTTCGCGCCCGTCCCGCGTGAGGCCGACCGCTTTTTCAGCCAGCCCGGCATGGCGGAAAAGAACCTGACGCTGGATTGGTGGCCGGTGGGCAGTGGCCCTTACATGCTTACGGAAAACGATCCCAACCGGCGCATGACGCTGGAAAGAAATCCCCACTTCCAGGGCGAGACCTACCCTTGCGAGGGCGAGCCGGAAGACGCGGCGAACGGCCTGTTGGCCGATTGCGGCAACCCCTTGCCTCTCATCGACAAGGCGGTATTTACCCGCGAAAAGGAGGCGATTCCCTACTGGAACAAATTCCTGCAAGGTTATTACGACGCTTCCGGCATCGCCTCCGACAATTTCGATCAGGCGGTGAAGGTGGATGTCGGCGGGATAGGATTGAGCGATGAGATGCGCGAACGAGGCATCGGGTTATTGACTTCGGTACGCACCTCCATTTTTTACATGGGCTTCAACCTGCTCGATCCGGTCGTCGGCGGCAACAGCGAAGAGGCGGCCAAGCTGCGGCAGGCGATTTCCATCGTCATCGACCAGGAAGAATTCATTTCCATTTTCCTGAACGGGCGCGGCATTCCCGGCATGAGTCCGCTGCCGCCGGGGATTTTTGGCTTCGAGGAAGGCGAATCCGGCATCAATCCCCATGTCTACGATTGGGTGGAAGGCAAGGCCCGGCGCAAATCCACGGAAGAAGCCCGGCGCCTTCTGGCGGAAGCCGGATGGCCAAACGGACGCAACGCGCGGACGGGCGAGCCGCTGGTGTTGAACCTGGACACCACGAGCGGCGGCATGGGCGACAAACCCCGCCTCGACTGGCTGACGCGGCAAGTGCAGAAAATCGACGTGCAACTGGTGGTGCGCGCCACGGATTTCAACCGCTTCCAGGACAAGCTCGACAAGGGCGCGACGCAACTTTACTTCCTCGGCTGGAACGCCGATTACCCCGATCCGGAAAACTTCTTTTTCCTCCTCGCCAGCGCGAATGGCCGGGTAAGGCATGGCGGTGAGAATACCTCCAACTACGCCAACCCCGAATTCGACCGCCTGTTCGAAAAAATGAAACGCATGTCGAACACGCCAGAGCGTCTGGCGCTGATCCGCGCCATGAAGCGCATCCTGCAACATGATGCGCCCTGGATTTTCGCCTTTCATCCCAAGACCTACGCCCTGACCCACGCCTGGCTGAAGAACCGCAAACCCAACGACGCCGCCAACAACACGCTGAAATACCAGCGCCTGGAAATCGACGCCCGGAAACGCGCCCGCGCCCAATGGAATACGCCCAACGGCCTTCCGCTCTTCCTGCCGCTCGCCCTGCTTTTCCTCCTGATCTGGCCTGCCGCGCGCTACTGCCGCCGCCGGGATCGGGCGTCCGCCCTGACGGTTCCGGGCGGAAAAACGCCGGATTCCAGGCCGAAATAGCCCCGCGCGGCGCATCCGTTTTCAGCCGCGTCCATGCAGCAATACATGCAATACAATTCATACGATGAAATCCGGCGCAAAATGGCGTACATTGTTCAAACGCGCTTTGCCACATTCCTATTCCTGATCCCTGATTTCACTCATGAGCATCCGTCAAAGCCTGATGTTGCGGGCATTCCTTATCGTCCTGGCGACCCTGGCGCTGTTTGTGGTCGGCGCTTTTCATTTCATCGTCTGGCCATCCATCGAGGGCATCGGCCTCGCCCAGATGGAGCAAGCGGCAATCCAGGTCGAGATGCGGGTGCAGTCTTCGCTTGAACGGGTGCGGGTCATGGCGGACACCAGTTACCAGTACGCCAACATGGGACACCTGGAAACCAGCGACCTCACCCGCTTCAACGCCTTCTTTTTTCCGGTGATGCAAAACCACTCGGAAGTCCCCTCGGTCAGCCTGGCCGACGAGACGGGACTGGAAATCACCCTCTTCCACCGCCCGGACGGAAGCTGGGAAAACCGCATCAGCCATCCGGTCGCCTGGAAGAACTGGACTTACTGGCTGCGATGGAATCACGCCGGAAAGCTGGAAAACGTGGAAATGCGCATCCAGGATTATGATGTTCGGAAAACCCTCTGGTTCAGGGGCGCGCTGGCGCAGGAAGACGGGCGGGCGCAATTCTGGACGACACCCTTTCTCACTGATCGTCATTCCGGCATCAGCGTGGCGCGCCGCTGGACGGGGCCGGACGGGCAGCGGCACGTCATCGCGCATGACATGGATTTGCGCGCTTTTTCCTGGCTGACCTCGCAGATGCAGGTAGGCAATGAAGGTTTTGTCGCGCTCATTTCCGATCCGGGTTACAAGGTGATGGGCTTGCCCTGGCGTCCAAAACTCAGGGACACGGCTGTTTTGGGAGGGCTTGATCCTCGTGTAGTCGACATGGCGGGCGCCGCCAGGGCTGAGGATTCCCTGGAGCGTCTCGGCTATACGCCGGAGCAGCTGGGCATTCCCGCGCTGAGGCTGGGCTTTTCCGCCTGGCTGGAAAACCACAAGACGCCCAGGGCGTTGAACGCTTTTTCCTGGCAGGGGGAAAGCTGGTTTTCCTATTTCCATCCGATTGCCTTGCAGGAACAGCGGATATGGCTGGGCGTCTTCGCGCCGCAACGGAATTTCGTGCCGGGACTGAACAAGGATTACTCCATACTGGCGCTTTTGGGCATACTGGTATTGCTCTTCGCCTTCTTCGTGGCCGCGCGCGTGGCAAACCGTTTTGCCCGTCCGCTGGTACAACTGACGGAGGAAAGCCGGCGGCTGGGAAACCTGGCGCTGGAGGAGCCGGTAAAAGTCGATGCCAACTGGCGGGAAATCGCGCAACTGGCAGAAGCGCAGGAAACCATGCGCGTCGAACTTTTGCGGGCGACGCAGCAATTGCGGGAAGTCAACGCCACGCTGGAAGACAAGGTGTTCGAGCGCACCCGCGAGCTGGCGGAAAGCAAGGCCGATGTCGAACATTCGCGGCACATGCTCATCGACATGGCGGATTCCCTGCCTTGCGCGGTCTTCCGCTACGAACAGATGCCGGACGGACATGTCAAATTCATTTTTGTCAGCGGCAAGGCCAAGGCGATTCTCGGCGTTTCCAGCGAGGAAATCATGTCCAATCCAGGCGCGCGCTGGCGGTACGTGCATCCGGATGATGTCGAAGACGTCCGCCAGCGTTTGCAGGGGATGCGCGTCGCGCTGCGTTCTGGCGTGACGCTGGGGCGTCTCTGTCCGCCCAGTGGCGAAACGCGCTGGATCGAGACGAGCATAGAACCTTCGGTATATGGCGATGGCCGTCTCTACTGGAACGGCTATTGGCTGGATGTGACCGCCTCGCACCTGGCGCGCGTCCAACTGGACGAGCAATTGCTGTTTCGGGAAAGCCTGATCGACACCTTGCCCAATCCGCTCTTTTTCAAGGACCCGGAAGGACGTTTCCTGGGCTGCAACCAGGCGTTTGAGCAGGCGTTCGGCATCGAGCGTGAGCGCATGGCGGGCAAGACCGTGCTGGAGATTGCCTGTTTCGACGAGGCCAAGCGTCGCGCCTTCAATGATGAGGATCGGCGGCTGATTGCCGAATCCGGCGCGGTGGAGCGGGAAATCGAACTGGATTCCGCTACGGGAGAGCCGCGGCAATTGCTCTATTCGGCGCGCGCCTTTTCCCTTGCCAACGGGCGTCCCGGCGGACTGATCGGTGTTTTCGTGGATATTTCCACGCACAAGCGGGCGCAGCAGATGGCGGAAGAAGCGGCGCGCGCCAAGGCGGATTTCCTGGCCAACATGAGCCACGAAATCCGCACCCCGATGAACGCCATCATCGGCATGTCGCATCTTGCCCTGCGCACCGAGCTGACCCACCGGCAGCGCGACTACGTCAACAAGATCCAGCAATCGGGACAGCATTTGCTGGGCATCATCAACGACATTCTCGATTTTTCCAAAATCGAGGCGGGCAAGATGAATGTCGAACACGTGGAATTCGACCTGGAACAGATGCTCGACGGCATCAGCGCCCTGGTTTCCGAAAAGGCCAGCGCCAAGGGACTGGAACTGGTCTTCAAGGTGCATCCCGACGTGCCCGTGCACCTCCTGGGCGATCCCCTGCGGCTGCGCCAGGTATTGATCAACTACGCCAACAACGCCATAAAATTCACGGAACACGGCGAGATCGGCATCGACGTGGAAGCGCGTGAAAGCACCGAAGACAGCGTGCGCCTCTTTTTCGCCGTCAGCGACACCGGCATTGGCCTTTCTCCCGAACAGCAGGCGCACCTCTTCCAGAGTTTCAACCAGGCCGACACCTCGACCACGCGCAAATACGGCGGAACCGGACTGGGACTGGCCATCAGCAAGCAGCTTGCCGAACTCATGCACGGGGAAGTCGGCGTGAAATCCGAACTGGGCAAAGGCTCGACCTTCTGGTTTTCCGCCCTGCTGGGCATCAGCCGCAAAAAGCGGCGTCCGCTGGCGCTGAGTCACGAATTGGCGGGACGGCGGGTGCTGGTGGTCGATGACAACGACAGCGCCCGCAGCGTCATCCGTGATATGCTCACGACCATGAACCTGCGCGTGACGGAAGCCGAATCCGGCCAGAAGGCGCTGGAAACCAGCATGGAAGCCCTGCGCAACGGCACGCCGTTTCATGTGGCGCTGCTCGACTGGCAGATGCCGGGCATGGACGGCATCGAAACCGCCCGGCGGCTGCGCGGAACGCTGCGCGACTTCTGCCCGACCATCGCCATGATCACCGCCTACGGGCGGGAGGAAGTGCTGAACCTTGCCGCACGCGCGGGCATCCACCATGTGTTCGTCAAGCCGGTTAACGCTTCCATGCTGTTTGACGAGATGACGCGCATCCTGGTTACACCCGAAACGGGCAACGTCGCGGAAGCGCAGGACGCGGAGACGACCAGGGGCGCGGACAACGCGCTGGGCGCGGGTCTGGAAGCCATTGCCGGAGCGCGCATCCTCTTGGTGGAAGACAACGATCTCAATCAACAGGTGGCCTGCGAAATCCTCCAGGATGCCCAGTTCCAGGTCGACGTCGCGGGCGATGGCGCGGCGGCGCTGGAATGGGTGCGGCAGGCGAGCCAGCCCTACGACATGATACTCATGGACGTGCAGATGCCGATCATGGACGGGATGGAAGCCACGCGGCAACTGCGGGCCATGGGACACGCGCTGCCCATCGTCGCCATGACCGCCAACGCCATGCCTGGCGACCGGGAACGTTGCCTGGAGGCGGGCATGAACGACCACCTGCCAAAGCCCATAGAGCCGGAACAGTTGCGCCTCATGTTGTTGCGCTGGATTCGTCCCGACACGGCGCGCGCGGCGCGCGCGGCGGAAGAAAAAAGCCATGCCGCGAAAGAGGAGACGCCGCCGCAGGCAACGCTGCCGCATCTGCCCGGACTGAACCTGGAAGACGGCTTGCGGCGGGTATTGGGCAAGCGGCAACTCTACCGCGACCTGCTGGAAAAATTTCTCATGAACCAGGCGGAAACGCTGCCTGCCCTGCGCGCGGCGCTGGTGGCGGACGACCGGTCGCAGATCGTCCTTCTGTCCCATACCCTGAGAGGCGTGGCGGGCAACATCGGCGCGACGGAAATTGCCGCTTCCGCCGCGCGCCTGGAATCCATCTGCCGCGCGATGCAGGGCGTGAATCCCAGCGAACGCGAGCGCCTGGCCATGAAAGATTGCCTGGCTGAACTCGAAAGCGCGCTCTCGCCCTTCATGACGGAACTGCGCCATTTCTTCCTCGAACACGCGACGGCAAACGTCGCGGACGCTTCCTGCGCGACACAGACGGAAGCGACCTCCCCGCACGTCGCCGCGCTCCTGAAGCGCCTGGCGGATCTGCTGGCGGAAAGCGACGCCGAGGCGCTGGATCTGCTGGAAGCGGAAGAGGCGACCCTGAAGGCGATATTCGGCGCGGAATTCGCCGCTTTCGCAAAAAGCATACAGTCTTTTGATTTTGACGAAGCGCGTCGTAAACTTGCGCTACATTTGCTACCGGAGGCATAAAAATGCCGATCTATCCTGATCCCAAATACCGACACACCGTCCTGGTCGTGGATGATACGGCGGACAACCTCGCCCTGATGAGCAATCTCCTGAAAGAAACCTATCGGGTCAAACTCGCCAACAACGGCGAGAAGGCATTGTGGATCGCGCGGGCGGAAAACCCGCCCGACCTGATCCTGCTCGACATCATGATGCCGGAAATGGACGGCTACCAGGTTTGCGAACAATTGAAGGCGCAGGAGGCCACGCGCGACATTCCCGTCATCTTCCTGACCGCCAACAACACCCAGGAAGACGAGCGGCGCGGCTTCGAATTGGGCGCGGTGGATTACATCACCAAGCCCATCAATCCTTCCATCTTCATGGCGCGCGTGGCGACGCAACTGCGGTTGAAGGCCAGCGCCGACTTTTTGCGCGACAACGCCGCCTACCTGGAAAGCGTGATTGAGCACCGCACCCGCACCATCCAGGCCGTGCAGGATGTCACCATTCGCATGATGGCTTCATTGGCGGAGACGCGCGACAACGAAACCGGCAACCATATTTTCCGCACCCAGCGTTATATCCGGGTCATTGCCCGCTGCCTCCAGGATCATCCGCGTTTCCAGCATTACCTGAACGACGCCACCATCGACACCCTGTACAAATCCGCGCCGCTGCACGACATTGGCAAAATCGGCATCCCGGATCGCATTCTCCTGAAGCCGGGCAAGCTGACGCCGGACGAGTTCGAAATCATGAAGACGCATACCCATCTGGGCAGCCGCGTCATTGCCGGCGCCGAGGAACAGGTGGGCGAAGTCGTCGGTTTTCTCGCCTGCGCGCGCGAGATTGCCTATTCGCATCACGAAAAATGGGATGGCAGCGGCTATCCGCAAGGACTTTCCGGCGACGACATCCCCGTTTCCGCCCGTCTCATGGCCCTGGCCGACGTCTACGACGCCCTCATCAGCCGCCGCGTCTACAAGCCCCCCATGACCCACACCGAAGCGCGAGACATCATCCTCAAGGGACGCGGACAACACTTCGACAGCGACATTGTGGACGCCTTTTTGCAATGCGAAGAAGCGTTCACCACCATCGCCGCCCGCTTCGAGGACAAGGTCTAGCGCGGCAACCCGTCGAACGGCGCGAATCACATGGCAACGAACTGGGGCGGATATTTCGATCCCACCTTCCCCAAAAAAAGAAACATGGAAACGTTTGAACCGCGTTACTCTTCAGCCATGAGCGTTTTTCCCCTTCCCGTCGTTGCGGCAAATACACGAACGCCGGACGAACCCGAAACCGCGCCCGGATATTTGGCCATGCCGCAGGACATGCGCGTCTTTGCCGCGCCGCGTCTGCCGGAAAAGGCAGCGCCGGGATGTTTGATGGAGGTCGTTTCCCGTTTGCGAAACCTGCAAGCGCGCATGGCGGCGACGGATTTTGACGAGGCTTTCCGCATCACGGAAGACCTGCGCCACTGGCCGGAAGCTGAGCGCGCGCTGGCCGGGGATTTGCTGGGTTTTGGCGAAGTCAGCGCCTATGTCGCGCCAACGGATTCTCCCGTGCACTGGCGGGTTCAGGAGACCGCCTTTGCCGGTCTGTGGCGGGTGTTGGCGCTCGATGAGATGGAAGGCAGGGCGGAAGCTGCGCGGGAAGATTTTTTGCAGGCGGGCGCGATTCCGCCTCTTCTGAACGCCGCCATGCAAAGCGCGAGCCGTCCCGATCTGCCGTTGCCGGACTTTCCGCCGGGCGTCATGAACGCTCCGGCGTTGGCGCGGGAGCTGCTGGCGCAGTCTCGACAGCATTCCCCGGATGCACCCGCGCACGTCATCAATCTTACGCTTCTTCCCGTCAACGAAGCCGATCTCGAAACCCTGTACGCCTGGCTGGGACATCGAGAAGTTTCCATTCTCTCGCGCGGTTATGGCAATTGCCGCATCACCAGCACCCGGCTATCGAACATCTGGTGGACACAATACTTCAACAGCATGAACACGCTGATCCTGAATACGCTGGAAGTCACGCCCATGCCGGAAGCGGCGCTTGCCGCGCGCGAAGATTATGCCGACACGCTGGCGCGGTTCGCGGCGCATCTGCGTGACATGGAAACGGCGGCGTGAGCCGGAAAACCCCCAGTCCTGCCGCGTCACGAATCCCGGTCTTCCGGGCGTTCCAGGCTGACGCGCCCCAGCGCGCCGCCGCGATAGTCGGTAAGCAATATTTGGGCAGCCCTTTCGCGGCGGGTCTCTTCCTTGCCGTGACACCCCCGGCGTTTTGCGACGGCTTCCAGCAGTGCGACATCGTCCATGCCTTCCGGGTTGCAGCGGTAACGCGCGGCCAGGAATGGCGCGTAACGCGCGAGCAGTATTCGCGCGAGAAAACACGCGACTTCCTCGATCGGCACGGCGTTGACGCCGATGGCGTGGCTGGCGGCCAACATGTAGCCGTCGGTCTCGCGTTCGATTTTCGGCCACATCAGGCCGGGCGTGTCGGTGAGCGTCATGCCGCGTCCAAAATCCAGCGTCTGTTGCGATTTGGTGATCGCCGGTTCATCGCCGACCGCCGCCGCCCGCTTTTTCAGGAGCGCGTTCATCAGCGTGGATTTGCCGACGTTGGGAATCCCCATGATCATCATCCGCAAGGGCTTCGCCGGTTCATCCCGATGCGGCGCAAGCTGGCGGCACAGCGAGGGGATACGCGCCGCCTCGCCCGGTTTCCGGCAGGAGATTGCCACGGCTTTTGTGGGATGCCGCGCCCTGTCCGCCTGCGCGCGATAGTATTCCAGCCAGTTCCGGGTGATGTCCGGATCCGCCAGATCCGCCTTGTTCAGCACTTTCAGGCAGGGACGCTGCCGGAATTCCCGCAAAGCGCGGATCATGGGGTTGCTGCTGGCTTCCGGCAGCCGGGCGTCCAGCACTTCGATCACCACATCCGAGCGCGCCAGGGTCTCCGCCGCCTTTTTGCGGGCGGAGGTCATGTGACCGGGAAACCATTGGATCATGCCCGCCTGCCTTTTATCGTCTTCATCCGCCGCCCAATTCCGAAAAAACGTCTGGCAGCATCAGCGTAGCCAGTGTGCGCTGGGTAAATAAATAACGCCCATCGACGACAAACCCAAGCTCTTCCCAGGGGACGGCATGGTTCAGGAGCGTAATGGCGCGCCGCGTATCCATTTCGACTTTTGGGAAAAGCGCCAGCACGGAACCGTCATAGGCTTTGCAGGGGTGCGTAAAAAAGGGCCGAGGGTTTCTTGTAATGCCGTTTACATAAATTCGGGGGCCGGGCGTTTTGCAGTAATCCCGACCCCATCGCCACCAGTTGTTTTCATCGAATTTTTGTGTCCGCCGCGCCAGGAGCCTTGTCTTGTAGTCTTCCAGATGAGGATGCCGGATGTTGTAGATCATGCGCCGGGTTTCGCCGGTCTTTGCCGTGCGCGAGCAAACGAACGCGAGATTGCCGTCCGGGTGGGTGTAGATTTCATCCGCGCCAGATACCGCGCCGACCCGGACGTCGAAGCGTTCGGCAAGCGGAACGGAAAGCGCCGCGCGGGTAAAGACGATCTGCCCTTGGAAATGCGTCATTTTCCGCCTTTCCCATCTTCCGTCGCCCAGCCGCCGGCAAAGCGTCCCGCGTGAAAAATCTCCGCGAGCGAAACGAAAGATCGCGCAATTGGGCAGGGCGTTGGGAAAAATTTTCGCGTCTCCCGTTTCAACCCAGTGGGTGATCGTGCCTTCTTCATAAAGCCAGTCATTGAGCGGCGCGGCGGCGGTGAGCTTGATGAATTCACGCGGCACGATGAAAATCAGTTCGCCGCCGTCCGTCAGATGACGCACAGATTTCTCGATAAAGAAGAGAAAGAGGTTTGAGCGTCCATCGAACCGCCTCATGTCCAGCAGGTTTTTGGTTTCGGGGGAAATATCCTGGTAGCGGACGTAAGGCGGATTGCCGATGATGGTATCGAAACGTTCGTTCATTTCGAGCCTGAAAAAATCCATCGTCCGCGCGCCAGGCGGCGCGATCCGTCCGTCCAGTTCGATGGCGAGGCATCCCGGCAGGCGGCGCGAAAACGCCCCGTCGCCCGCTGACGGCTCCAGCGTCCGGCCACGGTTCATGCGAAGCGCCAGCATGGCATCCACGATGCTTTCAGGGGTAAAGACCTGGCCCAGGACGATTCTTTCGCGCGCGCTTCGCGGATCGGTGGAGAGGTTCATCGTAAAACAGGCTCCGGTTTGAAATCCCGCCCGCAGGATGCGTCGCGGATTTTCCGTGCGGGCGGCGGCGCATTCTAACCGATGTTCGCGGGACATAGCATTTTCCACGCATATCGCCTTCTTCCGGGAAATGGCGCGCATGTGAAACCGCGATTGCCGCACAGGCCATTCACACAGGACCAGCGTTGGGCGCGCCGGGGGTTCCAGCGCCGAATTCGTGGCGCGCTCCGATCAGGTTGTCCGCGGCCTGTTCGCAACCCGGCGCGATGGTTTCGCGCCTTGCTTTGGGAGGCCGCTTCCGCGCGCGACATCCATGATCTGCGCCCCTTGCTGTTGCAGCAGACGCGCATTACAAGGATCCGGAAGGCGGAAAACGGGTAAAAACCCGGTGTTGCCAGGGCGTCGAACGGGCAAAGGCGGAAATTCTCGCGGGCGTTGCGCGTTTCGGGCAAAGCAAAAACCCCCAATTCCCGAGCTTTTTGCTAAAGTCCCTCTTGGAAACAACCTGGAGAAGGAACACCCATGAAAAAAATCGAAGCCATCATCAAGCCCTTCAAACTCGACGACGTGCGGGAGGCGCTCTCCGAAATCGGCGTGACGGGATTGACCGTCAGCGAAGTCAAGGGATTTGGCCGCCAGAAGGGGCATACGGAACTCTACCGGGGCGCGGAATACGTGGTGGATTTCCTGCCCAAGCTGAAAATCGAAATCGTCATCACCGACGAACTCCTGGAAACCGCCATCGACGCCATCGTCAAGGCCGCGCGCACCAACAAGATCGGCGACGGCAAGATTTTCGTCCTGCCCGTCGAACAGGTGGTGCGCATCCGCACCGGGGAAATCGGCGAATCGGCGGTATAGCGCCGGACGCCGGCAGCCCTGGCCACGCTCACCGTCATGAACACAATCGCCATGCGCCTGATCTCCACGCCTGCCTGGGCGAAACCCTTTCGGAGAAGCATCGATCCCCGGTTTGGCGAGGATGAGGTTCAGCGCGTGCTTCTCCACCATGACGCCATCCTGATGACGGTTCAGGAAGCGGTACGGAAATATGTCGAAGATCCCGCGTTGACATTCGATACGCGCGCCGAAGGTTTTCCTTCGCGCGATCGGCTTTCCGGCGAATACTACATCGCGGGTGAATCTTATCTGCTGCAAGATGAACCCTGGTTCCAGAAAATCGGCCGCAAACCGGGATGCCGGTTCAGCGTCCTTGTCCACTGCCTTGAGACATGCCCTGGGGGAAACTCGGAAGATCGGGATTATCTGGGACTGGAGATTCATTTTGCCTGGCTTCCGGAGACGGGCGCGTTCGCGTATCTTGGCGACATCGATTCATCGAGCATTTGATCGCGTCCCATGAAGCCGTCGCTGGAATCGCTCCGGGCAGCCGTTGAAATGGCCTGTCGGCTCACGAATGCCGGGATCATCGTGCGGGGCATCGAGAGCGCCAACTCGCGCCCCCGCGTGATTTTGCAAAAGGCGCTCCTCTCATTGAATGCAAGCGCGAAGACGCCCGTCAGAGGGAACTTGGCAATACGAATGAGGCGATGACATGGACACAAGAGCGGCTATATTGGAGTTCGTCTCCTATGCAGAAAATCTCAAAGGCGATGAAAAAGGAGAGGCGCAGATTTTTTGCGACCGTTTTTTCCGCGCTTTTGGACATGGGGGAATCATTGAAGCGCATGGCGCGCTTGAAGCGAGGATTAAGTATTCCGAAACAGGCAAGACAAAATTCGCGGATTGTCTGTGGAGTCCAAAAGGACGGGATGGCGTTCTGATCGAAATGAAGAAACGGACGACCAAAAATCTGGAGGCGTATTTCAGTCAGGCCAAAAACTACTGGATTGAGATGAATCCGGAGGCGGTCATCGGCAAAGGCGCTCAAAAGCCAAAATACATTGTACTCTGTAATTTCGATCGCTTCCTCATTTACAATAACCTGTCTTTTGTGGATGAAATTCACATTGATGAACTGGCGGATCGCGCCAGCGCGTTCAACTTTCTGCTGCCGCAAGTCCAAGAACCCATTTTTCGCAATAATGTAAGGCAAATATCGGAAGATGCGGCCAGGACGATTGGCGACATCTTCAAATACCTGACGGACAGGCAAAAAGTGGAGAAACCCGTCGCGCAGCGATTTCTGCTGCAATGCGTACTGGCGCTGTTTTCGGAAGACTTCGGGCTTTTGCCGCAATCCATTTTTACCAGGTTAATCCAGGAATGTCTGGATGGCGAAAGTTCCTGCGATTTGTTTGGCGGTTTGTTTCGGCAAATGGCCTCCGAGACTTCGGCAAGAGGCGGCAGATTCAAGGCTGTCAGGTATTTCAATGGCGGGCTGTTCGATACGGTTGATCCGGTGGATATGGACAAGGAAAGCCTGGAGATGCTCGCCTAGGCCGCCGCCTTCAACTGGAAATATGTCAACCCGATTATCTTCGGCGCGCTTTTTGAAAGCGCGATGAATAGCGAGGAACGCCATAGACACGGGGCGCATTTCACGCATGAGGCGGATATTCTCAAAATCGTAAACCCAACGATCGTCAAGCCTTGGCGGGAAAAAATAGCCAAGGCCGAAACCCTTGCCAAGCTATCGGGATTACTGGACGATCTGGCGCGATTCAGGGTGCTTGACCCTGCCTGCGGTTGCGGGAATTTTCTTTACGTCGCCTATCGCGCGCTCAAGGATATCGAGATGCAGATCGTCGAGAAAATCGCGGCGAATTTCTCCCGGCGTTCGGCGGGCAGCGTGAAATTCGGCGTTTCGCGAGTGACGACCCGGCAATTTTACGGTATCGATCTGTTGCCGGTTGCGGTAGAAATTGCCAGGGTTACCATGATGCTTGGCAAAGAACTGGCTGCCGACGAATGGAACAGGCGTATCGCATCGCTCACTTCAACCCTGGGTTTGACCATTGACCACGGTCTGCCATTGGATAGACTCGAAGAAAACATTATTTGTGACGATGCCCTGTTTTGCCAATGGCCGGATTTCAATGTCGTGATTGGCAATCCGCCGTATCAATCCAAGAACAAGGCCGCGGCTGAAATGGACGCGGCGTATCTCGATCGCGTCAGGAGACGGTATGCCGGCGTGCCAGGACGGGCGGATTATTGCGTCTATTGGTTTCGGCGGGCGCATGATGAAATGAAGGAAGGGCAACGCGCCGGACTGGTGGGCACCAATACCATTCGCCAGAATTATTCGCGCGAAGGCGGGCTGGACTATATCGTCAATCATGATGGAATCATCACGGACGCGGTGTCCACACAGGTCTGGTCAGGCGATGCCGCGGTACATGTTTCCATTGTCAACTGGATGAAAGGCAATATTTCCAATGCTTCTCCGGCGCGGCTCGCCATTCAGCATGGCGACCGTCTGGATTCGCCTTATGAATATCGCGACCTGCCCGTCATCAATTCGGCCTTGAGCGCGGCGGTTGACCTGACCTCGGCAAAATCCCTGTCGATCAATGCGGATTCTGGCTGCTGTTATCAGGGGCAAACGCATGGTCACGCGGGATTTCTCGTGCCCGCGGGCGAGGCAAGGGATATTCTTGCCCAAAACGGTAATTTCAAGAGCGTTTTGCGTCCCTTTCTGACGGCGGATGAATTGATTGGCAATATTGGCTCACAGCCGGACAGATACGTGATCGACTTCCGAGCGCACGATATTTTTTCGGCGCGGTCTTATAAAAAGCTCTACGACAAAATACACGCAACGGTTTATATGGATAGGGAAAAGAAGGCAAAAGCGGAAGAAATGAAAAATGCGGAAACGCTTAAGAAATCGCCTGAAGCAAGGGTAAATAAAGACCATCAAAATGCGTTCAAAACATGGTGGAAAATGTTTCGGACGCGAGACGAATTGATGGCGCAAATCGAAAAACTTCCCCGCTACATTGTTTGTGGCCGGGTGACAAAACGTCCCATATTTGCGTTCGTTTCATCGGACATCAGTCCCAATGACGCGCTGCAAGTGTTTCCGCTGGCGGACGATTACTCTTTCGGAATTTTGCAGTCCCGCGTGCATTGGGAGTGGTTTACGGCCAGATGTTCCACGCTGACGGAAAGATTCAGATATACATCCAACAGCGTTTTCGATTCATTTCCCTGGCCGCAAAACCCGACAAAAAAACAGGCGGCGGCCATCGCGGAAGCGGCGCTTCTCCTTCGGAAAGTCCGCCAGAAAACGATGCAAGAACAGCATTGGAGCCTGCGCGACCTGTACCGCGCGATGGAAGAAACGCCGGAAAACCCGGTAAGCAAGGCGCAGGAAAAACTGGATGCGGCCGTATTCAAGGCTTATGGCATGAAAGCGGGCGACGATATTCTGGTCTTTCTGCTGACGCTCAATCGCCAGCTTGCCGAAAAATTGGCCGATGCGGCTTTTGCCGCCACGGTCACAGGGCCGGGATTGCCCGAGTCCGCCGGGCAGGAAAATTTTGTGACGGATGACGGTGTTGGCGTTTGAGCCTTTTCGGTTGGGCGCGGCCTGGGGCAGGCGCTTGCCGTGGCGCGGGCAATGGCGAGAAGTGTCGTCCGCCCGCGGTCTTTGCCGCCTTTGAAGCGGCGCGTCATCAAGGTTCGTTTTCTTCCGTCGGCGGGGCGGGACGGGGCGCGTTCCCGCGCATCCGGATGTTGAGCATTTCCACCAGCACGGAAAAGGCCATCGCGAAATAGATGTAGCCCTTGGGCACATGGTGGCCGAAGCCGTCGGCCACCAGCGCCACACCGACCACCATCAGGAAGGAAAGCGCCAGCATCTTGACGGTGGGATGCCCGGCCACGAAACGGGCGATGGGGCCGGAGGCGGCCATCATCAGGACGACCGAGGCGATCACGGCGGCGACCATCACCGGAAGCTGATTGACCATGCCGATGGCGGTAATGATGGAATCCAGCGAAAACACCAGATCGATGACGATGATCTGCGTGATGACGGCGGAAAATGAGGCGCTTGCCGTGGAAGCGGCCTCGTCCGCTTTGCCTTCCAGCAAATGGTGGATTTCCACGGTGCTTTTCCAGACCAGGAAAATCCCGCCCGCAACCAGTATCAGGTCGCGCCAGGAAAAGCCGTGTCCGAAGAAGGTCAGCAGGGGCTGGGTCAGTCCGGCCATCCAGGCGAGCAGGGTGAGCAGGAGGATGCGGACGAACATGGCCAAAAAGAGTCCCAGCCGCCGCGAAAAATCCCGTCTTTCCGGCGGCAGCCGATTGACCAGGATGGCGATGAAGATGATGTTGTCGATGCCCAGCACCAGTTCCAGCGCCGTCAGGGTCAAAAAGGCAAACAGGGCTTCCGGCGTCAAGAGAATGTCCACGGTATTTTTTCCTTCCGAACAGGGTATGCAACCGATCAGGACGCGGCGATCAGCGTCAGGATATCCTTGCCATAGCGTCCCCGCCGGGCCTCGCCAACGCCGTGGATGGCGAGCAGTTCATCCTGGGTCTGGGGGCGGCGGGCGGCGATGGATTTCAAGGTCTTGTTGTTGAGGATGACGTAGGCGGGAACGCCCTGTTTCCTGGCGGCTTCCAGCCGCCACTGGCGCAAGCGTTCAAAGATGGCCCGCGCCGCCGGATCGAGGTCGGCGGTGAAATCGGCGCGGCGCGGCGCTTTGTCTTTCCGCGCAGGGGAAGGGAGCGGGCGGCGGCGCAGTTCTATCCGCTGTTCGCCTTTCAGGATCGGCCGCGTGGCGGGCGTCAGTTTCAGCGCGCCGTATTCCCCCATGTCGACGCGTAAAAACCCCGCCGCCGCCAGTTGCCGGAAAATGCCGCGCCAGTCGGCGGCGGCGATGTCCGCGCCGACGCCCCAGGTGGAAAGACGCTGATGGGCGTAATCGCGTGTCTTGGGGGTTTCCCTGCCGGTCAGGACATCGATCAGGTGATTGACGCCGAAACGCTGGCCGGTGCGAAAGACAGCGGAAAGCGCCTTTTGCGCGGCGACGGTGCCATCCCAGCATTGCGGCGGGTTCAAACAGGCGTCGCAATTGCCGCAGGGCTGGCTTTCCTCCCCGAAATAATGGAGCAGCACGACCCGGCGGCAGCGCGCGGATTCCGCGTAGCCCAGGAGCGCGGAAAGTTTCTGGGTTTCCAGCCGCTTTTGTTCCTCGCTGGCGGCGGATTCCTCGATGCGCGCGCGTTGCAGGGCGACATCCTGGAGGCCATAGGTCATCCAGGCTTCGGCGGGTTCGCCGTCGCGCCCGGCGCGTCCGGTTTCCTGGTAATAGGCTTCCAGGCTCTTGGGCAGGTCCAGGTGCGCGACAAAACGCACGTCGGGTTTGTCGATGCCCATGCCAAAGGCGATGGTGGCGACTATAACGAGGCCGTCCTCGCGCAGGAAGCGGCGCTGGTGCGCGCTGCGCGTCACCGCCTCCAGCCCCGCGTGGTAGGGAAGCGCCGCATAGCCCTGCGTGTTCAGCCACTGGGCGGTTTCTTCCACCTTCTTGCGCGACAGGCAATAGACGATGCCGCTCTCGCCCTGGCGCGGCGCGAGGAAATCCAGGAGTTGCCGCCGAGGTTGTTCCTTTTCCACGACGCTGTAGCGGATATTGGGACGGTCGAAACTGGAAATGAAAATCCGCGCTTCGGAAAGCCCCAGGCGTTCGATCATTTCCTTTCGCGTGGCTTCGTCGGCGGTGGCGGTGAGCGCGATGCGCGGCACGTCCGGGTGACGCTGGTGGATGGCGGAAAGTTGCAGGTATTCGGGACGGAAATCGTGTCCCCATTGCGAGACGCAATGGGCTTCGTCGATGGCGAACAGGGCCAGCCGTCCGCCCTCTGCCAAGCCGTCGAGCAGGGCCAGGAAGCGGTCGGTCATCAGCCGTTCCGGGGCGACGTAAAGGAGATCGAGTTCGTCGGCGAAGAGCCGCGCCTGGGTTGCGCGCGCCGTCTCCCGGTCGACGGTGGAATTCAAGAGCGCGGCGCGTATGCCCAGTTGGGTGAGCATCTCCACCTGATCCTGCATCAGGGCGATCAAGGGCGAGACCACGATGGCGACGCCCCGGCGCAGAAGCGCCGGAATCTGGAAACACAACGACTTGCCGCCGCCGGTCGGCATCAACACCAGCGCGTCGCCACCCCTGACCACCTGATCGATGATTTCCGCCTGCCGCCCGCGAAAGGCGGGATAGCCGAAGATATGCTGGAGGATGTCATGCGCGGTAGGCATGACGGGCATTATGGACATGACGGCAACACGCTAGAGGCGCGCCTGCGCGATGGGCACAATCGAACAACTCGCCTAAGCTCCTGTTCGTGCGGTTTCGTTTTCGTTAATTTCTTGATGTCATACAATGGCATCCCTTGTCGCGCGTTTCAAGGCATTCTGGCGCACGCTTGCGCAAGCGTGGCGAGTATACCCTAAAATCTTCAAAAAGAAGGGTGTATCCGCGAAAGGTCAGGCCAGGAGCAGCAAGAAATCAGCGACGCCCTTTCAGTGCTGTCGCCGATTTCTTGCTGAGTAAAGGCAATGCCGCGCGGTGAAGCGGAAATCCCCGGCCTTCAGGAAATGGAAGATTCACGCGCTTTCGTCGATGTCGACCAGCGCGCCGCTCCCCGATTCCTGGCGATGCCTGACCCCTGATCAGTGCGCCGCCTCCCAGTTTTCGCCTTCTCCGACTTCCACGAGGAGCGGCACGTCGAGCTGGGCTACCGCGCTCATCAGGCGGGGGAGTGTTTCGCGCACGGCGGCGCCTTCGTTTTTCGGGACTTCCAGCACCAGTTCGTCGTGCACCTGCAACAGGATGCGGCTTTGCAGTCCCTCCCTTTCCAGCCAATCCTGCACGGCGCGCATGGCGAGCTTGATGATGTCGGCGGCGGTGCCCTGCATCGGAGCGTTGATGGCGGCGCGTTCCGCGCCCTGGCGGCGGTTTGCGTTGTTGCTGGCGATTTCCGGCAGGGAGAGGCGGCGGCCAAAGACGGTTTCCACGTAGCCCTGGGCGCGGGCGCGTTCGCGCGTCATTTCCATGTAGCGGGCGACGCCGGGGTAGCGCGCGAAATAGCGTTCGATGTAATTTTGCGCGGCGCGGCGCTCCAGCCCCAGACTTCTCGTCAGGCCAAAGGCGCTCATGCCGTAGATGAGGCCAAAATTGATGGTCTTGGCGACACGGCGCTGGTTGGCATTCACCGCCTCGGCGTCGATGCCGAAAATCTCCGCCGCCGTGGCGCGGTGTACGTCCTCGCCCTGGGTAAAGGCGGCAAGGAGGCGCGCGTCCCCGGAAAGGTGCGCCATGATGCGCAGTTCGACCTGCGAATAATCGGCAGAGACGATACGGCTGCCGGGCGGGGCGATGAAGGCGGCGCGAATGCGGCGGCCTTCCTCGGTGCGCACGGGAATGTTCTGCAAGTTGGGATCGGAAGAAGCCAACCTGCCGGTAATGGCCGTGGCCTGCGCGAAATGGGTATGCACCCGCCCGGTATTCGGGTTGATCATGCGCGGCAGCTTGTCGGTGTAGGTTCCCTTGAGCTTGACGAGGCTCCGGTGCGCCAGCAGGACTTTGGGCAACGGATAATCGAGCGCCAGTTCGGAGAGCACTTCCTCATCCGTGGAAGGCGCGCCGCCCGGCGTTTTTTTTCTTACCGGCAAGCCTTGGCGCACAAACAGGATTTCGGCCAGTTGCTTGGGCGAACCCAGGTTGAAGGGCTGTCCGGCAAGCTGGTGGGCATCCGCCTCAAGGTCGAGAATCTTCCGCCCCAGCGCGTGGCTTTGCGCCGCCAGCAGGCCGGCGTCGATCAACACGCCTGCGCACTCCATCCTGAACAGCACGTCGCTGACGGGGATTTCGATGTCGGCGTAAACGCGGCGCAATCCCGCGTGCGCCTCGATTTGCGGAAACAGGCGCGTGTGCAGGCGCAAGGTGATGTCGGCGTCCTCGGCAGCATAGACGGCGGCCTTCTCGACTGCGACCTGCTCGAAGCCGATTTGCCGGGCGCCCTTGCCGCAGAGATCGGCGTAAGGAATCGTCACTATCCCCAGGTGACGGCGGGCGAGCTGATCCAGGTCATGCCCCCTCTCCGATTCCAGCACATAGGATTGCAGCAGGGTATCGTGGGCAATGCCGCGAAGCGCGATGCCATGATTGGCGAAAACATGCCGATCGTATTTGATGTTCTGCCCGGCCTTCTTGTGCGCCACCGATTCCAGCCAGGGCTTCAATCGCGCGAGCGCGGCATCCCGCGGCAACTGCGTTCCGGCCTCCACGCCCTGATGCGCGAGCGGGATGTAACAGGCTTCGCCCGCCGAAACCGCCAGCGAAACGCCAACGATGCGGGCGGAAAACGGGTCGAGACAGGTGGTCTCCGTATCCACGGCGACAAGCGAAGCAGCCGCGATCCGGGTAAGCCAGCGTTCCAGCGCGGCGTCGTCCGTCACGGTTTCGTAAGCGGCGCGATGATGTCCATCGTCGATGAGCGCGGGCGGCTCGGCTTCTTCCGGCGGAGAAAAGCGGCGCGGCAGGCTGGGCGGTTTGTCCGCCGCGCCCTTATCCTCCTTGTCCTTATCCAGCGCCGCCAGGTCGGCGCGAAACTCGAAACGGGCATAGTGTTCGCGCAGCGCGGCAATATCCGGCGGATGGGGCGCAAGATCTTCCAGCGCGGGCAGGCCGGCGACCCGGCAGTCGATGCGCACGAGCCTACAGCCCATCGGCAGAAAATCGAGATGCGCGCGTAAGTGTTCGCCCACTGCCCCCTTGATGTCGTCCGCGTTCTCGACGAGCCGATCCAGCGAACCGTATTGGGCGATCCATTTCGCCGCCGTCTTCGGGCCGCACTTCGGCACACCGGGAACGTTATCGACAGCGTCGCCCACCAGGGCCAGATAATCGACCATGCGCTCCGGCGGCACGCCGAACTTTGCCGTCACGCCCGCGATGTCCAGAAATTCGTTGCTCATGGTGTTGACCAGGCGCGTCCGCGCATTGACCAGTTGCGCCAGATCCTTGTCGCCCGTGGAAATGACTGTTTCCATCCCCGCTTCGTCCGCCATGCGCGCCAGCGTGCCGATCACGTCATCGGCTTCCACGCCTTCCACGGCCAGGAGCGGCCAGCCCAAGGCGCGGATGATGGCGCGCAGGGGATCAATCTGCATCGCCAGGTCTTCCGGCATGGGCGGACGCTGCGCCTTGTAGGGAGGGTACCAGTCATGCCGGAAGGTTTTGCCTTTTGCGTCGAAGACCACGGCTTTCTTTTCCGCCTTGAAGTCATCATCCAGGTGGCGTAGCATGGCGAGCACGCCTTTCATGGCTCCCGTGGGGAAGCCCGCGCGATTGCGCAAATCGGGCAGGGCATGAAAAGCGCGATACAGATAGGACGAACCATCCACCACCAACAACAAGGACATAGGCGCACACCCATGAAAGAAAACGAAAAATTGCCCCGCCCGCTCGATCCCGAAATGCAATCGCCTTCCGACGCGGCGCAGGAAGCCTGGCGAGTTTTCGGCATTATGTCAGAGTTCGTGGAAGCGACCGAACGTTTGAAGATGATCCGCCCCGCCGTCTCCATTTTCGGCAGTGCCCGCGTCGCCCCGGAACACCCCTACTACCGGCTGGCGGAAGAAATCGCCCGCAAGCTCTCCGACGCGGGATTTTCCGTCATTTCCGGCGGCGGCCCCGGCATCATGGAGGCCGCCAACAAGGGCGCGTTCTACGGACGTTCGCCTTCCGTCGGCCTCAACATCGAACTGCCGCACGAACAGGCGGCGAATCCCTACCAGGACATTTCCCAGTCCTTCCATCATTTCTTCGCCCGAAAGTACATGTTCGTGCGCTTTGCCAGCGCCTACGTGGTCATGCCCGGCGGCTTCGGCACCCTGGACGAGTTCTTCGAGACCCTGACCCTGGCCCAGACGAACAAGACGCCGCATATTCCCATCGTCCTCGTGGGCGCGTCCTTCTGGGGCGGCCTGGTGGACTGGTTCCGCGACCGGCTGACGGAGGAAGCGATGATCCACGCCGAAGACCTGCGCCTGATCCAGGTCATCGACGAACCCGACAAGGTGGTGGAAGCCATCTTTGGCTACTATGAATCGCGCGGCTTCACGCCATTGCCCGCCGAGCGCGAGTTGATGCTCAATCTGTAATAGAATCGCGTTGTGTCTTCCAAGGAATTTTCCATGCGTCCCGCCGCCCCCTTCTTTTTTTCCGCCCTCCTTTTCATCGCCGCGTCCGCCTGCGCCGAAGCGCCCGACGATGTCGAACCCCTGCCCGACATTCCGCCGCCGCCCGCCGACATCCGGCCTTTCGACGACAGCATCGAGGAACCCCAGATCACGATCCGCCGCGAAGAACGCGGCACGGTGGAGGAATACCGTATCAGCGGCAAGCTCTACATGCTCAAGATCACGCCGGAGGCCGGCGCGCCCTACTACCTGGTCGATAGCGACGGCGACGGGCATTTCGAGACCCACAGCCCCACCGATTCCGGCGCGCGCGTCCCCATGTGGGTCATCGGCACTTTCTGATGGCCTAGCAGCCTGTCGGACTTTGGCGATCAAGGGCGATAAATGCTTCTGGAAGCCAAGAATAGAGGCTCTATCGATTGTAGAGCACCAAATCTGCCTAAATTTTCAGCAAAATGCCGCTCAGATCGGGAAGTCCGACAGACTGCTAGTCCCGGACTTGCCTCAGCCAGAGACGCAGGCGGCGCAAGGCGTCCGCGTCGGCGCTGTCCGGCAGGAGCGCGAGCGTGCCGCGCCGGATAGCGCCATCGGTAGACGCGTCTTCCGGAATTCGCCAAGAAAAGACGCAAATCCAGGGCAAAGCCAAGACGCCCGGACGCAGGACGGCGACAAGGGGTTGCGGCTTTTCCGCGAAAACCAGACCCAGTGTGCCATCGGCATACAATCGGAGCGTTCGCGGCGGTTGACGCAGGTAATTTGCGCCCGCGCGGATCGCGTTCAGCGCGAGGAACAAAAGCGCGCACGGCGCGACCCAGGAGAGGGATTCCGGCCATTCGGCAAGACAGACGCCCTGCGCGGCCAGCGCGTGAATGGCGCACAGCGCGCACAGCAGGAGACGGGAACGGCGCAGTTCAATGGCGACCGGAAACCGCACCGCACCTTGCCCGGATACGGGAAATCAAATCCGCCGGAACACCAACGAGCCGTTGGTGCCGCCGAAACCGAAGTTGTTGTTTATGGCAATGTCGATCTTCATTTCCCGCGCCGTGTTGGCGCAGTAATCCAGATCGCATTCCGGGTCCTGCTCGAAGATATTGATGGTCGGCGGTGAAACCTGGTTTTTCAGCGCCAGCACGGTAAAGAGGGATTCCACGCCGCCCGCGCCGCCCAAGAGGTGCCCGGTCATGGATTTGGTGGAATTGACTACCAATTTTTTCGCCGCCGCGCCAAATGCCTGCTTGATGGCTTCCGTCTCGTTCTTGTCGCCCAGTTGCGTGGAGGTGCCGTGGGCATTGACGTACTCTACTTCATCAACATTGACGCCCGCGTCCTTCAGGGCGGCCAACATGCAGCGGCGCGGGCCGTCGGTGTTGGGCGCGGTCATGTGATACGCGTCACCGCTCATGCCAAAACCGATCAGTTCGGCGTAAATCCGCGCGTCACGCGCTTTTGCGTGTTCGTACTCTTCCAGTACCAGCACGCCCGCGCCTTCGCTGATGACGAAGCCATCCCTGTCCTTGTCCCAAGGACGGCTGGCCGTGGCCGGATCGTCATTCCTGCACGACAGCGCGCGCGCGGCGCAGAAACCGGCGACGCATACCAGCGAGATGCAGGATTCCGCGCCCCCGGCCACCATCACGTCCGCGTCGCCATACTTGATGATGCGCGCCGCCTCGCCGATGGAATGTGTGCCCGTGGTGCAGGCGCTGACCATGGCGAGATTCGGACCTTTGAAGCCGAACAGGATGGAAAGGTTGCCGGAAATCATGTTGATGATGGTACCCGGCACAAAGAAAGGCGAAACCTTGTGCAACCCCTTGGCGGCATAGCTGTAAGCGCCGTTTTCGATCATGGGCAGGCCGCCGATTCCGGAGCCGACACAAATGCCGATGCGCTCCGCGTCGGCGGGATGCGCCTCCAGGCCAGCGTCGCGCACCGCCTGGATGCCCGCCGCCGTGCCGTAGTGGATGAAAGTGTCCATACGGCGCGCTTCCTTGGCGGAGATGTAGGCCGCGATGTCGAAATCACGGACTTCACCCGCAACGCGGCTGGGAAACCCGGCAGCGTCAAACTTGCTGGTGGCGACAATGCCGGAGCGTCCCGCCAGGACGTTCTGCCAGGCCGCTTCGACCGTGTTGCCGACAGGACTGACGATGCCCAGGCCGGTTACGACTACTCTGCGATGTGCCAACTTGCGCTCCAATGAGAAAACCTTCGTTTAAAACGAAGGCCGACTTGCACGCGGTCGGCCCCGGTTTTTCGATGAATGAATGACAGAATTATTTCTGGTGCGCCATGATGTAGTTGACCGCGCTTTCCATTGTAGTGATTTTTTCGGCTTCCTCGTCGGGGATTTCACACTCGAATTCCTCTTCCAGCGCCATGACCAGTTCAACGGCATCCAGGGAATCCGCGCCCAGATCTTCCACGAAGGAAGACTCCAGCTTGACGTTGGCTTCATCGACGCCCAACTGATCCACCACCACTTTTTTCACGCGCTCTACGATGTGTTCCATTGAAAGTTCCATTGAAAAACTCCTTCCCAAATCGGGGACATAAAAAAACTCCGCCAGTTTACCAAAAATTCCAGAGACAGAAGACAGTAATGTTACCGCCGGGTTCGAACTAATCTACACGTCATTCTCCGGCAAGAAGCGCCGGTAGCATTACCGTCCCCCGTCCTCTGCCTACATGTACATGCCGCCATTGACGTGCAGGGTCGTGCCGGTGATGTAGGCGGCGGCGGGGGAAGCGAGAAAGGCTACGGCGGCGGCGACATCTTCCGGCTGTCCCAGGCGTCCCAGCGGAATGTGCGTGAGCAGGGCAGCCCTTTGCGCTTCCGGCAGGCTTTGCGTCATGAGGGTGTCGATCATGCCGGGCGCGACGCAATTGACGGTAATGTCGCGGCTGGCCAGTTCCCGCGCCAGCGCCCGGCTCAGACCGCCTACGCCCGCCTTGGCGGCGCAGTAATTGACCTGTCCGGCATTGCCCGCGTGCGCGACCACCGAGGTGATGTTGATGATCCGCCCCCGCCGCGCTTTCATCATGCCGCGCATGACGGCGCGACACATGCGAAACACCGCCTTGAGGTTGATGTCCATCAGCGTGTCCCATTCCTCGTCCTTCATCCGCATGGCGAGGTTGTCGCGGGTGATGCCCGCGTTATTCACCAGTATCGTCGGCGCGCCGAATTCCTTTTCGATGGCCGAAAGCGCCGCCTCGACCTGCGGCAGGTCGCGCACATCCAGCAACACGCCGCGCCCTTTTACGTCCGCTTCCCTGAGAAAGGCGTCCGTTTCCAAAAGCGCGGCCTCGTCGGTCGCCGTGGCGATGACCGTCGCGCCCTGGCGTCCCAGTTCCAGCGCCACTGCCTTGCCGATGCCGCGCGAAGCTCCCGTGACGAGCGCGATTTGTCCTTCCAGATTCATCTTTACTCCAGCGTGAGAGAGGTTTCGAGCGCGGCGGCGTCCGCCATGGCAATGCCGCTGACGCCTTCGGCGCAACGTTTGGCCAGTCCCGCCAGCACCTTGCCGGGGCCGCATTCGAATACGCGCGTAACGCCGGAATCCGCCATCTTCAGGATGGTCTCCACCCAGCGCACCGGATGGAAGGCCTGGCGCACCAGCGCGTCGCGGATACGCGACGGATCGTTTTCCACCGCGACGTCGACATTGTTGATGACCGGAATCTGTGGCGTCCGGAATTCGGTTTTCGCCAGATGTTCCGCCAGCCTTTCCGTCGCCGGACGCATCAGGGAAGAATGAAAGGGCGCGGAAACCGGCAGCGCCAGGGCGCGCTTCGCTCCTTTTGCCCTGCAGCGCGTCATGGCGCGCTCCACCGCCGCCTTGTGCCCGGCGATCACGGTCTGTCCGGCGGCGTTGAAATTGACGGCCTCCACCACCTCGTCCTGCGCGGCTTCCCGGCAGGCGGCGCGAATGTCTTCATCTTCCAGCCCCATGATCGCCGCCATCGCGCCCTGCCCCAGCGGAACGGCGTCCTGCATGGCCTGGGCGCGCAAACGCACCAGGGGTACGGCGTCGGCAAAGGCGAGCGACCCGGCGGCCACCAGCGCGGCGTATTCGCCCAGGCTGTGCCCGGCGACGAAGGCCGGCGTCCCGCCGCCCTTTTCCCGCCACAGGCGCCATACGGCAATGCCCGCCGCCAGCATGACCGGCTGCGTGTTGACCGTCTGCGCCAGGCGCTCGGCGGGGCCTTCGGCCACCATCTGCCAGAGGTCTTCGCCCAGCGCGGCGGAAGCTTCATGAAAAGTGGCGCGCACGCACGGCGCGTCGCCATAGGCGCTCATCATGCCAACGGCCTGCGAACCCTGGCCGGGGAAAACAAAAGCAAAGGACATCAATGGCCTCCTCGAAACGCAAGAATTCTCATCCGCCGCCCCTCAGAACACGAGCAGGGCCGCGCCCCAGGTGAAGCCGCCGCCCACACCTTCGAGCAATACGCGCTGGCCGCGCCGGATGCGCCCGTCGCGCACGGCCTCGTTCAGGGCAAGCGGCACGGAAGCCGCTGAAGTGTTGCCGTGCCGTTCCACGGTCGTCACTACCTTTTCCGGCGCGAGATTCATTTTCCTGCGCGTGGATTCGATGATGCGGATATTCGCCTGGTGCGGCACCAGCCAATCCACCTCGCCGCAGTGAATCCCGGCGGCCTGGCAGCATTCTTCCGCCACGCTCGCCAGGACGCGCACGGCGGTCTTGAACACTGCCTGGCCTTCCATGCGCAAAAACGGGTCGCCCCAGATCTTGCCGCCATGAACCTGCCCTGGCACCGAAAGAATGCCGACCTGGCTGCCGTCCGCATGCAGGGCCGACGAAAGGATGCCGGGGGCGTCCGAAGCCTCCAGCGCCACCGCCCCTGCGCCGTCGCCAAAGAGCACGCAGGTGCCGCGCTCCTGCCAGTCGAGGATGCGGGAAAACACTTCCGCGCCAACGACCAGCGCCTTTTGGTGCGAACCGGAACGGATGAACTTGTCGGCAATGACCAACGCGTGAATGAAACCGCTGCACACCGCCTGCACGTCGAAGGCGGTAGCGCCCTTGTTGCCCAGCGCGCCCTGCAACATGCAGGCCGTACTGGGGAAAATGTAATCGGGCGTGGATGTGGCGACGATGATCAGATCCAGTTCGTCCGCCGTCGTTCCCGCCATTTCCAGCGCCGCGCGCGCCGCGATTTCCGCCATCTGGCAAGAGGTCTCGCCTGCCTCCGCCAGGTGGCGGAAGCGAATGCCGGTGCGCTCGACAATCCAGGCGTCGCTGGTATCGACGCCGCGCGCCGCCAGATCGTCGTTGCTGACGGGCGATCCGGGCAGGTAGCCGCCCGTTCCGGTCACACGCGCGAACATCAGGCACGCTCCCCGGCGGCGGCGGACGCGGCGTCCTGCCGTTTGTGCAAATCCGCCTGACAGGCGCTGATCCGTTCCACCACATGGTTGTGTGCCGCTTCATAGGCACGGGCGATCGCCCGTTCAAAGGCAAAGGCATCCGCCGAGCCGTGGCTCTTGACGCTCACGCCGCGCAGACCCAGGAGGCTCGCGCCGTTGTATGCCCGATGATCGAAGCGCGCCTTGAGATGTTTCAACACCGGCAAGGCTGCCAGCGCCGACAGGCGGGTCAGGAGATTGCGCCTGAATTCCTGTTTCAACGATTGCGTCAGCATCTGGGCTACTCCTTCGGAAACTTTCAGGGCGACATTGCCGACAAAGCCGTCGCAGACCACCACGTCGGCCTCGCCCTTGTAGATGCCGTCGCCTTCGATATTGCCGATGAAATTCAGGCCGGAGTTTCTTAAGCGTTCCCCAGCCTGTTTGACCACCTCGTTCCCCTTGATCTCCTCGGAACCGATGTTCAGGAGCCCCACGGAAGGCGCGGCCTTGTGGTCGAGCGCGGAAGCGAGCATCGCGCCCATGATGCCAAACTGCAACAGGTGCTCCGCCGAACAATCGACATTGGCGCCCAGATCCAGCACATAGACATGCCCCTTCATGGTCGGCATGACCGGACAGATCGCCGGACGGTCGATTTCCGGCAGCATTTTCAGAACAAAGCGCGACATGGCCATCAACGCGCCCGTATTGCCCGCCGAAACCGAAGCCTGCGCCGCGCCTTCCTTAACCAAGTTCAGCGCCAGGCGCATGGAGGATTTCTTGCGGTTTTTCAGCGCCAGTGTCGGCGATTCATCCATCGCCACCACTTCGTCGGCGTAAAGGACGCTCGCGCGCTCCGCCACGTCCGGATGCTGCGCCAGCAATGGTGAAAGCGCGTCGGATCGGCCAACCAGCACGACGCGCGCGGCACCGTGCGCGCGCAGAAAGGCCAGCGCCGCCGGAACCGTCACCGCTGGGCCGAAGTCCCCGCCCATACAATCGATGGCAATGGTAATGACATCAGAAGACATGGTTACTCCACTCGATTCCGGTTCGAGTTCCGGCAAGCGCGCGGCATCGCCCGCAACGCCAGCGGCCGCTCACGCCCGGACGAAATCACGTATAGAGGAAAGGCGGGCATCCGGGGCGCGTAAGCCCGCCGGAAAGACCCGCCTTGCGCATACCGCAAAGTTACTCGTCCTTGCCTTTCAGTACCTGTTTTCCCCGGTAAAACCCCGTGGGAGAAATATGGTGCCGGCGATGCGTTTCGCCGGTAAGCGGCTCTATCGCCAGCGGCGGCGTATTCAAAAAATCATGGGCGCGATGCATCCCGCGCTTGGAGGGTGATTTCTTGTTTTGTTGTACAGCCATTTAAAACTCCTGACAAATTAATGATGTGGATGATGCTTCAAGGCCGCCAGAGCGGCAAACGGATGCGTCTGTCCGCCATCCGCCGTCGCTTCGGGCAAGGCGCATTCCGCGTGACGCGGCACGATGGGCAAGGACAACAACAGCTCGTCCTCGACCAGCGCGTCCACCGCCAGCGCGCCGACTGACGGCAAAATATCCACGCTGTCGTCTTCCATTTCCTCCTGGGTGGGCGCGCTGTCTTCCGACGCCAGTTCCAAAAGGCGGTCAATGACCACATCGTGCGCCACCGCGCTCAGGCAACGCTGGCAAACCAGCAACAACCGCCCCGTCACCCGCAAACGCAAACACGCCTGGCCCTGGTTGCCCATGAGGCCGGAGAGCCGATAATCCACCGCTCCTTCCGTTTGCGCCAGCGCGTCCGCCAGGCGAGACAGGCCTGCCAGGGCCAGACGCCCTTCGAGACAGGCCGAGTCACGGGCAAAACGGTAGGTATCCAGCATAAAAGCGCGCACTGTTGCGACAAGGATAGCGATGATATTATTTTTGGCCTTGTTCGTCAAAGCCGCGCTTGCGCCTGTTGCCAGACGCCACTTTTCCATTCATCCTCCCGCCATGTCCATTTTTTCTCCGCCCACGCTGATCCTGGCTTCCGCCTCGCCCTTTCGCCGCGAGCTCCTTGCCCGCCTGGGGCTGCCTTTCCGGGTCGCCATCCCGGACTGCGACGAGACGCCACGCCCCGGAGAAGACCCGGAGACGCTCTCCCTGCGGCTTTCGGAAACCAAGGCGCGCGCCGTGCTCGCCGCCGCTCCATGGCAATTTGCCGATACGCTGATCATCGGCAGCGACCAGGTTGCCGTCTGCGCGGGAAAAATTTACGGTAAGCCCGGCAATCCTGCCGCCGCCGCCATCCAGTTGCGCGAACTCTCCGGCAGGCGCGTCCATTTTTTCACTGGCCTCTGCCTCCTGGATCCGCGAACGCGGGACAAGGAAGGGAAAACGGAAGGAACAGCCCATCGGATGAGCGTTGCCACAACCGTCACCTTTCGCCATCTTTCGGAGGACGAGATAAAAAGTTATCTCGCGCGCGAACCCGACGCCTTGAATTGCGCCGGTTCCGCCAAATCCGAAGGGCTGGGCATCGCGCTGATCGCCAAAATGGAAGGGACAGACCCCAACGCCCTCATCGGCCTGCCGCTCATCGCGCTTTGCGATCTGCTGCGCGCGGCGGGCGTCGCGGTATTGCGGGGCGCGTGATGCGCGATGCGGGCATCCTCTACCTGATTCCCGTTCCGCTTTCCTCGACGCCGGACGCGGCGACGCTCCATGCCGCCTTGCCCGCCCCGGCGCTGGCAAAAACGCGAGAATTGCGGCATTTCGTGGTCGAACGGCCAAAGACCGCGCGCGCCGCGCTGAAACACCTGGATATGCCCGTCCCCTTGCAGGAACTGTCGCTTGCCGAACTCAACGAACACACGCCGGAAAACGCGCTGGACGGCCTTCTCAATCCGCTTCTGGAAGGCCATGATCTAGGATTGATGTCGGAAGCCGGCTGTCCCGCCATCGCCGACCCCGGCGCGGCGCTGGTGGCGCTGGCGCAACGCGGGGGGATTCGCATTGTTCCACTCGTCGGCCCCTCTTCCCTGACGCTCGCCCTGATGGCTTCCGGCCTGGAGGGACAACGGTTCGCCTTTCATGGCTACCTGCCCGCCAAGGCGGAAGAACGTGGCCGCGCCATCCGCGAACTGGAAAAGGAATCCAGCGCCCGCCGGCAAACGCAGATATTCATCGAAACGCCCTACCGTAACCGGGCGCTCTTTGCCGACCTCTTACAGCACGCCCGCCCCGACACCCTGCTCTGTCTTGCCGTCGATCTTACCTTGCCCGGCGAATCCATCCGCACCCACCGCGTCCGCGACTGGCAAAAACTGCCCGTCCCCAACTGCGACCGCCGTCCCGCCGTCTTCCTCATCCTCGCGGACGGCAATTCCGTTCGCAAGACGGGGCGGAGGTGATCCGCGCCGATAGCGACCGGGTCGATGGCACTTTGCTGGCCGAGAAGGAACTCGCCCTTTTATGCGCCCTCAGAAACCAGACCGTGCTGGCGCTCATGCCGGAACGAAAGACCGGCGAAGCCTCGTCTACCCTCACCGGAACGACAGGAAAGCGGCCTTTCCGATGAGCCGGATCGTCAGTGGGCGGGTGATCAGGAGACGGGAATTAGACGGTATCATCACAAGATATTTGCCCATAATGCGATGCATCGTATTTGCACGGCAGCCACGAAAGAAGCCGTATTCCTGGCATAGCGGGTGGCGATACCTCGCCAGCGTTTCA
>JAIRMN010000223.1 GCA_031258715.1 Zoogloeaceae bacterium
CCTGCCCCCCGGGGACGGAAAACCGGCATAGGCCATCGGGCGAAGGGCACGATCAGTCCCCCTGCAGGCGCACACAGCCAGTGAGCGGGAATCTGTTGGATCGCCAGTTCGCCGTAGGCCGTGCCACAACGACCTGGGTGGGCGAGATCACCTACTGGAACGCATCCACGCCTGGAACGAGAAATTTCGTCGGCAAATCATGCACCATGATCGCCTACCCATGTCTCTGGGGCTTGGCCTTGGCTGACTCAGGCTCGCATCCTCATGCGCGGATTATTCGTGGATTGAAAACGCCCTCTGAAACCCGAATTTTTTCGCTGCGGCCCAACCCCATTCGCCACCCTGATTCGTTTCATTCACGCTTTCCATGACATTTTTTCGAGGAGCGAACATGAAGCACAAGACTTTCCCACGGACTTCCGCCGCGCTGCTGGCTGTGTTGCTGGCTGGCTGCGGCACCGACGCGTACTACGCGGGACACCACCCGCAATCAGAACCAGCGCCGGCGCCAATGGTCGTCATGGCGCCCATGGACGATCACCAGGCAGTGAGCAGCTTGCGGTTTTCCCACGCGACACCCGTCAACGAGCTGGCTTTCTCCGAACCCGAGCGCGAGCGTTACGGCAAAATCGACGACAACCCGGTAAAACGCGTGGCGGAAGAGCCGGTATCGACCTTTTCGGTCGATGTCGATACCGGCAGCTACGCCAACGTGCGCCGGATGCTGACGCACGGGCAATTGCCGCCAGGGGACGCGGTGCGGGTCGAGGAAATGATCAATTATTTCCCCTACCACTACGCGCAGCCGAAGGACGGCAAGCCATTCGCGGTACACATGGCGCTCGCCCCCGCGCCCTGGAACGCCGACCGCGCGCTGCTGCGGGTGGCGCTCAAGGGCGAGGACATCGCCAAGCGAACCCTGCCTCCGGCCAATCTCGTGTTCCTGGTCGATATCTCCGGCTCGATGTATTCGCAGGACAAATTACCGCTCCTGCAAGCGTCGCTGAAACTGCTGACCAGGCAATTGCGCGCCGAGGACAGGATTTCGCTGGTCACTTACGCGGGGTCGACCGCGGTCGTGCTCTCGGGCACGCCCGGCAGCGAGAAGGAAAAAATCGCAAATGCCATCGACCGCCTGCAAGCCGGCGGCAGCACGGCAGGCGCGGCGGGGATCGAACTGGCTTACCAACAAGCGCGGGAAAACTTCATCCCGGGCGGCATCAACCGCATCCTCCTGGCAACCGATGGCGATTTCAACGTCGGCGTCACCCACTTCGATCAACTGAAACAAATGATCGAGGAAAAGCGCAAATCCGGCGTCTCCTTCACCACGCTCGGTTTCGGCACCGGCAATTACAACGAGCACCTGATGGAGCAACTGGCTGATGCGGGCAACGGCGCGTATTCGTACATCGACTCGCTGAAGGAAGGCAAGAAGGTACTGGTCAATGAAATGACATCGACGCTGGCGACAATTGCCAAGGACGTGAAAATCCAGATCGAATTCAATCCAGCGCAGGTGACGGAATACCGCCTGATCGGCTACGAAAACCGGATACTCCGGCGCGAGGATTTCAATAACGACAAGGTGGACGCGGGCGACATCGGCGCGGGCCACACGGTCACGGCGCTGTACGAACTGACCCTGGCCGGGAAAACGGGCGCGCTGGATCCCTTGCGCTACCAAACGAAAACCGCACCCGCCAACGTGCGCGGAAACGAGCTCGCCTTCATCAAACTGCGCTACAAAAAGCCGGACGGCGACACGAGCGCGCTGCTTGAGTACCCGGTCATCCCTACCGACCTGAAACCGATCGGGAACGCCGACGACGATTTCCGCCTCGCGGCGGCGGTGGCCGGCTTCGGGCAATTGCTGCGCGGCAAGGCGAATCTGGGTTCGTGGCGCTATGAAGACGCGCGGGCGCTGGCCGCGAGCGCGGCGGGCGACGATGAACACGGTTATCGCGCCGAACTGCTGGAACTGATCGACCTGGCGGGCGCGCTGGCGGCCTCCCACGGCGCGCCGGACAAAGCCGGGAAATAAACCCGGCGCGCGGAGAAAACCGGACGGCGGCGACGCGGCTATACTGCCGCGATGGATACCCCCCCGCCGCCGCTCGGCGAGCTCCCCGACGAAGACCTGATGACACTGATCGCGCAGGGTATCGTCGCGGAGCCGGTGGCCGAGCTATTCCGCCGCCACAATCGCGCCCTCTTCAATTTCATCGCCTGGAGTTGCCAGGGCGACCGCGACGAGGCGGAAGACATCTGCCAGAAGACCTGGTTGAAACTCATGCGCTGCGCGAATTACCAACCCACTGCCGCGTTCCGCACCTTTCTTTACCAGATTGCGCGCAACGCGCTGCTCGACGCCCGCAAAAGCGCCTATGCCCGGCACGAGGCACCCGACGGCGACGAGGAAGAACGCCTCCCCGCCGACGACCTGACGCCGGAAACGGCACTGGCCCTGCGGCAGGACATGCACCGCGTGCGGCAGGCGATCATGACACTATCGACGTCGCAGCGCGAAGTCGTGGTGTTGCGCTTTTTCTGCGAATTGTCGCTGGAAGAAATCGCCGTCTCGGTCGGCGCGGGGTTCGAGACGGTGAAAAGCCGGCTGCGCTATGCGTTCGCGCACTTGCGCCGAGAACTGGGACAGACCGAATGACAGCGGTCGAACGCTTCATCGCCGGCGAAGACAGATTGAGCGCCGTACTCAAGGCCGCACCGTTTTTCGACGCGCCCGCGGCGCTGGCTTCCTGGATGAACCAGACGGCGCGATCCGTCGAAGACGAGCGCGCCGCTGCGGCCCCCCCCTGCGTATTCGAGCCGCCCGCGCGCCTGCGCGACGCCGTGCTGCAAGAAGCCTGGGCGCTGGAACGCGCGCAGACGCCGCGTCGGCAGGCACTCCGCGCCGCGCTCGCGCGCGAAGCCGACATCGGGAAAATCCTGGGCGCGCCGGTCGCGCCGGCGACGGAAGCCTGGCTGCGCGACATCTGGGCGCGACAGGAAAAAAGCCCTCGCGCCCCCGCGCCGCCTTCGCCCCCGGCGCGGCGGCGTTCGTGGTGGAAACCGGGGCTGGCTTTCGGCACGGGCCTGGGCGTCGCGCTGGTGGCTGTCCTGGCTGTACGGCATCTCGGGAACGTACCGGAAATGCCGCCGCCGCTCGCCGCCGCGGACGCCCCCCTCATCGTGACAACGCCGGACACTGACGACTGGATGCCGCCCCCTCTCTCCCTCCCGGCGCCCGACGAAAGCCTGCGCGCGGCAAAGCCGACCGCCCCGGCGCGGGCGGCAAGCACGGAAGCCGCCGAATCCGAAACAGAAATGTCGGCACTGCGCCAACCGGCATCCGCACCGCCGGCTGATCGGGCCCAAATGGCACGCGCCGCCCCCGAACCTGCGCCGTCTGCCGCTCCCGAGCCCGCTCCCGAGCCCGCCCCCGAGCCAGCGCCCGCGCCTGCCGACGAACCATTGCCTCCCCAGCGCGAAGACGACCTTGCCGCCGCCGACAAAATGCCACCGCTGCTCGCCGCTGCGGACGCCCCCCCCATCGTGATGACGCCGGACGTCGACGACTGGATGCCGCCCTCTCCCTCCCTCCCGGCGCCCGACGAAAGCCCGCGCGCGGCAAAGCCGGCTGCCCCGGCGCGGGCGGCAAGCACGGAAGCCGCCGAATCCGAAACAGAAATGCCGCCGCTACGCCAAGCGGCATCCGCACCGCTGGCTGATCGGGCCCAAATGGCACGCGCCGCCCCCGCGCCGGCGCCCGCTCTTGCTCCTGTTCTTGCTCCCGCGCCTGCCGACGAACCATTGCCTCTCCAGCGCGAAGACGACCTTGCCGCCGCCGACATCTGGCCGCTCGGCGCAGCGCAATGGAAACAATTGGCTGCCTCGTTCAGACATGCGCCGATACCCCACGCGGATGCACCATCCCCCAGCGGCGAAAGCGCCCCGCAACAACCATGGCGTCTGCTCGTCAGCACGCCGGAAGCGCCGGAAGCACTGGCGCTGGCTGCTTTCCTGCGGCAATCGCTGCCTCCCGGCGCGGAACTGCTCATCCACGCCGATCCCGCCATCCCCGCGGGTTTCGCGCGCCTCGCACCGCCCCGGCAACCGTAAGACTGAACGATGTTCGCCCGCATGGCGCATGACCACATGCCTGGATGCTTCCGCCGAAGGGTATTCACTATTTAATCAACGGCTTGGAGCGTATCCGGCTCGAACGGACGGCAACTGCCCGGCGCTCCCCGGAAATGAGTGCGACCATTTTCAAAAATGAGTGCAGTGATTTTTTACAACACCTGCTGTCATTTTCCATGATGGTCTTGGCAAAAAACACATCGCATCGCACAGTCATGCCTCGATCATTGAACAGAGACTCGATCCGCTGGGAAGACTGCGGGCGATTGCCATCCGGCGGCATTTATTTCTTTTCGACAAGAGGGTAAAAAAACTATTTTCACCTATTTGTATATAAGAATCGTCCGTACAGTTCGCCATCAGATAATACTGGTTATCATAATATCCAAATCTGGTGTTTAGATTAACGGAAAAAATGATGGCATGGACGGCTATTAATAATAGTACTTACCCAATACGTTATAATCGTCTTCTTCAGAGTTACAAGCAGGCGCGACGCCAGAGACGACAGGGTAGGCCGTGCAAATCTCACGAATTCGTTCTATATATGCATTACTTATACAATCGTGAGTTTTGCAATTGTTGCGCCGTTTGAGCCAAGCGCGTTGGTCAGTTTCCAATTGCTTGCGCTTGAGTCCAATATCCGCGACCCCGAGGTTTTTGTAATTCATCGCCAAGATGGTATCAAGGATGGATATATTTCGATCTGCGCAAACAATTTTCTCGACCGATGTACGCGCTTTTGAACAGTCGAAACTTGGATAGCCCCCGTATTCAGAAAATACATGACGAAATCTTGCATTACATGATAAGGTCAGGGGCTGCGAATATTCTCCAGTTTTTTCATTTTTCAGATATACAAGACATTTGCCAGGCATAAGGTAGCCTTTACTATTCGCTTTGTAGGCAATTTCGGTATTTTGATCCCATCCGACGATTTTTTCGAGCACACCACGCTTTGAGAACTTTATATCAGAAATATCGGCTGCATAAACGTAACCAATAAGGCAGACACGCTCGTTTTTCTCCTTGCGGAGTATATAAGTGGTAGGATTTTTACTCGGCGTATAGTCTGCTGCGAGGTAATAAGCGCTTTTAGGATCGTCCATTTCCCTGATTCTTATCTCCGGATACTTTGGGTAAAGGCCAGGGAATGTCTTTCTCATGAATGCGTCGGTAGACGGAAAACATTTCCCTATCTCTTTTTCGCTCCATGGCGTATCCTTCCACTCGTCCGCATGAGATGGGGCAGAAAATGTGCCGCAAGCAAGTATAATGATTGCGATGATTGAATTACGGACGTTGGTATGCATAATAGACCGTTGCATTTTGAGCTCCTTGAGCGATATTCGTTGCGAAAATAATGAGAAGATGTTATTCATGCAAATCAGAAACTTCTTCTTTTTTTATATCGCATTTTGTGAGTGGAACAATGTGATAATTTTCGCTATTATCCCGGACATAACAAACAGGCAGTTCTCTGGTAGCTTTTTGACCATGTTCACATGAAATATTTATGCCTGAATTATCAAGGCAAACATTCCCATCAAAAACGAGAGAAGTTGTTTTCTTTATGGCAAGTTTTTTATCAGAAAAGACATAGATTGTCTTTGATTTAACAGACGGACTCACTTCCTCATACAGATAAGTGCCGTCAGATTGGTATTCATGATTGACTGGTAGATTTCCAGCGTAAAGCAAAGTTTTATTTTTTGCATCAACAAGGAAAATTTGTTGCGTCGCGATTACTTGATCGCCATTGATAATAAAAACATCATTTTGTCTGTCCCCATCAAAATCATAACCTGAAAAGACAATTTGTTTACAATTCTCTCCATTGAAAGCTGTCGTCTGAATTGTGGGCATTCTGTTTTCTCCAGATAGCAAGGTGAGGTTTATGCTCTTTTCGTCACGATATTTAAGACGACAATCTACGTCAACAGAATGCATAGTGTCGACAGGAAGGATGAATTTTTCTGTTTCTGTTTCATTAAAAATTGTCCTTAATTCTCCATTTCTATCTTGCATTTCCCGTACAAAAACACCATGTGAATAGTGATAGATGTCTTGATACCAGATTGGCCCGCTTCGGTAACTGCTGATGATCTTGTCCTTGTGGAAGGAGATATTCCCCATTGCCGCATCATCTCCTGTACTAGTCTTGATTAAAATAAGATTATTCTTTTCGATTCTGTAGATGAACGACGTAACATTTATCCCTTGGCTTAATTGAGGATCCTCCGTAACAATAACCTCAGGAATGCCGTCATTATCAAAGTCTCGCAGAGAATAGGTAGAGTTCTCGGAGTTTTCGACCAAAGGAAGGGGTATGTTGTTGCAAACTGAAGATTTACATACTTTCAACTCCAAGGAGGGCGGGTTGATCTTATAGGTGTCGGCACCAGCGTAACCAGCCAGGAACATCCCTGACGTGAGAACGATTCCCAAAAGGATATATCGAATGCTCATGGCGTTACCCCGCTTTTCTCATGGCTGCACGACCTCATTGCGTGGGAACATGATTTGGTTCAGATTCATCTGAGCTTCTTCTGTAGTGATGCACGCAGGCGGATTGCCGGATGTTACAGGGTAGGGGTAATCGTTGCAAATCTGGCCGATGCGCCGGGTGTAGGACTCAGTGAGGCACTCTGCTGTCTGGCAGGTGTTGCGCTGTTTGAGCCATATGCGTTGATCGGCGAGAAGTTGTTGGCGATCTTTGCCTGCAACGAGGGATTTTAT
>JAIRMN010000019.1 GCA_031258715.1 Zoogloeaceae bacterium
GGCGAAATCGTAGGCGTTCCAGACCTGCAATTGCGTCCAGATGCCTTCCAGGAGTTTTTCCGCCCGTTCGCGCGGCGTTTCGCCTTCTTTGAGGCGCGTGGCCTCCTTTTCGGGAAAAAGCTCGCCTTCGATGAAATAGTAGGCTTCCCCGCGCACGGGCGAAGTCGCGTCCCGCAGCGAGGCCGTGCGATCCGTCTTGCGCACCGACAGCACTTTTTTTCGATCCGGATGGTACGCACCGTGATTGGCCTGCAACAGATAATCCGCAAGGGCGTCCCGCGTGGAAGGATAATCCAGCGGAAAGCGGGGAACGGGGATGTTGTCGGCGGGCGTCATCGTCATAGGCGTTCAATCCACTTTTGCCCCGGAATCCCGTACCGCCTTGCCCCACTTGATGGCTTCCGCGCGCAAGAAGTCTTCTTCCGCCGCGCGCTCGCGCTCCGGGAGGAGGGTGATGCCCAGGGATTCCAGCTGCCGCGCCGCCGCGCTTTTGCGGGCTTTGGCCAGATGGCGGGAGAGCGTCTCAAAAATGGCGGGCGGTGTGGCGGCAGGCGCGAAAACGCCCCACCAGGCGGTCGTTTCGGCCGCGACGCCCGCCTCGATGAAGGTGGGCGTTCCCGGCAATTCCGGCGCGGGGGCGCTGACGGCCAATGCTTTCAGTTTTCCGGCGCGAATGTGCGGCAATACGGATTGCAGCGGATCGAAAGCCAGTTCCAGGTGTCCGCCCAGCAAATCCTGCACGGCGGGGGCGCTGCCCTTGTAGGGAACGTGGGTCAGGGGAATGCCGCTCGCGCTCCTGAAGATTTCGCCCGTCAGATGGCCGGGCGTGCCGTTGCCCGCCGTGCCGAAACGCAGGCTTTGGTTTGCCGCCAGCCTTCTGAGTCCGGCCACGTCCCCGGCGGGCACGGAAGGATGCGCCACCAGCGCCACAGGCGCGGCGGCGAGCAGCGCCACGGGCGTCAGCGCGTTTGGATCGTAGGCAAGGCGCGGGTAGAGACTGGGATTGATGGAGATGACGCCCACCGTGCCCAGAAGCAGGGTATAGCCGTCGGCGGACGCCTTGGCCGCCGACGCCGCGCCGATCGAGCCGCCCGCGCCGCCGCGATTCTCGATGATGATGGCTTGCCCCAGGGATTGCGACAGCGCCTCGGCGAAGGGACGCGCCACGATGTCCGTGGGGCCGCCGGGCGGGAAGGGCACGATCAGCTTGATCGGGCGCCCCGGGTATTTTTCCGGGCTTTCCGCGGCAACCGATTCCGGAACCAGACAGAGCGCGAACAGGAGCGCAAGCGCAAGCCCCAACAGGAAAGCGCCGCGCGCCGCGCACCGGGACGAGGGGATTTCGCCCCTCTTCGACACGGGTAGACCATGTAATGCCAAAGCCATAAAATTATCCGGCAGGGTGCCGTGGATGCGCATTGCGCATGGACGCGCGCCTTGGTATGTCGTGAACATGGTTCGATTTCCTTTCATTCCGCCTGCAAGTGGTGTTCGTCAATGACCTTGCGCCAGCGACGGGATTCGCTCTTCAGAAAGCGGGCAAAATCTTCCAGGAAAAGATCGGGGTTGACGGCTTCCAGAGCGTCGTTGCGGCGTATGACCTCTGCATCCTGAAGCGCCTTTTTCAATTCCGTCGCCAGCCGATGCACAATTGGGGCTGGCGTCCTGGCTGGCGCGAAAAAACCTGTCCAGGGCAATACGGCGGCTTCCGGGTAGCCCAGCTCGCCCACGGTGGGAAGGTCGGGGTGGCTTTTCAGGCGTTTGTCGTAGCTGACCGCCAGCGGGCGCAGCTTGCCGCTTCGGATGTGCGGGGCGGCCAGCGCCGCGGAAATGAAGGTGAAATCAATCTGTCCGTTCAACAAATCCGGGATGAAGGGCGGCTGCCCCTTGTAGTTTACCTGCGTCAGTTCGATGCCCGCGAGCGACACAAACGCCTCGGTTCCCAGATGGTTGGAACTGCCGATTCCGGGATTGGGCGCGTTCAATTCTCCTGGTCGTGATTTGGCGAGGGCGATGAAATCCTGAAGGCTTTTCGCGGGCGATGCGGCGGGAACCGCCAGCAGATTGGGCGGCATGCCCATCGTGCCGATCGGGACAAAATCCTCATGGCCGACCCTGGAATGACGATCCAGCAGGGGATTGGTCACCAGAAACGTCGACCCGATGAGCAGCGTGTAGCCGTCCGGCGCGGCGTTCTTGACGGCTGCCGCGCCGATGTTGCCGTTCGCGCCGGGACGGTTTTCCACCACGATGGGCTGTCCCCAATCCTGGGCGATACGCTCCGTGACGATGCGGGTGGCGACATCGACGATGCCGCCCGCCGGATAGGGAACGATGACCTTTACCGGATGCTCCGGGTATTCGGACCAAGCTGCCCGCGGCAAGAGCAGGAGGCCGAAAACGAGCAGGATGGCCGGGAGGAAAAATCTGGTTTTCATTGTCATCGCCTTCAGAAAGCCGCGCCGGCTACCGCGATCCCGGCATAGCTGGAACGCGCCTGCACGCCCCAACGTGCCGCTTGCCGGGTCAGGACATAAAACGCCTGATAACTGCCCTGGGGACGATCCTTGTCGTCATGGCGGGTGAATTGCAGGGCAAAGTGCAACTTGTCCGCGTCGGCATGGACAAGATGGCGAAAGTCCCAGCGGGTATAATGCCAGCCGGTTTTTTCCAGCAAATGGATGTCGTTGTCGGCGGCGTATTCTTCCGGCGTATGCCATATCCTGACCTCGCCGCCCGCGAAACGGACATGCGGATAATGCAGCGTCCGGCTCCAGGCGCGCGCGTCCCTGGCGTTGAAGGCGGCCATGAATTCATCGAGCAGGATGATGCCTTGCTCGACGCTTTGCGCGTCCGCCTGATCGAAGAGCGGCAGGTTCGGTCTAGGGGTGTTCATGATGGAATTCCTTTCACGTTTCTAAAAGTCAGTTTTCCTGAAACGCCAGGTCGCGCGCCTTTCTTGCGCGCGGCCAGGCCATGACGCAGAGCAGGAGGGCGGAAGCGACGAGGAGGGTCAGGCTGATGGGACGGGTGAAGAAGACGCGCGCGTCGCCACGCGCCAGGAGCATGGCGCGGCGCAGGTTTTCTTCCATCATCGGGCCGAGCACGAAGCCCAGGAGCAGCGGCGCGGGTTCGCAATGGAGCTTGACGAAGAGGTAGCCCAGCACGCCGAAAAAGAGCGTCAGCCCGACTTCGAAGGCGCTGTTGTTGATGCTATAGACGCCGATGCAGCAAAAAAGCAGGATGACCGGATAAAGCAGCCGGTAGGGCACCTTCAGAAGGCGCACCCACAATCCGATCAGCGGCATGTTGAGCAGCACCAGGAAGAGATTGCCGAACCACATGCTGACGATCAGTCCCCAGAAGAGGGCGGGGCGTTCTTCCATCACCTGCGGGCCGGGCACGATGCCGTGGATCATCATCGCGCCCACCATCAGGGCCATGACCGGGTTGGAAGGCAGTCCCATCACCAAAAGCGGGATGAAGGAAGTCTGCGCCCCCGCGTTGTTGGCGGCTTCCGGCCCGGCGACGCCTTCGATGGCTCCTTTGCCGAAACGGGAAGGATCGTTGGCAAGGCGCTTTTCCAGGGTATAGGCGGAAAAGGAGGAGAGCACCGCGCCGCCGCCGGGCAGGATGCCCAGAATGGAACCCAGTGTCGTGCCGCGCAGCACCGGCTTCCAGGCGCGTCGCACGTCTTCCCGGCCAGGCAGGAGGCTGCCGATGCGCGCCGTGAAGACATCCCGTCCGCTGGTCTGTTCCAGGTTGATGATGATTTCGGCAATGCCGAAAAGTCCCATCGACAGGACGACGAAACTGATGCCGTCGGAAAGTTCGGGAATGCCGAAGGTGAAGCGTTCCGCGCCCGAACCCACGTCGGTGCCGACCAATCCCAGCAAGAGTCCCAGCACCACCATGGCGATGGCCTTGAAGACGTCTCCCTGCGCCAGCACCACGGCCGCGATCAAGCCCAGAAGCATGAGCGAAAAGTATTCCGCCGGGCCGAACTTGAGCGCGAATTCCGCCAGCGGCGCGGCGGCGGCGGCGATGACCAGGGTGGCGATCGTCCCCGCGAAAAAAGACCCTAGCGCCGCGACGCCCAACGCGACGCCCGCGCGTCCCTGTCGCGCCATCGCGTAACCGTCCAGGCAGGTGACGACGGAAGAGGATTCTCCCGGCAGGTTGACGAGAATCGCCGTTGTGGAACCGCCATACTGCGCGCCGTAGTAGATGCCGGCGAGCATGATGAGGGCGGAAAGCGGCGGCAGGCCGTAAGTCACCGGCAGGAGCATGGCGATGGTCGCCACCGGCCCCAGCCCTGGCAGGACGCCGATCAACGTGCCGAGCAACACGCCCAGAAAGCAATACCCCAGATTCTGCCAGGTGAGCACCGCCTCCAGTCCGATGCCCAAATGGGAAATCAGTTCCATTTCAGGAGATCAGGCGGGCAAAAGTGGCAAAGGCAGTCCCAGGCCCCAGACGAACACGCCCGCGCCAAAGAGCGCCATGAAAAGTCCCAGCGGCAAAAGCTCGCGCATCCGGGATTCATGGTGCGCCAGGCCGGCGAGGGCGATAAGCAGGAAACTCGCCGCCGCAAGCCCGATGCTCCCCAGAAGGGCGGCAAAGGTGAGCACGCCCACGCCGATCAAGAGCACGGGCTTCAAGGTCAGGCGATCGATAACATGCCGCTGCCGCGAAAGAAAGGCGCGCAACAACACCGCCCCGCCCAGGATCGCCAGGAAAACGCCCAGCATGAGCGGAAAATATCCCGCGCCCATGCGCATCGCGGAACCCAGCGGATACTGATGCGCGCCGACCGCCGACGCCAGCCCGATCAGGCTGAAGAGGATGCCGGTAACGGCATCACGATGTTTAAGGAAGGACAAAGACATGTGACAAGCTCCCGCGCGTAAAAACAAGGAGCGAATGATGAAAGCCTTGTGGTTGAAGGGGAAGTAAGAATAGTCGCTTTGCTTATGGCGAACCCATTTCCTTGCTTATTCAAAAAAAGATATATGAACTTCTCCCGTAAGGACGGACGCCAGGAAGCACGAAGTCAAACGGCCTGTTCGAGCCTCCTTGCGTAGTTCCTAGGCGACAGGTATCCGGGCGCGGAGCGCGAGCGTTTCGGATTCCCATGGATCTGGCGGGCGAAGCGGGGTGGGCAGCGGCCTTGCTCTTAGAAGCTGTCTTAAAAATTAGAAATTCGTTTGAGGAGCAGATGGATCATGGCGATTTGGATCATGGCCTCGGAGTATCGCGGGTTGATTTCGTAGTCGCGATTGAGGCGACGGGAAAG
>JAIRMN010000026.1 GCA_031258715.1 Zoogloeaceae bacterium
TCCGGCTACGCAAAACCGCAGGACGCCCATCTTCCAGACGGCTATGAAGACCTGATTCAGATTATCGGGTCAACATGGGAGAGCGTGTAGGAAAACCACGGCATGGCGCGCGTCTAGACCGGATGCCGGCTATCCGTTCATGGCTAGCTCCCACGGAATGGTCTCTGTCCATGAAAAAACGGAGGCGCAAGCCTCCGTTTTCTGTATGCGCGTTAAAATGTCCGCCTCCCTTCAATCCGTACGTACAAAGGAATTTCATGGACAAGGCACGCGCGCGCCCTTTCAGGGTGTTGGGCATTCAGCAGATCGCCATTGGCGGCGTCTCCAGGGAAAAGCTCAGGACACTGTGGGTGGAGAAGTTGGGCCTTGCGCTCACCGGGAACTTCAAGAGCGAACGGGAAAACGTGGATGAGGACATCTGCGTCATTGGCAGCGGTCCTTTCAAGGTGGAAGTCGATCTGATGCAGCCGGTGGACGCGGAAAAAAAGCCCGCTGTCCATGTCACGCCCCTGAATCACGTGGGACTGTGGATCGACGATCTGCCGGGCGCAGTGGCGTGGCTGACGGCGAACGGCGTGCGCTTCGCGCCCGGCGGCATCAGAAAGGGCGCGGCGGGCTTCGATATCTGCTTTTTGCATCCGAAGGGCAACGCGGAATATCCTGTCAGCGGCGAGGGCGTGTTGATTGAGTTGGTGCAAGCGCCTCCGGAAGTGATCGATGCCTTCGCCCGGTTCGCCGGCTGACGCCCCTCCCGTTCCCGCGCCCGCCGATGGGTTGGCCGGCGCGAACTTGCGCGCCGTCTATCAGAAAGGTCTCTTGGCCTGGCTGAAGACGCCGGAAGAAGCGACGGGAGAGGCAGGGCTTGAAGGCATGTTGCGGGCGCTGAAAGCGCGGTGCGCCATTTTGCCGCCGGAGAAGACGGACAAGACGGCGATTTTCGTCGCGGCTTCGGCCTTGTTCGGGGCGATTCGGGACAAGCGGCTTCTTCCCTTGCCGGCATATCGGCGTCTGGCGGCCAGGGTCGAACAGGCGTTCAAAAAGGACGCGCCCGACACTGCCCTCCTCGCCGCGCTGGAGGCGCCCTTGCGCCAGCTTGTCGCGCCTGTCGCGGATTCTGCCGGGGCCATCGCCCCCCCGCGCAATCCCCTGGCCGCCACGCTGGAAGCCACACATGCCATCCTGCCGTGGGTGGCGCGTCCGCGTGATCCGCGATTTTCCATGTCGCAGCGGGCGCTTTGGGATAACGCGGTCGAAGCCCTGGGCCTGGCTTGGTCGGACTGCCGCGCCGCGCCGGACAAGGCTGACTGGCCACGGTTGCGCCACGCCCTCTTCAAGCTCCTGGATGGCGCGCTGGCCCTGGCGCACGCCGCGCCCCTGCGGCTGGCGGAGGCTCTGGCCGCCGCCACGGACACGCTGGAGACCACGCCGCCCACGGCGCGTCTTTTGACCACGTTGGAGGCCGCGCTGGAGCTTTTGCGGGAAAAGGACTTCCTGGAACACGAGGCGCTGGTCTCGCGGGTCGAACAACTGGTCGCGCGGCTGGCGCGTCACGATGAAGGCCCGCGTTCGCGTCCACTCGACGCCCTGTTCGCGCGCGAGGCAAAAGAGGAAATCGGCCAGATGCGCCACGCGCAATCCGCCGTGCCGCCCGACCGCGCCGCGCTCGCCCAGTCCGCCCGCCATCTCCGGCAACTGGCGGAGCCTTTGGATCTCGCGCCGCTCGCCTGGGCTGCCTTCCGCTTCGCCCAGATCGTGCCGACCCTTGACCCGCTCTGGCTGGATCGCGCGCCCGGCTACGACATCCTGCAAGGCTGGATCGATTGCGTGGAACGCTGGATTCAGGCCATCGATGCCGGACGCGCCTCCGCCACTTCCACGCCGCCCGTGGAACTGGCGCATTGGCAAGCCCGGTTGCAGGCGGGCGACAGGGCGCCGGGAAACGCGGCGGCCTTTCTGGACGCCGAATCCGACTGCTTGCCGCTTGCCGCCGGAGATTGACCATGTGGCTTTCATTCCTGCGTCCTGGCGATCTGTTTCTGATATTCCTGGCGCTCTTCGGAACGGCGCTCTCTTTTCCGATCCTTTGGCTGGGCGGCGCGGGCGACCGGCTGGTGATCCGGCAGGAAGGCGCGATCTTCCTGGAAGTGGATTTGCAGACGCCGCGCGAGATTTCGGTTCCCGGTCCCTTGGGCGAGACGCGCGTCGTGGTGGAAAAGGGGCGCGCCCGCGTGGCCGCCGATCCCGGCCCGCGTCAATACTGCGTGCGCCAGGGCTGGCTTTCCCGTGCCGGGGAAGTCGCCATTTGCGCGCCCAATCGCGTCAGCCTCGTCATTACCGGAAAAGATGCGCCCTATGATTCCCTCAATTACTGAACTCAAGGCCGATGCCGACGATCTGCGCGTCGCCCGCCTCGCGGCGGCGGCGGTGGGGCTTTCGCTGGTGGACGCGGCGATTCCGCTCCCCTTGCCGGGCGTGAAGCCGGGGTTGGCCAATATCGTGACGCTCCTGGCGCTCGCGCGTTACGGCTGGAAGAGCGCGGCCTGGGTGAGCGGCCTGCGCGTGGTCGCTGGTTCCATGCTCCTGGGGCAATTCCTCGCGCCCAGTTTTTTCCTGAGCCTGGCGGGCGCGATTTTCAGCCTGGCGGCGCTGGCGCTGGCGCAATACCTGCCCGCCCGCTGGTTCGGAATGGTGAGCTGGAGCCTGATGGCAAGTTTCGCCCACATCGCCGGACAAGTGATGCTGGCGCGCCTCTGGCTGGCGCCGCATGACGGCATCTTTCGCCTGGCGCCGGTTTTCGCCCTCGCCGCGCTGGTCTTCGGCGTCGTCAATGGCTTCTTCGCCTGCCGCCTGCAACAGGAACTTTTTTCGGAGCGAACGCCCTCATGAGCAGGAACAAAACCGTTTACCTCTGTAGCGAATGCGGCGCGGATTCACCCAAATGGCAGGGACAATGTCCGGCTTGCGGCGCGTGGAACACGCTGGTGGAAAGCGTGGCGGAAATGAAATCCGAAAGCCAATCCCGCTTTTTGTCGCTCTCCTCCGTGGCAAAGGCACAGCCGCTGTCGGAAATCGAGGCGCGCGAAGCCGCGCGCGTATCGACCGGCATCCGCGAATTCGACCGTCCGCTGGGCGGCGGGTTGGTGGCGGGCGGCGTGGCGCTGATCGGCGGCGATCCCGGCATCGGCAAGAGCACCTTGTTGCTGCAAACCCTGGCAAAACTCTCGGAGCGCGTCCCGGCGCTGTACATCAGCGGCGAGGAATCCAGCGAACAGGTGGCGCTGCGGGCGCGGCGGCTGGGCGTCGCCGCCAGCCGGATGGGCCTCCTGACGGAAATCAACCTGGAAAAAATCCTCGCCTTCCTGAAAAGCGAGCGTCCCGCGGTGGCGGTGGTCGATTCCATCCAGACCCTGTGGTCGGAACAACTCCATTCCGCGCCGGGTTCGGTGGCGCAAGTGCGCGAATGCGCCGCCCAGCTCACCCGGCTGGCAAAACAGCTTGCCATCACCATCATCCTGGTGGGACACGTCACCAAGGAAGGCGCGCTCGCCGGGCCGCGCATCCTCGAACACATCGTCGACACCGTGCTTTACTTCGAAGGCGACGCCCATTCCAGTTTTCGCCTGATTCGCGCCTTCAAGAACCGTTTCGGCGCGGTCAATGAACTGGGCGTGTTCGCCATGACCGAAACAGGATTGAAAAGCGTCGATAACCCTTCCGCGCTTTTTCTCTCACAGCACGAACGCGACATTCCCGGCGCGGCGATACTGGTGACGCAGGAAGGCGTGCGTCCGCTCCTGGTGGAAATACAGGCGCTGGTCGACGGCGCGCACGGCAATCCGCGCCGTCTCACGGTCGGCCTGGACGCGCAACGGCTGGCGATGCTCCTGGCGGTGTTGCATCGTCACGCGGGCATCGCCTGCTTCGATCAGGATGTCTTCATCAACGCCGTGGGCGGCGTGCGCATCATCGAACCCGCCGCCGACCTCGCCGTGGCGCTGGCCATCGTCTCTTCCCTGAAAAACCGGGCGCTGCCGGAAAAGCTCATCGTCTTTGGCGAAGTCGGCCTGGCAGGCGAAATCCGCCCCGCGCCACGCGGCCAGGAACGCCTGAAGGAGGCCGCCAAACTCGGCTTCTCCCACGCCATCATCCCAAAAGCCAACCTCCCTCGCCGCCCCATCCCCGGCATCACCGTCACCGGCGTGGCGCGCATCGACGAAGCGGTGACATGCGCCGCCAACTTTTCTGTTTCCTGACTCCTGTCCCCGTCACAGACTTTCCACCACGGTTTGTTTCCGGTTTTGTCCCGATTTGGGCGCGGCAGTCTTCTGGACGAGAGTTTTGCAAAAGGCTCCGCATACAAAAGAAAAGGCCGGAAACCCTTGTATTTTTCCGCCGCCCGCCTCGGGCCGGCCAGCGGATTCGTTTCATGCCCGTATTTCCACATCCTTTCCCCCGCATCACGTGCCGCTTGCCAATATCGCGGCCAGCTCATGCGGCGGATGGTCATCATGATCCTTGCCCAACTGTGATTCGGGTGTGATTTACCGCGGGGCAGCCAAACCCTGACGCGTGGCGGTACACGGGAAGGCGACGCGAAAGAAGCCGGGCGAATGCTTTTCGACACCGCCTGCCGGGAGAACTTTGGGCGTAATAGCCAACCGCGCGCCGTTGGCTATCCCACAACGCCGAACAGAACCTGGCCTTGCGCCTGAATCGCGCCAACCATACCTGGCACAACTACTGGAACCCCCCCCACAGAATAATCCTTTGGCCACACCAGTTTGAATCGCCCCCAGAGGACAGAAGACAGAGTATTCTCGCCTTGTCAAAAGCGCGGCGCGAAGCGACAAAGCAATCCAGATTCGTCACCTGCGGCTGATACGCCGGTAACTTTTCTGTCTTCCGTCCTCACGCCTGTTGCAAAATGACCAGGTGCCGCTGGGCATTCAATCCCGGCGGCGCGAGCGGCTGGAGGTGGGGCGCTTGAATCCATGCGGGCAGGGCGGCGAGTTCGGCGCCGGGGTTTTGTCCCTTCATCGCCAGCCAATGGCCGCCGGGCGCGACGAGATGCCGGGTCAGGGCGACGAAATCCGCGAGTCCGGCAAAGGCGCGCGAGAGTATCACCGCGTAGCGCCCCTGCATGGTTTCGATGCGCGCGTGATGAATCGCAAGGTTTTTCAAGGAGAGTTCGATGGCGGCCTGCCGCAGGAAGGCGGTCTTTTTTTGCACGGCGTCGACCAGCGTCACCGGCGCGTCCGGGCGGGCGATGGCGATCACCAGTCCCGGCAGCCCCGCGCCGCTGCCGACATCGAGAATATTCCTCTCCAGCGGCGGCGCGGCGGCGGAGAGGGCGCGATCCACCCAGGGCAGGATGGCGAGCGAATCGAGCAGGTGATGCGCAACGATTTCCTCCGGCGTTTTTGCCGCCGTGAGATTGTAGGTTCTGTTCCACTTCAGGAGCAGATCGCGATAGGCCAGGAGCCTTTTTCCCGCGCCTTCCGGCAGCGTCAGCCCCAGGGCGGCGATGCCGTCTTGCAGGCAGGCGAGTCCCGCGTCCTTCTTCACGGCGCTTGATCCCAGGCGCCCGCGCGCTTCAACCCGATCAGCAGGAGCGAAATGGCTGCCGGGGTGATGCCCTGGATGCGGCTGGCCTGGCCGATGGTCTGTGGCCGGAATTCCTTCAGCTTTTGCCGCGCCTCGCGGGAAAGCCCCGGCACCGCATCGAAATCCAGGGTTTCGGGAATGCGCCAGGCTTCATAGGCGGCGGCGCGGGCGACTTCTTCTTTTTGCCGGTCGATGTAGCCCTGGTATTTGGCCTGGATGTCGATTTGTTCAATGACGATCGGGTCGGTTGTTTCCGCGCCACCATCGGGGGGCGCGCCGGGCAGGGTCATGAGCGTGGCGTAATCGGTTTCCGGGCGGCGCAGGAGATCAAAGAGCGAATATTCCCGTTCGATGGCCTTGCCCAGAACCCGTTTTGCTTCCCCGGCGGGACAAAGGGCGGGGTTGATCCAGGTGGATTTCAGCCGCTCGCTTTCTCGCTCGATGGCCTCGCGCTTTTCGCAAAACGCCGTCCAGCGAACCTCGTCGACCAGTCCCAACGTTCGTCCCTGTTCGGTTAGGCGCAGATCGGCGTTGTCTTCGCGCAATTGCAGACGGTATTCGGCGCGGCTCGTAAACATGCGATAGGGTTCGGAGACGCCACGGGTAATCAGATCATCGACCAGCACACCCAGATAGGCTTCATCGCGGCGCGGACACCACGGCGGCTCGCCCCGCGCCAGCAGGACGGCGTTTACCCCCGCCAGCACGCCTTGCGCCGCCGCTTCCTCGTAGCCCGTGGTGCCGTTGATCTGTCCGGCGAAGAAAAGTCCGGCGATGGCCCTGGTTTCGAGTGAATTTTTCAGGCCGCGCGGATCGTAGTAATCGTATTCGATGGCATAGCCGGGACGCAGGATGTGACAGGCTTCCAGCCCCCGGATGGAACGCACCAGCGCCAGTTGCACATCAAGGGGCAGGCTGGTGGAAATCCCGTTCGGATAAATCGCGCATGTATCCAGCCCTTCCGGTTCCAGGAAGAGCGGATGGCTGTCGCGTCCGGCGAAGCGGTAAATCTTGTCTTCGATGGACGGGCAGTAGCGCGGCCCGATGCCTTCGATTACGCCCGCGTAGAGCGGCGAGCGATCCAGGTTGGCGCGGATGAGATCGTGCGTCCGGATGTTGGTTTCGGTGATCCAGCAGGGACGCTGTTCGGGATGTTGATCGGCGCGCCCAAGAAAGGAAAACACCGGCAGGGGCGCGTCCGAATCCTGGCGCGCCATCCGGGAAAAGTCGATGGTGTTGCCATCGAGACGCGGCGGCGTTCCGGTTTTCAGGCGTCCCTGCGGCAAGCCGATCGCCTTCAGGCGAGCCGCCAGCGCGTGACTGGCCGGATCGCCCATGCGCCCCGCCGGATGATGCTGCATCCCGACATGAATCAGGCCGTCGAGGAAGGTGCCCGTCGTCAGCACCACGGCGCTCGCCATGAGCCGTATCCCCATCTGCGTGACGACGCCCGCCGCTCGGCCAGTTTCCACGATCAGGTCGTCGCAGGCCAGCGCGAACAGGGTCAGGTTGGGCTGGCGTTCCAGCCGCGCGCGTATCGCCCGCTTGTAGCGTTCGCGATCGGCCTGCGCCCTCGTGGCGCGCACGGCGGGACCTTTGGAATGATTGAGCACGCGAAACTGGATGCCCGCCTCGTCGATGGCCGCCGCCATCGCCCCGCCCAGCGCGTCGACTTCGCGGACGAGGTGCCCCTTGCCGATGCCGCCGATGGAAGGGTTGCAACTCATCGCCCCCAGCGTTTCCAGGTTGTGCGTCAGGAGCAGCGTCCGCGCGCCCATCCGCGCCGCCGCCAGCGCGGCTTCGGTTCCGGCGTGACCGCCGCCAACGACAATGACATCAAAATGAGTGGAAAGCATCGGGATCGGGCGTCAGGAAACCGGGATCGGCCATGCGCGGCGTCCGCCGGATTTCCTCTGTGGAAAACGGCGGGATTTTACGTCAGGCGCGGCGTCAGTGCTAAACTTCCACCTTCTGTTCTCGTTTTTCTTCACCCATGCCGGAACTCACGCTCAATGGCGAACGCCGTTCGCTTCCCGATACGCTCGCCACGCTCGCCGACCTGATGGCGCATCTGGGCTACGCGGGCAAGCGCGTCGCCGTGGAAAAAAATGGCGACATCGTGCCCAGGAGCCGCTACGCGGCAACATCCCTGGCGTCTGGCGACGCGCTGGAAATCGTTGTCGCCGTGGGCGGCGGTTAGGATTTTTTCATGGATCAACTGGTCATCGCCGGACGCGGCTACCATTCCCGTCTTCTGATCGGCACCGGCAAATACCGGGATTTCGACGAAACCCGCGCCGCCATCGAAGCATCGGGCGCCGAAATCGTCACCGTCGCCATTCGCCGAACCAATATCGGACAAGACCCCAAACAGCCGAATCTCCTGGAAGTCATCGATCCCGCCCGCTACGTCATCCTGCCCAACACAGCGGGTTGCCATGACGCCGGGGAAGCTGTGCGCACCCTCTTTCTGGCGCGCGAACTCTTGGACGGCCAGGCGCTCGTCAAGCTGGAAGTGCTGGGCGATACGAATACCCTCTTCCCCAATATGCCAGAAACGTTGGAAGCGGCAAAAACACTGGTAAAAGAAGGGTTCCAGGTCATGGTCTACTGCGCCGACGATCCCATCCAGGCGAAGATGCTGGAAGACATGGGCTGCGTCGCCATCATGCCGCTGGCTTCCCTCATCGGTTCCGGGATGGGGATTCTCAATCCCTGGAATCTTGCCCTGATTATCGAGAACGCCAGGGTTCCGGTGTTGGTGGACGCGGGCGTCGGCACGGCCTCCGACGCCGCCCTGGCAATGGAGCTGGGTTGCGACGGCGTCCTGATGAATTCCGCCGTCGCCCTCGCGCAAGCCCCGGTGTTGATGGCCTCGGCAATGAAAAAAGCGGTGGAAGCCGGGCGCGAGGCTTATCTGGCCGGACGAATGCCGAAAAAGTTCTATCGCGCGGATCCGTCTTCGTCCACCGCTGGACTGATTGGGGTCTGAACCATGTCTCTTCACATCGTTTCGATCCGCTTGACAAAATTCGCAATCGGAATGGCCTTCTGCGCGCTTTGCGCCGCGCCCGTGTTGGCGGACGATTGCGCTCCCCCATTTATTAACGAATTTGACGATCCGCTATTCAGCGCGATCTGGCTGGTTCATGTGCGGGAGGTGCGCGGGGAAGACGAGGAAGAAGGCGAATGTCCTCTTTACGCGCTGCGAAAAGCGGAAAATATCCCTGCCAACCAATATGCGCGTATTGAGCCTGTATCCCTGGATCCCGCCGTATTACAGTTTCGATACAGAGACGAAGATCAATACAGCGACGAAGATGAGAGCGAAGATTTCAGCGCGGTACTGCCGGATGTGCATCGTCTTGGTCTTGGTTTCGTCGCCTACGACGAAAATGGCATCGCTGTTCTATTGGACAGCCGTGGCAAACGCATCATTCCCGATGTATTCAACCATATTTCCATTTCCGGCGCGCGCGATGAGAAAACAAGTATGCTATCGCTCCAACGGGGATACGGGTATGAAGAGGAATATACCTATCTGCGCCTGCGTGTCCAGGACAAGCGTATCACGCGTCGCGCGCCGCGCTGGTATCAGTGGCCGTGTTTCAGATATCGCCCTGACCTTTATTGCATAACTGAATTTGGAAGAAAAAATGGAAGTAACGAAGCGTTTACGACGCTTCTGCGAATGGATGATTTAAAGGAGGTCATTCCGCCGACAAAGGGAGGTATCGAGCAACGGATATTTGACGGACGCGCGTTCTTTTTCGCGTGGGAAACTACGGATACGCCGCTGCCGCCCGGAATTAGAGGCTTCAGCTTCAAGAAAGACGGGGACAGGCCCTATGAAAGAAGTAAAATTGAACGTCATCGACTCTATGACCAGGCGGCCACGCGGCTTCCCCTGCCGGAATTTCACGACTTCTACCCTATCTACCGCGGCAGGTACAGCATGCTGGCCTTGTACAATTATGAAGACATGACCTGCCGCCTGTACGCGAACGCGCCTGAAGGTGGTCTTTCCCCCGTCATCGATCAGCCGATTCCCCTGCTTTACGAGCATGGATACTGCCCTGGATTCAATGGGAATACATTGATCGCGCAATATCCAGATAAAGCCAGGGTTTTTGTTTTGCGGGAACCGGCGGGATCCGGCGCGGTATCCGCCGCGCAGGAAGGGGAATTACCCGGTGTGATTGTTGGCATCGGTAACGGCTGGACTGTTGGTTACGAGCGTCCGGTACTGATCGTGGCGCTGAAGCGCGACGACAAGACCATGTACCGCGCTTTCAATCAACGGGGCGAACTGATAAGCGAAAAATGGTTTGAAGATTTCAACACCGTTAATAACGATGTAAAGCATGAAGGCGTTTGGTATCAGGTATTGCGGGATGGCTCACTTTCGAAAGAAAAAGCGGGAAGGTTTCCTGTTTCCCGTTGAGATTTTGCGGGCAAAAAAGCAAGAAACTAGCGACAGCCCTTCGGGGCCGTCGGTCTAACGCCATTGGGAAGAGGTTTGCATCTCCTCCCCAATGGCTACGGTCGAAACCCCGGCCTTCAGGCCGGGGTCTCAACCTTCGCGCCGCCCTGAAGGGCGGGGTTTCAAACCGGAGTTAGTTTTTAGATGAATACGCCTGAAACGAGCCTCGCGCCGGAGGCGCGCCCGCGCATCCGCAGCTTCGCGCGCCGCATGGGACGCCTGTCGGCGGCGCAGGCGCGTTATCTGGAGGCGATGATGCCGGAGATCGGCGTTCCTTTCCGCGCGATGCCGCTGGATCTCGACGCCCTTTTTGGCCGCGCCGCGCCGAAGATCCTGGAAATCGGCTGCGGCATGGGCGAGACCACCGCCCGTATTGCCGCCGCGCACCCGGAAAACGATTATCTGGGCGTGGAAGTGTACACGCCCGGGGTGGGTAGCCTGTGCAAGCGGATTGCCGAAATGGGGATATCCAATCTTCGTGTCATCCAGTATGATGCCGTGGAAGTTGTGCGCCTCATTGTCCCGGAAAACGCGCTTGCCGGCATCCACATTTTTTTTCCCGATCCCTGGCCCAAAAAGCGCCACAGGAAGCGCCGCCTGATTCAGCCGCCTTTCATCGCCGAACTGACCCGCCGTCTCAAACCCGGCGGCTATATCCACTGCGCGACGGATTGGGAGGACTACGCCGTGCAGATGCTGGCAGTGCTCACCGTCGGACCCGACCTGGTGAACACGACGGCGGATTACGCCCCCCGCCCGGATTATCGCCCCCTCACCAAATTTGAGCGGCGTGGCCTCAAGCTGGGACACGGCGTCTGGGATCTGGTTTTCGTGCGTCAAACATCGTCCGCTTGAGATACCATGCCTACCCATCTTTCTATTCTCTTTTAGGAATTTGCCGCCATGTGGTTCAAAAATCTGCAACTCTACCGTCTGCCCGCGCCCTGGAATCTTTCCTTTTCCGACCTCGCCAAACAGCTCGATCGCGGCGTCTTTCATCCCTGCGGAAGCCTGGAAGCCGTCAGCCGCGGCTGGATTCCACCGCGCGCGGGGGCAAAAGAAGGCGATCTGCTGCATGTCGCGGACGGGCAGGGCCTGCTGACGCTGATGACGGAAACCCGCCTCCTGCCCGCCGCAGTGATCCAGCAGGAAACCCAGGCGCGCGCCGAAAAACTGGCCGCCGAACAGGGGTATCCGATGGGAAAAAAGGCGCGGCGCGATTTGAAGGACGAAGTGCGCGACGCCTTGTTGCCGCGCGCCTTCACCTGCCGGCGCAAGACATCCGTCTGGATCGACCGCGAGCACGGCTGGCTGGGCGTCGACGCGAGCAGTTTCGTCAAGGCGGAAGAAACCCTGGAACACCTGCGCCAATGCCTGGACGACTTGCCGCTATCTTTGCTAGAGACGCGGATTTCTCCCGTCTCGGCGATGGCGGACTGGCTCGTCGGCGGCGAAGCGCCCGCCGGATTTTCCATCGACCGGGACTGTGAACTGAAAGCCGCAGACGAGGAACGCGCCGCGGTGCGTTACGCGCGTCATCCGCTTGTCGATGAGGCCGCCGCCGAAATTCGCGCCCACATCGCCGCGGGCAAGCTGCCCACCCGCCTGGCGCTCACCTGGAATGATCGCATCTCCTTCGTGCTCACCGAAAAGGCCGAAATCAAACGCCTGGAATTTCTCGATGTGCTGAAAGAAGAAGTCGAGCAGGAGGGCGATGCCGCCAACGAGATTTTCGATGCCGAATTCGCCCTGATGTCCGGCGAATTCGTCCGCTTTCTCCCTGATCTGATGGAAGCCCTGGGCGGGTTGGCGTCCCGCGCCTGAGGGTCAAAACCGTTCTTCCGCGCGCAGGTAGCGCCAGCGGCCTGGGGGTATCTGGCCGAGGCGGATCTGGCCGATGCGAACGCGCTTCAGCCCCGTGACGCAAAGCCCCACCTGTTCGCACATGCGGCGGATCTGGCGTTTCCTGCCCTCATGTAGGATGAAACGCAACTGGTCGGCGTTTTGCCAATCGACCCGAGCGGGCTTCAATTTCTTGTTGTCCAGCCTCAGGCCGTGGCGCAGGCGGGCGAGGCCGTCGCGGTCGATCTGGCCGGTGACGCGCACCAGGTATTCCTTTTCCACGCGGGAATCCTCGTCTATCAACTGGCGCGCGACGCGGCCATCCTGAGTGAGCACCAGAAGGCCGGTGGAATCGATGTCCAGGCGTCCCACGGGCGCGAGTCCCTGTAAATGGCGCGGATCGAAGGGTTGGCGCTCCGGGTGTTTCGCGTCCTGCCACTGGTTTTCCCGGCGAATCAGGAGCATGGCGGGTTTGTAGCCGGGTTCCGGCTGGCCCGATACAAAGCCGACCGGCTTGTGCAGGAGGATCGTGACCTGCCGCGCTTGCGTCCGGCTTGCGGCTTCGCCCAGCGTGACGCGGGCGTCGGGCGCGACGCGCGTTCCCAGTTCCGTGACGCGCGCGCCATCAACGAAGACCTGGCCGCGCGCGATATAGCGGTCGGCCTCGCGGCGCGAACAAAGGCCGCGTTTTGCGAGCAGCTTGGAGACGCGCACCCCGGAAGACGGGGCAGCCTCTTCGGGTTCAACGGGATATTTCATTGTCCTTGGGGAGATGTTTTTCATGCCATTGCTGCGCCAGGGCTTCCAGCAACAGGCCGGGCGAGATGGGTTTGTGCAGCACGGGCCAGGCGGCATTGTCGAAAATATCGAGGCGTTCGTGAGCGGCGTCGCCGGTGAGGATGACGCCGCAGACGGGATGCTTCAGGCGGGCTTGCAGGATGTTCAGGAAATCGAGGCCATTGATTTCGCCGGGAATGCGAAAATCGGTGATGAAGAGTTCGGCGGCGGTGATTTTCGCGTCGGCAAGGGCGCTTTGGCCGTCGCTGAAACAGCGGGTATGGATGTCGTGGCTGCCCAGCCAGATTTGCAGCGCGGAAACGACGATCGGATCGTTTTCGATCAGCACACACTCGCGCCCCGTCAGGACGCTGAAATCAGGGCGCGCGTCGACGGGGATTTTCGGGCGCGAAGGCATGTGGTGCAGCCCGCTGGCGCTCATGGGAATGGAAAGCTCGAAGAGCGTGCCACGTCCGTAGCGGGATTTGCAGGTCAGGCTGTAGCCCAGGAGTCCGGTCATGCGGCGCACGATGGAGAGTCCCAGTCCCAGACCTCGGCTGCGGTCGCGCTGGGGATTGTCGGCCTGGTAGAACTCCTCATAGATATAGGGCAATTGCTCGGCCTTGATGCCGATTCCGGTGTCCCAGACCTGGATCAGGAGGGCGTTGCCGCGCAGTCGCGCGCCGATGAGTACGCCGCCCATGTCGGTATAGCGAATGGCGTTGCTGACCAGGTTGCGCAGGATGTTGGCGAGCAAACCCTGGTCGGACAGGATGATGACCGGCTGTGCAGGCAGGAAAATCTTGAATCGCAGGTTTTTCTTCAGGGCTTGCGTGGCAAACTCGTTGTCGATGCCCTGGAAGATGCTGTACACCTCGACCGGCGCCAGTTGCGGCACAATCACGTCCGCATCGAAACGGGAAATGTCCAGCAGCGCGTCCAGCAATTCGCTCAGGGTTTTGGTGGCGATGGTCATATTCTGGAGGATGGTGCGCTGATCGCCGGACAAACGGGTGCGCGCCAGCGCGGAGACGAACAAGTTGTTCGCCTGCAAGGGCTGTCTCAGGTCGTGACTGGCAATGGCGAGAAAACGCGATTTGGCGATATTGGCCTCCTCGGCTTCGCGCCGCGCCTTTTCCGCTTCCTGTTTGGCGTTGCGCAACAGGCTTTCCGCCTTGCGCTGTTCGGTCGTGTCCGCGAGCGTGCCGGAAACAATGACGGGATAACCGCGCTCATTGCGCTCCACGACGCTGCACCGCGACAGCAGGGAACGCCAGACGCCGGTTTTCGAGCGCATCCGGAACTCAATCTGATGGCAGGGCTTGTGGCCGCGCAGATAAGCCCGCATGGAGGCGCGGATGCGGCGGACATCCTCCTGGGCGACATATTCGCTCCAGTTCGGATGACGTAACGGCGATTCGCCATGAACGTGTCCCGTGATCGCGTCGAAATACGGGTTGGCGACGAACTCGCGGGTTTCCAGGTTCCAGCTCCAAAACCCTTGTTCGGAATTTTCGATGACGTGAAGATAGCGGCTGTTGTGCTCGTGCATGGATTGGGTGAGGCGGCGGCGCATTTCCTGCACGATGATGAAGAGCGTCAGCAAGACAAGACAGAACAGTTCGATTTTCATCTGCGCTAGATGATGGCGGTAAATTTCCGAGTTGCGGGTCATGGAAATCAAAAGCCAGGGCGCTTGTTGCAGGTTTTCGCCGCAGACCTGCCATTCGTCCGCGCGCAGGCAGCGATCCCGCTGGCGCGCCACGTGCGCCATGTTTTTGAGCGGTTCCGGCAAGAGGTCATGGAGGTATTGAACTGAGCGGGTCACGCGAATGTCCCGCGAAGTCGACAATACCTGGCTTTCCGCATTGACAAGGTAATAGTCCCCCGGCGGGAAATCCGGCAGGCTCGGGAGCGGTTTCAGGGTTTCCAGGGGAAAATCCATCGCCACGAAAGCGCGATATTTGTCCTGCGCGTCATAGACCGGCGAAGCCAGGCTGACGATTGCCGTCTTCCCGATGGGGTCGGGATGGACATTCAGCCAGCGCGCGGCATGTCCGGGATTCATGCGTGGTCCCAACTGCTCGAAATGCAGGTGTTCGAGGAATTTGTCGCGCCAGGACGACGGGCAGAAAAAACGCGCGTCGTCCGGGGAATAGACATTGGCAAAGCCTTGCAGCGAGGCGTAATATATCCATACGGCATCTGGCATGGCTTTCCGGATTCCCGCCATCAGGGGCGTGAAGGCCAGCGCCGAAGCCATTTCCTGCGCCCGCGCGCTGGAGAATTCCGGGATTTCCCGGTTCCCCAGAAGGCAACGGTACGGCGCGTCCAACAATTCCGGCGGGCGGTCAGCGCGGGTGATGAATCCGCCGTTATCCGGCATCAGAAGCGCCAGATCCTTGCGCGCCGCCTCGCGGCTGTCGCGCCCCAGTTCGTGTTCCGCGCCTAGGCGCAGAATCTGGATATTCGCCATCGCGCTTTGCAGGAAGGTCTGATCGATGCGCGCGCGCATGCGCTGCAAATGCCGCTTGGCGTCGATCGCGCCCTGATCCAGTCGCGACATCCAGATGGCGCAAAACCCGATCACGGCGCACAACAAGACGACGATATTGATGAGCAGTGGACGAAATTCGTCTGTCTTTCGCCGTCGCCTGCTGTGTTGACGCTTTTGCATGGCCGCTTGTCTTCGTGTTGCCGCGATTAGGCGTCCTGGGCTTCCGGCAGGGCGAGCGGCGTATAACCCGCCTGCCGCATATGCCGCGCCAGCGCCGTATCCATCGTCGCGGCGTGTTGCTCGAACCAGCTTTCCAGTTCGCGCGCCACCGTCCTGCCCAGCGCCGCGTGTCCGTTCCGGACCATGCGAAGGACGCTTTGCAGGGAAGCCAGCACCCGCTGATGCTCATCCGCGTGGCACAGGAAGGGCGGAAATCCGCTCCCGGCCATCCAGAAATCCTCCTGGGCAAAATGCTGTTGCGAATGGCGCAACAGGGTTTCCAGTGCCGCAGCCACTGCCGCGATCCGATTTTCCCGACCTTGCGTCACGGCTTCCGTTTCCGCCAACAGGCGCACCAGGCGCACGAACTCCCGATGCGTCGCGTCCATCGGCGCGTGTCCAAGGGCGTAATGTTCTTTCCAGTCCATGATGTGATGAGAAGGCGTCGAGGAAATGACGATAACACAAGCGCCATCGGACGGACGTGATTTTTGCGGGATAAAGTGCTAGTCTGGCGCGACTTTCTCGCAACCCTTGCATCCCGATTGAACGCCATGCCCGATTTTATGCTTTCCCGCGTCGACGACGCCCTGCTCGCGCAGGCGGTCGCCCGCCTGCGGGCGGGCGATCTGGTCGCCTTTCCCACCGAAACGGTTTATGGCTTGGGCGCGGACGCCGCCAATCCCGTTGCCGTGGCGAAAATTTTTGCCGCCAAGGGACGCCCCGGCGATCACCCGCTGATCGTGCATCTGGCGGCAACGGAGGCGCTGGCGCGCTGGGCGAAGGACATTCCCCCGGTGGCCTGGAAGCTGGCGGAAGCCTTCTGGCCGGGGCCGCTCACCCTGATCCTGAAAAAGCAGGATTGGACGCCGATGGCGGTGACGGGCGGCCAGGCGACGGTGGGACTGAGAATTCCGGCGCATCCTGTGTCCCTGCGGCTTCTTCGCGCGTTTGCCGCCGTCTCGGAACAAGGCGGCGTGGCCGCCCCATCGGCCAACCGCTTCGGGCGCGTCAGCCCGACCACGGCGGCGCACGTGCGCGCCGAACTGGGCGAGCGGACGGCGCTGATACTGGATGGCGACGCCTGTCCGGTGGGCATCGAATCCACCATTCTCGATCTTTCCCGCTTTGCCACACATGGCGCGAGGATTCTGCGTCCTGGCGGGGTGACCGCGCCCGCCCTTGCCGAAGTGCTGGGCGCCCTGCCCGAAGCGCGTGGCGAAAACGCCGACTTGCCGCGCGTCTCCGGTTCGCTGGCTTCCCACTACGCGCCCGCCACGCCGCTCCGTCTTCTGGAGACGACGGCGCTGCCGGACTTTCTCGCGCGGCAGGCGGCGGCGGGGCGCCGCTGCGGCGCACTTCTCCTTCATCCGCAGACGAACGCGCCGCACTGCCGCGTCCTGCCGGACGATCCGGCGCAATACGCGCGGATGCTCTATGCTAGCCTGCGCGAACTGGATGGCGCGGCGCTGGATTTGATCGTGGTGGAAATGCCGCCCACGGGTTTCACGTGGAACGCGATTCACGATCGCCTGCGGCGGGCGGCGGCATGACACCGTTTTGTTTTTCCGCCACACTGGCGCCGCATCCCGGTTTCCCCACGCCGGAAATGGACGCGATCGAAGTCGCGGGCATCCTGAAGGACGCGGCGCTTTGCCTGGATTACACGCTGCGCGGCAACCTTTCCGCCTTTCTTTTTCCCGCGCCGGAGCAGGCGCTCGACGCCGAACGCCTCTGGGCGCACAGTTGTTGCGAGGTTTTTCTGGCGACGGCGGGCGGTCGCGCCTACCGGGAATACAATTTTTCGCCCAACGGACAATGGGCGGTTTTCGATTTTTCCGGTTATCGCCAGCGCGTCGAACCCCCATCGTTGCCCGCGCCGCGAACGTATTGGCGGCACACGCCCGCCGCGCTTTGCCTGCGCCTCGAACTCCCCGCCGCCGCCCTGCCTGTTCCGCCCCTGCGGATGGCGCTTGCCGTCGTGCTGGAAGCGCGGGATGGTCGCCTTCTCTACCAAGCGCTGCGGCACCCGCCCGGCGCGCCGGACTTTCATCATCCTTCCTCTTTTACGCTCAATCTCGTCCCGATATGACCACACTTTTCGGACTCGACCGTTTTCTCGCAGACGCGACCCTGCGCCGTCCGCTCGCAGGCAAGCGCCTGGCGCTGCTGGCGCACCCGGCTTCCGTGACGCCGGATTTGACGCACGCGCTCGACGCCATCGCCCAACTGCCGGACATGAACCTCGTCGCCGCCTTTGCCCCGCAGCATGGATTGCGCGGCGACAAACAAGACAATATGGTGGAATCACCGGATTTCGTCGATCCCGAACGGGGCATCCCCGTCTTCAGTCTTTATGGGGAAACGCGCCGTCCAACGGCGGCGATGCTGGATCATTTCGATGTCCTGCTCGTCGATTTGCAGGATTTGGGCTGCCGCGTCTACACCTTCCTCACCACGCTACGCTATGCGCTGGAAGCGGCGGCGGCTCGCGGCAAGGCGGTGTGGATACTGGATCGTCCCAATCCCGTTGGCCGTCCGGTGGAGGGGCTTTGCCTGAGACCCGGCTGGGAAAGCTTCGTCGGCGCGGGCGCCCTGCCCATGCGTCACGGCCTCACGCTGGGCGAACTGGCGCGCTGGTTTGTGGCCGTCCTGAAACTCGACGTGGATTGCGAAGTCGTCGCCATGCAGGGTTGGCAGCCGGAAGCCGCGCCGGGTTACGGCTGGCCGTGGATGGAACGCGCCTGGGTCAATCCCAGTCCCAACGCGCCCAACCTTTTCATGGCGCGCGCCTATGCGGGCACGGTGCTCCTGGAGGGCACGACGCTTTCCGAAGGACGTGGCACCACCCGCCCACTGGAACTTTTTGGCGCGCCGGACATCGATGCCCGCGTCCTCATGGCGGAAATGCAAGACCTCGCGCCCGAATGGTTGAAGGGGTGCGTCCTGCGCGAATGCTGGTTCGAGCCGACGTTTCACAAACACGCCGGACAACGGTGCCGCGGCCTGCAAGTGCATGTGGAACCGTTTCACGTGAAACAGGGGCGCGCCGCCTATGATCACGCCGCCTTTCGTCCTTGGCGTTTGCAGAGCCTGGCTTTCAAGGCCTTGCGCCGCCGTTGCCCCGATTATCCCCTCTGGCGGCAGTTCGCCTACGAATACGAATTCGACCGCCTGCCCATCGACGTGATCAACGGCAGTCCCCTGCTGCGCGAATGGGTGGACGACCCCGCCGCCGGAATGGAAGACCTGGAGGCGCGGGCAGGCATTGACGAAAACGCTTGGCGAGAAGAACGCCGCGCCTTTCTGTTGTATTGATCTTCGGCGCGTTTGCCCGTAAATTTTCCAATGCCCGCCACCGCTCGTCTGATACCCGTCCGCCACAAAACTGCGCTGGAATCTTTTGATGGACGTGTTCGCCGAGGAGGGCGCGACACAGGTTTCAGACGCCGCGACCGAAATTTCCACGGCGATGAAAAAATAGGGCCAGCCAGTCACGACATCGCGCGACACCTTGGAAAGCATCCGCCCAGATGACTGACGAAAACAACGCCGCCGCTGATGAAGTCGCGGACAAGGCTCATAGCCTTAATTAACTCGCGCGCGACGTCGAAACCACACTGAAACAGTTCGTGGTTTGGGTTTGATCGGGGGACAGGAAAGTTACCGTCGCTTCGCTCCGGAGAATGAGGAGGCGGGGATTCTCTCTTTCCTGATTCCTGATCCAGTGGCGTGGTAGAATCCAACATTTCCCCCCAGCCGGGGGGTTTGCCCCGCATCGACTGACGACTGGAGATATCATGACGGCTTCGCTTTTTGCTCATGTTGAAATGGCGCCCCGCGACCCGATTCTTGGGCTGACCGAGGCCTTTAACGCCGATACCCGCGCAACCAAGGTAAACCTGGGCGTGGGCGTCTATTACGACGACAACGGCAAGCTACCCCTGCTCGCGGCGGTCATGGCCGCGGAAGAAATCCGCCTGAAGGCGCAACCGCCGCGCGGTTATCAGCCCATCGACGGCAACGCCGCCTACAACCAGGCGGTGCGCGATCTGATTTTTGGCGCGGGTTCCGAACGGGCGAGCAATGGTTCCGTCGTCACCATCCAGTCCCTGGGCGGCACAGGCGCGCTCAGGGTAGGCGCGGACTACCTGCGGCAACTGCTGCCGCAAAGCACGCTCTACCTGAGCGACCCTTCCTGGGAAAACCATCGCGCCCTGTTCGAGGCCGCCGGATTTTCCGTGGAAAGCTATCCCTATTACGACCCGGCGACGCGCGGCGTCGATTTCGCGGGGATGAAGCAAAAGCTGGCCGCCCTCCCGCCCGCTTCCATCGTGTTGCTGCACGCCTGCTGCCACAACCCGACCGGCGCGGATTTGACCACCGAACAATGGCAGGAAGTCGCCGCGCTCTGCAAGGAAAAACAACTCGTTCCCTTCCTCGACATGGCGTATCAGGGGTTTGCCGATGGCATTGAACCGGATGCCGTGGCGGTGCGCGCCTTCATCGCTTCCGGCGCGGCGTTTTTGATTTCCAGTTCTTTTTCCAAGAGCTTTTCCCTGTATGGCGAGCGGGTGGGCGCCTTATCCATCATCACCGCCAACAAGGAAGAAGCCGCGCGAGTGCTCTCGCAGGTGAAGCGCGTCATTCGCACCAACTATTCCAACCCGCCCACGCACGGCGGCGCGATTGTAGCGGCGGTGCTTGGCAGCCCGGAATTGCGGAAATCCTGGGAAGACGAACTCGCGTCCATGCGCGACCGCATCCGCGCCATGCGCAGTGGACTGATCGATGCGCTGAAAGCAAGCGGCGCGACGCAGGATTTTTCCTTCATCATCCAGCAGCGCGGCATGTTTTCCTATACCGGGCTTTCCCCGGCAGAGGTCGATCGACTGAAAAGCGAATTCGGCATTTACGCCGTTTCTACAGGCCGCATTTGTCTGGCCGCCCTGAACAACAAGAACCTGCCGACGGTGGCGGCGGCCATCGCGGCGGTCGTGAAAGACTGAAGGCGAACCGCGTACCGTTTCCCCCGTCAGGCAGGGATCAATCCCGCCCTGACGGGCGTCATGGCGCGACAACGCGGCGTATCCGGCAAACCTGGATAACCGAATCGTTCAACTTTTTTTCATAAAAGTAAATTTTGTGATAGATTTACGGCAGAAAATCTGTGGCGATCCGTCGCGTGAAATCGAAACCTCCCTTTTCCAGCAAGAAATTAGCGACAGCCCTTCAGGGCTGTCGGTCTGACGCCATTCTCGATGGGTTCTCTCCCATCGAGAATGGCTAGGGTCGAAACCCCGTCCGATCGAACGGGGCTCCAACCTTCGCGCCTTTCTTACGGGCAGGGTTTCAAACCGGAGTTAGTTTTTGGATGAACGAAACCGACAACAGTCTCGAACGCTATCTGGGCGGCTGCATCAAGGACATCCGGCGCTCGCACGGGTTGACCATTGCCGATGTCGCCGCCCGCTCCGGAATCAGCCGGGGGATGCTTTCGCGCATCGAAAACGCCCAGACCGCGACCAGCCTGGATACGCTTTCCCGCTTGGCGCAGGCGCTGGGCGTCTCGCTGGCGTCGCTCTTTCGCGGCTACGACACACGGGACGGTAGCGCCCAACTGGTACGGAAGAATGAAGGCATGGAAGTGGTGCGGCGCGGCACCAAGCGCGGGCATACCTATCACCTGTTGGCTTACGATCAGGGCGCGAAAAAAACTTTTGAGCCTTTTCTCATTTCCATCGATCACGATTCCGAGACCTTTCCGGTTTTTGAGCATCCCGGACTGGAATTCATCTACATGCTCGAAGGCGAAATCGAATACCGGCACGGCCAGAATACCTATGCCCTGAAACCGGGCGACGCGCTGACCTTTCGTGGCGACATTCCACATGGCCCGGAAGTGCTTACCCGCTGCCCAATCCGCTTTTTGAGCATCCTGATGTATCCGGATGGCGGGGACGCCCAATGAAGTCCGGTATCCGCGTGGAACCCGCCCAAAAGAGCGACATTCCCGCCCTGATCGAACTGCTCGCCCTTCTCTTTTCCATAGAACGGGATTTTTGTCCCGACCCGGAAAAACAGCGGCGTGGACTGGAATGCCTGCTGGAAAAACCGGAAGACGGCGTCATCTTCGTTGCCCGTGACCGGGAAGGGGATGGCGGCGCCATCGGCATGGTCAGCGCCCAACTGGTCATCTCCACCGCCAGCGGCACGCCTTCCGCCTGGATCGAGGATGTCGTCCTCAGGCCGGAATACCGGAAAATGGGCATTGGCCGCCAACTGCTCAACGCCGCCATCGCCTGGGCCGGACAAAAAGGCGCGCGCCGCCTGCAGCTCCTCGCCGACGCCGACAACACGCCCGCGCTCGCCTTTTATGAACGACTCGACTGGCAGCCCACCCGCCTGTTCGCCTGGCGGATTTTCGTGTGATCGGAAGACAGAAGACAGAAAAGTTACCGGTGCGCCGCGGGCGACGAAGCAATCCAGATGCGTAACCTGCGGCGCGAAGCGCTGGTAACTTTTCCGCTATCTACCCTTATGTCATTTTCCGCCTGAGCCAATCGCGCCAGAGGCAGAAGAGTTTCGGGTCGCGCGCGGCGATGATCGAGCGTTTCCAGGGGGACGCGGCGGCAAAGTCATCCGTCTCGAAGGTGGCGACGCGTCCGCCCATTTCTTCCGTCATCAGCCAGCCCGCCGCGTAATCCCAGAGCCGTTCGCTGCCGTGGGTTATCGCGTCGATGCGTCCGGCGGCGAGGTAGCACCAGTCGAGCACGGAAGAGCCAAAATTGCGCTGCGAATAAATGGGCGCCTCGTGTACGATGGCCAGCGACAGGCGCGGCGGCAGGCGCTTGAAATCGATGCAGGCCACTGTGTCGGCCACCGCCTTGTGGACGGCGTCGGCGGGAATGGCGGGCAGCCTCGCGCCATTTCGCCAGACGCCGCCGCCCAGGGTTGCGGAAAACATTTCCCGCATCAAGGGCAGATAGGAAACGCCCAGTATCGGACGCCCCTGGCGCATCAGCGCCACGGAAACGGCAAACTGCGGCAAGCCGGTGAGGAAGTTGGTGCTGCCGTCAATGGGATCCATCACCCAGACGCCTTCCGAAAAGCCCTGATTCCATGCGGCCTTTTGGGTCTCCCCCGGCATTTCCTCACCGATCATCGGCAGGTCGGCAAGCCGGGAAAGGGCGTCGATCAGGCTTTCCTGCGCGGCGATGTCGGCAGCGGAAAAGGCGGAGCCATCCGCTTTCATCTCGCTATCCACCTTGAGAAAACGCGGCAGGATCTCGCGCTCGGCGGTGTCTTTCAGGATGCGCTCCACGGCGGGTCGAAGGGCGTTCAGGTCGGGCATCGGATGTCAGGAATCGGAAATCAGGAAGCAGACCGGTCAGGCGCGCCATTTCAGGGAACAGCCAATGGAGGCGATCTGCGCTTTCGGGCCTTGGCCGGTCTGGGCGATTTGCGTCATGGCGGCCAGCAGTTCGCGGCGTGCGGAGGGGTCGGCTTTTGTGCCGGAGCTATCGAAGCGTCCCCGGTATTGCAGTTCGTGGCGGGCATTAAAGCCGAAGAAATCCGGGGTGCACACCGCGCCATAGGCGCGGGCGACTTCCTGCGTGGCATCCAGCGCGTAGGGAAAGGGGAAATTCAGGCGCGCCGCCAGCGCCTGCATGTGGGGAAAGGCATCGTCGGGATAGGCGTCGGTATCGTTGCTCATGATGGCGATCGCGCCCAGGCCGAGCGCGCGCAAGGCGCGGCAATCTTCCGTCAGCCGGGGCAGAATGGCCTGCACGTAAGGGCAGTGATTGCAAAGGAACATGACCAGCACGCCTTGCGCGCCGCTCGCGGAAGCGAGACTGTGCAAACGGCCATCGACGCCAGGCAGGGAAAAATCTGGCGCTATCCAGCCAAAATCGCAAACAGGTGTAGTAAGGGCAACCATGTCTATTTTGTCCAAAGTCAGGAACTCATGCGCGCGAATCCGATTCTGGAGGCTGACGGTTCGCGCAGGAGCGCCGATAATAGCACCCGATGGACAAGTCAGGATTTTCCGCGCCGCAAGGCGTGCGATCAAGTGCGATCAAAAGCGGCGGTTCTGTCGTCGGAAACGCCAAAGCCCCTGGCCCCGACCGTTGCTTTTATCGTCGCATCCTGTTACAGGTAGGTACGTGACCCGCCATCACGCGGCAAGAGGTTTACCATCCCGGTACGCGGCAGTTCCGGAAAATTTGAGGATATTTGAAATGAAACGCCTGTTCATATTTTTTGTTGCCATATCGCTCATGGGCTGCGCATCGAGGCTTGACAGCGACACTTACACGCGCGACGAGGCGCGGCGGGAAATGCGCGTGACCTTCGCCACCATCGAGGGCGTGCGCCCGGTGCTGATCGAAGGCACGAAATCCGGCGTCGGCAAAATCGCGGGCGCGGCCATCGGCGGCATTGCGGGCAGCAACATTGGCCAGGGGAGGGAATCGATCGCGGGCGCGGTGCTGGGCGGCGTCGCGGGCGGCGTCGCCGGTGACGCCATCGAAGAAGGCATGACTCGGACGCAAGGCATGGAAATTACTGTGCGCCTCGAAAACGGAGAACTTCGCGCGGTCGTGCAGGCGGATGACGGCGAAAACTTCCAGCCGGGAGAAACCGTCCGGTTGATCCGGCACGGCAGTGCCCCGCGCGTCGCGCGTTGAGGAAAACGATTCTCCAGGAAGGCCTCGAAAAACAACCCTGACCGTTCCATCTCCGTGTCCATCCGCGCGCGGAAAATCCTGGGAATCCGCTTCCATAGGCTGACAGCCCGTACGCGAGCGCCGATAATGGCGTCCGATGAATACGCCTAGATTTTTCTGTGATTTGCCGCTCTCCTCCGGTATGACGCTTGAACTACCGGCAGCCATTGCCCGCCATGCCGTGCGGGTTCTGCGCCTGCCGCCGGGCGCGGCGATAACGCTGTTCGACGGCAGGGGCGGCGAGTATCCCGCGCGACTTTCGATTGTGGAGAAGACCCGGATACACGCCTTCCTGGGCGAGTGGCAGGACGTGGAACGCGAATCGCCGCTTTACGTCATGCTGGCGCAGGCGGCGCAGACGGCGGACAAAATGGATTTCAGCGTGCAAAAGGCGGTGGAACTGGGCACGCGGGTTTTTCAGCCGCTTGCCAGCCGGCGCAGCGTGACGCGGCTTTTCGGCGAACGCCAGCAAAAGCGCGAAAGCCATTGGCGCGCCGTGGCGCTCGCCGCGTGCGAACAGTGCGGACGCAACCGTCCGCCGGATATCCGTCCCATGACGCCGCTGGAGGACTGGCTGGCGCGAGAAGGCCGGACGCTGCCCGGACTGAAGCTGGTCTTTGTGCCCGAAGCCCAGACCAGGCTGTCGGCATTGAAAACGACAAAACCCGCCATCCAGGAAGTCACCCTGCTGATCGGCGCGGAAGGCGGCCTGGACCCACGAGAAATCGCCGCCGCGCGCGCTGCCGGGTTCGTCCCGCTATGCCTGGGTCCCCGAATCCTGCGCACCGAGACCGCAGGCGTCGCCGCGCTCTCCATCATGCAAAACCTCTGGGGCGACCTGGGATGAGAAGGCAAAAGACAGAAAAGCTACCGGCGCAGCAAGAAATTCTTCTCCCCAATGGCTACGGTCGAAACCCCGGACTTCAGGCCGAGGTTTCAATCTTCACGCCTTTCTTATGGGCGGGGTTTCAAACCGGAGTTGGTTTTTAAATGAATTTTGGCGTTCCATTCTTCCTGGGATTTCCCTATGGATTGAGCGTCGTTTTTTAACGCCCGGTTCCATCGGGATGGACATTGACCGATGCGCCGTCCAACGAAACGGCTTCGATTTTGAGCTGATCCGGGGCGTTGCAACTTTTCAGGAACGCGATCCGGCGCCCCGGCTTTCGACCAGAGGCTCATTCACTCTGACCCGCGCGCCAGCTACCAAATCGTTTGGGAAAACCCCGCCGCTTGCAGCCGTGTTCGGCAACATACAGGATGAGGATGGACGTCTGAAGATTCTTCAGGCTGACATTGCCGCGCCGACGCGGCAGACGCTCTTCAATTTGACAGTATCTGGATCCGGCAATTTCCATTTCCGAAAAATAACTTGTTTTTGATAGATAGCGGGAACACGCCATAATCTCGCCATCATCCCATCTCATCCCGAAATATCACGCACGTAAACACTATCCGCACCCGTCGCCAAGGCGCAGTGCGCGGACTTCATATCCCAGGCGCTGGGGTCGGCGCCGGACGTTCCTGTTTTTGGCGTTACCGTGGTTTCTCGATGGATACCGAGATCGGCTTCCTGTTCATCGGCGCCCGCGCGCACAGCACCGGTCGCGGGTTCCAGTCGCTCATCAGACCCAACTCCCTTCCAAAACCGGCGAATTGGTTGATGCCGTCATGGATACTGTGAGCATAGTCCCCCTTCGGATCATTGCCAAACCGTATGATGTGATAGGCGCCGCTGGAATGATATGGTTTGCCGTCGCGGGTCACCCAGGCGGTATCGTAGCGGTCCATGTCCGTCATCAGGTAAAACGTTCCCAGTGATCTGTCGGTTTTCATGTAATAGTCAACAACATCTTTCCAGTCAGCAATCCGGAACCCCTTGCCGAATTCACTGACGCAGGTGCTGTCCGAAAATGCTGAATATATATTCCGGGTCAGGGCAAAGGGCAGCGACGACCGTACCGAGTGCGCCGGGACGGTGCAGAGCGCGTTCAAGGAGCCGCCTCCCTTGTCCATGTCCTTCGGCCAGGAGTACAAGTACAGAGTGGCCGAATCCCCTTTGCCGGAAAGCCTGGCTCGCTCGCCTGCTCCCAAGTATTCTGTCGTGAGGAACACAATGCGTTCGCCGGTGGCGCTCTTCACGGACGAAAGACCCCAGCTTGTGACAAACGCCCTCTCCAATCCCGTGTGCGTGAGAAAGGCTTCCAGCGAACCCGTCTTCTTGAAATAGGCTTCGACATCCACCCAGTCGGCAATCAGGTGGCCCGGTCCGAATTCGTCTATACAGACCTTGTTGGTAATGGCGTCATATTCGCTGGCTTGGGAGAAGGATCGCCGGATCATCCCGAATGGAACGCTCGTCGTCGGCTTCCGGTATGCCTGGGTTTTCGGCTGGCTCGCCAATTGCGCGCCTTGCACGCACAGCACAGGCCGCGCGCCCGTCCAGGAACCCAAACTCAACTGATATTGGTTGATCCCTTCATGCGCCAGAAAATACTCTGGCTTGTTGCCATCGTGCCGTTCGATGAAAAAGAGGCGCTTGGCGCGCCTGTGGTCCCCCCGCCAATGTTGCTCGCCACCCAGCGTCACCTGGGCCGCGCTACCGTATTTCAAGCCGGTTTGAGCAAAAAACCCATCCAGCGACCCCGTTTGCCTGTACTGGTCCACGATATCCCGCCAATCGGCAACCCGGTAGCCCTCTCCGAGTTCCTCCGCGCAAACGTTATCTGAATAGGTTTCATGAGCGTTCCGGGTGAGGGCGAACAACGCTTCCGCCGCCCGCGCGGACAGTGTGGCGATGCCGTACAGATTCAGGAGAATACAGGCGCAGAACGCGGCAAATCCGCAAATGGAGAAACGCGGACGGGAAGGGGGCATGGAAGGGGGCATGGGATTCTCCGTTTGATGGCATGATCGGGATATTACCACAGCAGGGCCAGAAACAGCCGCATCCAAGCGCGCTGTCCGCGGAGAAAACGGCCATTATCATGACTTTCCGGCGAGCAAGAAATTAGGGCGTGTTCACACTAGTCCAAAAAGATGATATTCTGCGGCAATGGAAATTAGCGAAGCGCAATATCAGCAAATTGAAGACTGCCTGCCGCGCCAGCGTGGCAATGTCAGCCTGACGAACCTCCAGGTGCTAAATGCCATCCTGTATGTTGCCGGG
>JAIRMN010000030.1 GCA_031258715.1 Zoogloeaceae bacterium
GGTGGTTCGCGCCGTCCCCGCCCTTCAACCGGTCATCGCCGCCCCCGCCAAAGAGCCAGTCCCTGTCGTCCCCGCCCTCCAGAATTTCGCCCTTCCCGCTGCCAAAGACCACCTGACGGCCGCTGTAGCTCACCCCGTTGTCATTCACATTGTACCATTAAATTCCGGGACTAAACATCCCCCTCGTCGGCCAGCGAAAACCCTCCACGCAATAGGGCGATGACGATGAATGCCGCGACAAAGGGAATCGCGGCAAATACCAGCGCGATTGGGCAGGCAAAATCCTGAAGCATAAATTCCGAAAGAGAATTCATCATCTCCGCAATTTCCCCGGCGATCAGCGCCAGTAAAAAAGCCCGGGCGATTTACGTCCGAAAACTGAATGGGGATTTGCGAAAGAAAAGACCTGGCGTTCGCCGTTTGGTCGTTTTCGGCGCTTGCGATGCGTTGTCAAAACGAGCGTGCCAGCACGTAGCCGCAGGCGTTCAGGAGGAATTGCGGGAAAATGCCGATGGCGGCAACCAGGGCGCTATTTACCGAGAGCAGCGTCTTGTCGGCGAATGAGGCTTCGATGGGCGCGGCGTTTTCATTGGCTTCATCGCAGTACATGATCCAGATGACGCGAAGATAAAAGAACGCGCCGATCAGCGAAAAGAGCACTGCCAGCACGGCGAGCCAGTAATGTTTGGAAACAATCACCGATTCCAGCACGGCGAACTTGGCGACGAAGCCGACAAAAAAGGGAATCCCGGCCAGCGAAAGCATCATGATCAGCATCATTGCCGCAAACCAGGGACTGCGCTGGTTCAATCCCCTGAAATCTTCCAGATTGTCGGATTCGAATCCCCGGCGCGACAGGAGCATGATCAGGCCGAACACCGCCAGCGTCGCCAGCACATAAGTCACCATGTAAAAGAGCGAGGCGGCATAGGCTTCCAGCACGATATGACGATTGCCTCCCCGCACCACGCCGCTCGCCAGACCCAGGAGCATGAATCCCATGTGGGCGATGGCTGACCAGGCCAGCATGCGTTTGATATTGTGCTGGGCAATGGCGACGAGATTGCCGAGACCCATGGACAACACCGCCAACAGCATCAGCATGGATTGCCAGTCGGCAAAAAGGCCGGAAAGTCCGCCCACCAGAAGACGCAGGATCATGGCGAAGGCGGCGAGTTTGGGCGCGGCGGCGATCAGGAGGGTAACGGAGGTCGGCGCGCCGTGATAGACATCGGGCAGCCACATGTGGAAAGGAACGACCCCCAGCTTGAAAGCCAGTCCCGCCACCAGGAACACCAATCCGAAGACCAGCACGGTCATGTCTGTCCGCATCTTGTAGATCGCGCGGACTTGCTCCGCCACTTCGGTGATTTCCAGCGACCCGGTCACGCCGTAGAGCATCGACATGCCGTAGAGCAACATGCCGGAAGCCAGCGCGCCCAGCACGAAGTATTTCATCGCCGCCTCGGAAGCCACGACGTTGTCGCGCTGCAAGGCCGTCAGGGCGCACAGCGAGAGCGAGAGGATTTCCAGTCCAAGATAGAGGCTCAGGAAATGATGGGCGGAGATCATCACCATCATGCCCAGCGTCGAAAACAAGGCCAGCACGCAATACTCGCCCTTGGGAATGCCCTCGCGATCATCGAGATAGCGGCGCGAGTAGGCAAGGCTCGCCATGACGGAAAGACAGGCCAAGGTCTTCAGAAAAGCGCCCAGCAGATCGGCGATGAACATGTTATGGAACGTCAGCACCGCCCTGGCGGGTTCGCCCGGCGCGGGCGGCATCAAATCCGTCACGCCATGCCACACCGTCAGCAGCGCCGTGACGGCAAGCGTGACCTGCGTCAGGGTGAAGGTCACGCCGCGGCGCGGCGAGCGCACCGCGAGATCGACGAGCAGGATCAGGCAGGCCATGAACAGCAGAAAAATTTCCGGCGCGGCGGGCAGGAAATTGGGAAGGACAAAATTTTCAAACATGGCGGTCGTCACCATTCATCAATACTTTCTGAGGGCAAGGTGTTGCAGGAGATCATTGACCGAAACGTGCATCACCTTTGTAAACGCCTGCGGATAAAGCCCCATGCCCAGGACACAACAGGCCAGGAGAACAAGGATGAGGCATTCGCGGCCGGAGAGATCGGTCAGAGCGCGAGCGCGCACCGCGTCGCGGGCAATCGCGCCAAAGATGACCCGCTTGTACATCCAGAGCGTATAGGCCGCGCCGAGGATGAGTGTGCTGGCGGCGGCGAACGCCACCCAGAAATTGAATTGCACGGCGGCAAGGATCACCATGAATTCGCCGACGAAGCCGGAAGTCGCGGGCAGCCCGGCGTTCGCCATCGCAAAGAGCATGAAGAGCGCCGCGAATCGGGGCATGGTATTGACCACCCCGCCGTAGTCGGCAATCTGGCGGCTGTGCATCCGGTCGTAGAGGACGCCGATGCAAAGGAACATGGCGGCGGAAACAAAGCCGTGCGAAATCATCTGCACGAGCGCGCCTTCGATACTCAGGGCGGAAAACATGAAAAAGCCCAGGGTGACGAAACCCATGTGGGAGATGGAAGAATAGGCGACGAGCTTTTTCATGTCGGTCTGCGCGAGCGCCACGAGGCCGATATAGACCACCGCGATCAGGGAAAGCGCGATCATGAACCCGGCGAGTTCATGCGCGGCGTCCGGCGTCACCGGCAGGGAAAAGCGCAAAAAGCCGTAAGCGCCCAGCTTCAGGGCAATGGCCGCCAGCACGACGGAACCGCCGGTCGGCGCTTCCACGTGCGCGTCCGGAAGCCAGGTATGCAGCGGAAACATCGGCACCTTGACGGCAAAGGCGACGAAGAAGGCGATGAAGAGCCAGATCTGTTCGTTCAGCGTGAGCGGCAGTAAATGCCAATCGAGAATGGCGAAGGAGCCAGAGCGAGAAAGAAGGTAGAGGATCGACACCAGAAAGAGCAAAGACCCCAAAAGCGTGTAGAGGAAGAACTTGATAGCCGCATAGATGCGCCTCGGCCCGCCCCAGACGCCGACAATCAGGTAGAGGGGAACCAGGGACGCCTCGAAGAACACATAGAACAGGAAGCCGTCCATCGCGGAAAAAATGCCGTTCATCAGGCCGGACATGATGAGGAAGGCCGCGTGGTATTGCGCGACTTTTTCCTGGATCGACCGCCAGCCCGCGAGCGCCACCAGCACGGTGACGAAGCTGTTCAAGAGGACGAACAACAGGGAAATGCCATCGACGCCCAGTCGATAATAGGCGTTGAAATGCGGAATCCAGGCGTGGATTTCCTCGAACTGCATACCGCTTTTCGTCACGTCGAAGCCTAGGTACAGGGGGAGCGTCACCAGAAAGCCGAGCGTCGCGCCGGCAAGGGCGATCCGGCGCGCCAGCGCCGCGTTGCGATCCGCGCCCGTCGCCAGCACGACGAAACCGGCGGCAACGGGTATCCAGATGGCAAGAGAAAGCAGGGGGTAGGATGACATGGCGTTCCTTATCGATCAGCGCGCATAAATCCAGCGCCACCACCATTCCTGCACCCCCATGCCAAACAACAGGGGAAAGGAAACCCAAAGGCCAATGAATACCGCAAGGCCGATGATCATGGTAAACGCATAGTGATGGACATAACCCGTCTGGAGCCGTCGCAAAAGCGCCGCGCCCCAGCCGACGGCTCGCGCCGCGCCATTTACGGCAAGGCTATCGATGAGCGCCACATCCACGCCGCGCCACAGGCCGCGCCCCAGAAGCCGCGCCCCGCCCGCAAGAACGGTTTCGTTGAAGCGGTCGAAGTAGTATTTGTTGTCGAGCAAGACGTAGAGCGCGCCCAAGCGCCGCCGGAGCGCCGCCGGGAGTTCCGGGCGTTTCAGGTAGAAGAGACCGGCGACGCCGACGCCCGCCGCCGCCAGCCAGAAGGCGGGCGAGATGAAGGCGTACAGCCCCATCGTCAGCCAGCCGTGGAATTCGCGCGTGAAGGCGGCCATCGCCCCGTGCGCGGCGCTATCCACATGGATCACGCCGGAAAAGAAGTCGCTCTTCAAAAACGGCTCGACAGTGAAAAGGCCGATGGCAAGCGAGGGAATCGCGAGCAGGATCAAGGGCAATGTCACCACCCAGGGCGATTCCCGCGGCTTTTCGCCCGGCAAAAGGCCGTGATGCTGTTCGTCGTGGTCATGGTTTTTGTCTCCTGCCCCCTGTTCCCTGTCTCCTGTCCCCCCAAAACGTTCCTTGCCGTGGAAGACGAGAAAGTACAAGCGGAAGGAATAAAGGGCAGTGATGAAGACGCCCGCCAGCACCGCGAAATAAGCGAAGCCGGAACCGGGAATATCCGAGAGCTTCACCGCCTCGATGATCGAATCCTTGGAATAGAAGCCGGAAAAGAACGGTGTGCCGATCAGGGCGAGCGATCCGATGAGGCAGGTCGCCCAGGTGATCGGCATGTACTTTCTCAAGCCGCCCATGTTGCGCATGTCCTGATTGTGGCGCATGCCGATGATGACCGAACCGGCGGCCAAAAAGAGGAGCGCCTTGAAAAAGGCGTGGGTCATCAGGTGGAAGATGGCGATGGAATAGGCGGACGCGCCGAGCGCCACGGTCATGTAGCCCAGTTGCGAAAGCGTCGAATAGGCGATCACCCGCTTGATGTCGTTCTGGACGATGCCCAGGAAGCCCATGAAGAGCGCCGTGATCGCGCCGATGATTATGACGAAGGAGAGCGCCGTGGGGGAGAGTTCGAACAAGGGCGACATGCGGCTGACCATGAAGATGCCTGCCGTGACCATCGTCGCGGCGTGGATCAGGGCCGAGATGGGCGTCGGGCCTTCCATCGAATCCGGCAGCCAGACATGCAGCGGCGCCTGCGCCGATTTCCCCATCGCGCCGATGAAGAGGCAGATACAGAGAACCGTCATCAGCGGCCATTCGGCTCCGCCCCAGAGCCTGATTGTCGCGCTCGCCAGTTCCGGCGCTTTGGCAAACACGGTGGCGTAATCGAGCGAGCCGAAATGGGCGAGCACGAGGCCGATGCCGAGGAGAAAGCCGAAGTCGCCGACGCGATTGACGAGGAAGGCCTTTAAGTTGGCGTGGATCGCCGTCGGGCGGGTGTACCAGAAGCCGATCAATAGGTAGGAGACGAGGCCCACCGCTTCCCACCCAAAGAACAATTGCATGAAATTGTTCGCCATCACCAGCATCAGCATGGCGAAGGTGAAGAGCGCGATGTAGGAAAAGAAACGGTTGTAGCCGGGGTCGTCCTTCATGTAGCCGAGGGTGTAGATATGCACCATGAGCGAGACGAAAGTGACGACCAGCATCATGGTCGCGGTGAGTGTGTCGATCAGGAAGCCGACTTCGAAGGTGTACGCGCCGCTCGTAAGCCAAGTGTAGACGGGTCCGTTGAAGAAATACCCCGGCCATTCGAGAACCCTGAGAAAGACGCAGACGGAGGCGAGAAAGGCGGCGGCAACGCCGACGATGGCCGCGCCCGCCGCCAGCCAGCGCGGGACGCTCCGGCAGAAGAGACCGGCGATGAGCGCCCCCGCGAGCGGCGCGAGGACGGCGATCAGGGAAAGCGTTTTGACCTCATCCATGATTCAGCCCTTCAATTGGTCGAGATCATCCACATGGATGCTCTTCAGGTTGCGAAAGAGGAGCACGAGGATCGCCAGCCCCACCGCCGCTTCCGCCGCCGCCGCCGCGAGGATGAAGAAAACGAACAACTGACCGTTCGGATCTTGCAGATAGCGCGAGAAAGCGACGAAATTCATGTTGACGGCAAGGAGCATCAATTCGATTGCCATCAGGAGCACGATCAGGTTCTTGCGGTTCAGGAAGATGCCGACGATGCTGATCGCGAAAAGGATCGCGCCCAGGATGAGGAAATGGGAAAGCGTCAAGATCATGTGTCCCGCTCCGTTTCGACCGCCGCCTCTGCTTCCGTCGGCATCTTCACGATCCGCAGCCGATCGTCGGCCTTGACGCGAATCTGGTCTGCCGGGTCGGAACGGCGGGTCTGTTTCCTGCCCCGGAAGGTGAGCGCCACGGCGGCGACAATCGCCACCAGGAGGAGCGCCGCCGTCAGTTCAAAGGGATAGACATATCTACTCACCAGGAGCGCCCCCAGTTCTCGGGTATTGGAAGCCGCCGCCGCGGGCAGGCTTGCGTCCTGCGTGTAAAAATAGCCGCTGCCCAGCACCAGCGCCATTTCCGCCACCACCACCAGGCCGACGAGCGCCCCCAACGGCAGATAGTGCCAGAAACCTTGCTTTAGCCTGTCGAGGTCGATATCGAGCATCATCACCACGAAGAGGAAGAGCACCATCACCGCGCCGATGTAGACCATCACCAGCACCATCGCCAGGAACTCGGCTTCGAGCAGGAGCCAGACGCCCGCCGCCGTGAAGAAGGCGAGGATGAGGCTCAATACCGCATGCACCGGGTTTCGCGCTGTGATGACGCGCAGGGCGGCGAAGACGAGGATCGCCGCGAGAAAGAAGAAAAGGAAAGTCTTGAAGTCCATGTTTTGGCCTCATCGGTATTTCGCGTCCAGCGCCCTATCCGCGGCGATCTGCTTTTCGTGGCGGTCGCCGTGGGCGAGGAGCATGTCCTTGGTGTAGTAGAGATCGCTCTTTTTCTCTCCGTGGTACTCGAAGACACGGGTCTCCACGATGGCGTCCACCGGACAGGCTTCCTCGCAGAAGCCGCAGAAGATGCAGCGGGTGAGGTCGATATCGTAGCGGGTGGCGTGGCGGCTGCCGTCCTCGCGCTCGCCGATGTCGATGGCAATCGCCCTGGCCGGGCAGATCGCCTCGCAGAGCTTGCAGGCGACGCAGCGTTCCGTGCCGTCCGGGTAACGCCTGAGCGCGTGCAGGCCGCGAAAGCGGAAACTCTGCGGCGTCTTTTCTTCCGGGCAGCGCACGGTGATCTTGCGGACAAAGAAATATTTGCCCGTCACCGCCAGCCCCTTCAGCAGTTCCCAGAGGAAAAAGGTCTTGAGAAAGCCCTTTAATCCTTCTTTCAGTCCTTGCATGTCATCTCCAAAGCAAGCTTGTCGTGGCGCGAAAATCGCGGTCTCATGTAAATTACTCTCCGCTCTCGGCAGTTTGCCGCAACGCCAGAAACGCTTCTTTCAACGTCTGGCTGACCGCCGAATCCGGTTCATTCAGGAGCAGCGTCTGGTAGGCGTCCAGGTATTCCCCCCGGATGCGGTGAAAGAGATGCAGGAAATGCCGCAAGAACCCCAGGCAGTCAAGGATGGCGATCTCGGCGCCATCTGTTTTTTCATAAAACGTCGCGGCATATTCGGCGGCAACCGGGTCGATCGCCTCCGTGGTGACAAACAGATAGTTATGAATCCTGTCCGGCGCTTTGGCGATCTTGGCTGCCGCGGCGTCGATGTCGTCTTGCGTCACCCGCTTCATTTTCATTTCATAGACGGTAACGACGGAATTTTCACCCGCCAGGCAGATTTCAACATCGCCCAATGATCCCGTTTGAAGATCGGCGGCATTGTGCGCGTTCAACGGCAATATGCTTTCAGATAGCCGCTCCCCCGCGGACACATAGGCCGCGGCAATGATCAGTACCGGCAAACGGCTGGCGTTCTTGCAGGCGAGGTGCTGACCGATCAGCGTGGCAATGGCCTCGGATGACAACGGTAAAGCACCCTTGGCGCGTTCCAACGCCCCCAGCAGCGACGCCATCCGCGCCAGCTTCTCGTCGCGCAGCAACATCAGCACACGCACGGTCTCCACAAAGAGCGCGTCAGCGGCGATACGCCGCGTGGCTACGTCTTCCAGCAACTCAAGCGTCTTTTTGTAGAGGTCGCGCGGTCTGCCGACAAGCTCCCGGTTAGTGGTCAGCGCATGGTCGATGTTGCGCAGCGTGGGGGTCAGAAATGCCGTGGTGGGATTGACGGGCAACCGATGCGCGCTGATGAAGCGGGTCAGATAGCGTTCATCATAGGTTCGTCCGGAAAAACTGTCGGTTCCGCCAATTTCGGTATAAGGCTTGCGCGGATCGACGTTCGGCTTATCCAGCTTTCCCAGCAGGCAGGACATCAGCAAGCGTACGCCCGCGCGGTTGCTCGTGCAACGGCAGACATAATCGACCCTCTCCCGGATAACCGGATCAGTGACGACGGAGGCGTTCAAGGTCGCGGCGGCGCGCTGCTGGATGCCTTGCAATATTTCTTCTGGCGTCATCGGAATTTTTTTGTCCTGTTTCATGCGTCGGGATCCTTCATGCAAACAACCCTTGCCGCTTTCCGGGGTCGTAATTTGTCCACAGGACTTCCGAGCGTTTACCCTTGGTCGAGTGGATGGTCTTGTCCGGCCCTTGGGTCTTGAACCAACGGCCCGGCTCAAATAACGCATCCATCAGCGGGTGGTCATACCCGGAAACGGCCACCATGCCCTCGCATTCATTGGCCGCCTCGGCAAACTCCCGGTGCTGGCGCTCATCCATTTCAAAACCGTAAGCCTTGGCGTCACCGCGCGTGACGTGCAAATAAGGCGGATCGCAATAGAAAAGCGTCCGGGGACTGTCATACAGGCGGATGACATCAACCGCAGGACGATTCTCGATCTGCACGCGAATTAGCCGTTGCGCGATGTCGTCCAGCGCATCTACTCCCCCCAGCCAGCGTGACACGACGCCCGACATGCCCGCCCGGCTCGTATTCTTGCAGTTGGCCCAACGGCCAAGAGAGGCGGTTTGGGCAAGACCGGTGCGAGTCTGGCGCGCCTTGACGTAAAAGCGTCTGGCCTGCTCCACCTCGCTGATGGCATCCGCGCTGCCATGGATTGCCCGGTGGTATTCCTCACGGGAAAATGGCGTCAGGGCAATGGCCCTGATCAGTTCCTCGTGCTGGTCACGCAATACCCGGAAAAAGTTCACCACATCGCCGTCGATGTCGTTATAGGTCTCCACGGGAGACGGTTCCCGATTGAGCAAGACGGCGCCAGACCCCGCGAATGGCTCGCAATAGTGGTTGCATTCCGGCAGCAAGGGCAAGAGCCAATCGAGGTGCGAGAACTTCCCGCCATACCAGCCAAAGACGATGCGCCGCCGCCCGTGGCCTCGCATGTAAACAAGGTCTGCTGGCGGGTTGTCCGCGTTCAGATAGATCGGGGAGACGCCCCGTCCACGTTTTGCGGCTTGCGCGACTTCAGTCATATCTGTTTACTCCTGTCGCTGGCCTGAGACCGGCCCTGACGGGAACCTCATCCTGCCCGGCAATCCTTCCATTGTAGGCGCTTGCCACGTCCAACAAGGCATTCTCTGGCGCACTTACCGCACCGGGCGCGGCCAAACTCACCGCCGCTGTCTCCTGCCTCCCGTCTCCTGTCCCCTGACGCCAGATATTCCACGGCGAGATCATCCAGAGGCCGACCAGGAAGAGCCAGAAGACGGTGAGCGGAATGAAGACCTTCCAGCCCAGGCGCATGATATGGTCGTAGCGGTAGCGGGGGAAGGTGGCGCGAAACCAGAGGAAGCAAAAGAGCAGGGCGGCAATCTTGGCGAGGAGCCAGAAAATGCCGTCCGGCAGGAACCCGACTGGAGATGCCCAGCCGCCCAGGAAAAGGAGGCTTGTGAGCGCCGCCACCAGGATCATTTCCGCGTATTCGGCGAGGAAGAAGACGGCAAAGGCCATGCCGGAATAATCGACGTGGAAACCGGCGACGATTTCCGATTCGCCTTCCGCCACGTCAAAGGGGGCGCGGTTGGTTTCCGCGACGCCGGAGACGAAATACACCGCGAAGAGCGGAAGGAGCGGCAGCCAGTTCCAGGAAAGGAAAGGAAGCCCCCAATCCACGCCCATGCCCTGTTGCTGGGCGCGCACGATGTCGGTGAGATTCAAGCTTCCGGAAACCATCAGCACCACGACGAGCGCGAAGCCCATGGCGATCTCGTAGGAGACGATCTGCGCCGCCGCGCGCATGGAACCCAGGAAGGCGTACCTGGAATTGGAGGCCCAGCCCGCCAGCACCACGCCATAGACGCCCATCGAACCGATGGCGAGGATGTAGAGAAGGCTCGCGTCGATGTCGGCAAGCACGAGGGTGTCGGAAAAGGGCACCACCGCCCACACCGCCAGTGCCGGGGCGAGCGAGAGCATGGGCGCGATGACGAAGAGCTTTTTGCTCGCGCCGGTGGGCACCACGATTTCCTTCATCAGCAGCTTCAATCCGTCGGCGACCGGCTGCAACAAGCCCAATGGGCCGACGCGGTTGGGGCCGAGGCGCACCTGCATGTAGCCGATCACCTTCCGTTCGGCATAGGTGAGATAGGCGACGCCCACCATCAGCGGGGCGACGATGGCGACGATCTTGACGAGCGTCCAGAGGACGAGCCAGAGCGTTGGCCAAGCATCGCAGAACCAGGCGGTTCCGAATTGGGTCAGGGTTTCCATTGCCTTTCCTTCTTATTCATCCAAAAACTAACTCCAGTTTGAAACTCCGCCCGTAAGGAAGGTGCGAAGGTTGAGACCCCTTTCTTACGGCCAGGGTTTCGACCGGTGCCATTGGGGAGGGGAGAGAAACTCCTTCCCAATGGCATGAGACCGACAGCCCTGAAGGGCTGTCGCTAATTTATTGCTTTCCACTCTCCATTGCCTCCGGAAAAAACGATGCCGGGAATGGCGGGCAGCAATTCCCTGAGATGCCGGTCCAGCTTTTCCAGTTCCGGGAGAACGGGACGCATGCCTCGGAAGAGGCGCTTCCAGAAGGCGACATGGCCGACAGACCAGACCATCCATTCCTTCCCCGCCTTGTCGGTGTTGCCGCACATCAGCCAGAGATCGCATGCCGGATCCGGGCAGGCGATGGCGATACACCAGCCAAAATCCTCCGGTATCACGCGCTTGATGACGAATCCCTTCCCTTTCAGTCTTTCCGCCAGCCAAAGCGCCAGGGACTTGCCATAGCAACCGGGATTCGTCTCCTTATCCTCGCCCGGAAGGGGTTTGAAAAAGTCGGTCTGGAATTCGATTTCACGCATGACCGTCCCCCGCTCCCGTCCCTTCCGCGTCCGGCTTCGCGGTTTCCACGGCAATGGCGTCGAACATGCCGCCCAGGGAAGCGGTCACGGCATGCCCCGCCGCCACGTGCGCGCAGCCTTCCGGCACGCCGTCATCCTGCGCCGCGACAAGCCGGGCGCTGCCCGCGCCCTGCCTGACGATAACCGTCTCGCCCGCCTGGATGCCCAGCCGCGCCAGCGTCCCCGCCGCCATCCGCGCCGTCGGCGGCGCGGCATCGGCGGTGGCCTGCAACGGGGAAGAGCGCCGCGCGATCGGGTCGGCAAAGTGAATCGGCACATCCGCCACCCGCTCCAAGCCGCGCGCTTCCGGCGGCGTCAAAACGACCGAGGCATCCGTCAACCCATTATCCAGCCCGGCAGCAAACGCTTCTGTCTCCTGTCCCCTGTCTCCTGTCTCCTGCTGCGGCAACGCCGCGTCCCGCACCGCCTCGCTCGTCTCGTAATCGAAGCCCGGCAGATCGAGGACGTTCCCCAGGACGCGGAGAATTTTCCAGCCCGGACGCGCTTCGCCCAAGGGAGAAACGACGCCCGTAAAGCTCTGGATACGGCCTTCGGCGTTCACGAAGGTTCCCGATGTCTCGGTAAAGGGCGCAAGCGGCAGGAGCGCGTCGGCGTATTCCAGCGCCGGGCTGTGTTTGAAGGCGGAAAATTGCGCCACCAGTCCGGCGCTTTTCAGGGCGGCGAGGGCTTCCCGCGGATGGGCGCAATCGAGTTCCGGCTCCACGCCGAAAAGGAGATAGGCCTGGCGCGGACTGGCGAATATCTGCCGGGCATGGGTATCGGCGGTATCGGCGGTATCGGCGTCTCCAACCCCCTGTGGCGCGGTGACGAGGTAGCCGCCAACGCTGTTGGCGGCGCTCCCCAGGAAGCCGAAGACCGCGCCAGTAATTTCGGCAAGTTTCAGCGCCAGGGCGTGGAGCTTTCCCGCGTCCGCCGACTGTTCGGCGGCCTGCCCCAGAAAGATCGCCTTTCTTTCGTGCTTCAAAAGGCTTTGCGCGATGGCCGCCGCCTTTTCGCTGACGGGCACGTTTTCCAGCCCCGCCACGCCTTCCACGCGAACGCCCTTCTTTATAGCGGCGGCTTTCAGCACGGCGGCGAGGGCATGGGCCAGTTGCGAGGGCGCGACCGTCTCCCGCGCGAAGAGCGGCAGGAAGGGATCGTCGCCGCAGACGGAGACGACGCTGATTTCGGCGCGATGCTTTTGCGCCGCGTGGCGCAGGCGCTGCGTCATCAGCGGATGATCCTTGCGGAGGAAGGAACCGACGATGAGCGCCGATTCCAGATGTCGGAGATCGGCAAGCCGCATCCCCAGCCAGGGCGCGCCCTGGCGCTTGTTGTCCGTGGAAAGATCTTGTTGGCGCGGGCGAAAATCGAGGCGGGAAGACCCCAGGCCGCGCAGGAGTTTCTTGAGCAAATAAAGTTCTTCCACCGTCGACCACGGCGCGGCGAGCGCGGCCAGGGCGTCGCCGCCCGAACGCGCGGCGATGTCCTTCAAGCCGTGCGCCACGTAATCGAGGGCGTCGCGCCAGGCGACTTCCCGCCACGCGCCGCCCTGCTTCAACATGGGACGGACGAGCCGTTCCTCGGAATTCAAAGCGGAGTAAGAAAAGCGTTCCTTGTCGGAAATCCAGCATTCGTTGACCGCCTCGTTTTCACGCGGCAGGACGCGCATGACCTTGCCGCGCTTCACTTCCACAACGAGATTCGCGCCCACGGAATCATGCGGACTGATGGAATGCTGCCGTTCCATCTCCCAGGCGCGCGCCGTGTAGCGGAAGGGTTTCGAGGTCAGCGCCCCCACCGGGCAGAGGTCGATCATGTTGCCGGAGAGTTCGGAATCGATGGCGCGTCCCATGAAGGTCATGATTTCGGAATGGACATTTCTTCCCGCCATGCCCAGCTCCATCACCCCCGCCACTTCCTGCCCGAAGCGCACGCAGCGGGTGCAGTGGATGCAGCGGCTCATCTCCCGCATGGAAATCAAAGGCCCGGCGTTCTTTTCCACCGTGACGTGTTTCGCCTCGGCAAAGCGGCTCTTCACGCCGCCATAGCCCACCGCGATATCCTGCAACTGGCATTCGCCGCCCTGGTCGCAAACCGGGCAATCGAGCGGATGGTTGATGAGCAAAAATTCCATCACCGCCTTTTGCGCCTTTACCGCGAGATGGGAATGGGTAAATACCTTCATCCCGTGGGTGACCGGCGTCGCGCAGGCGGGCAGGGGTTTCGCGGCTTTTTCCACTTCGACGAGACACATGCGGCAATTGGCGGCAATGGAAAGTTTTTTGTGATAACAGAAATGCGGGATGTAGACGCCCGCCTCCCGCGCGGCTTCCATCACCGTGCTGCCATCGGGCGCCTGCGCCTTCTTGCCGTCGATTTCGATTTCCAGCATGTCATTTATCCGTTTTCAGTAAAGCCGCCAAAGACCCGCGCCCGCTTTTCACCGGGGCGGGCTTGGGAAATGACGGAGGACGGGATTCTCGCGTTCATGCGCCTTTTTTCAGTTCCTTCATGAAGTCGACGAAGCGCGGGAAAAGCCCGGAAAACAGGGGGTGTTGCCGGTTTTCCATAAGCGTCTTGCCCAGAAGCTTGAGACCCAGGGCAAACTGCGGAATCTCCTTAGCGTCGACAAGATCGTCACGTGTCTTCAGGCGCTCGATGATGGCAAAGACATCATCATGGTTGTCGAACTCGAACGCCAGCCGGGAAGCGGTCTCCGGTTCTTCCAGCGTGACGCGGTAGTGATGGCCTTTTTTCGGGGCGCTCATTTTTCTTCCTTCCTGTCCGTGAGCCTGAGGCATGTTCCCGGAACGCCAAACGAATGCCCGCCATACCGCGCTCCATCCCCATCCTCTTCCGTGATTCCAAAACTAATCCAGAAATAGCCGTATGCGTTAATTCCTTCGATTACAGCGCATTGGCCTACGAACGAGCGCGTTTCCGCCTGCTCGTCCTCTAGCAGGTCATGGATGAGCCAATCGGGAAGCTCCAGCAGTTGCGCTGTGTCGCCAACCTGAATCGCTTTCATGCGGACACCTGTTGCGTAATCGTATGAAAACCGCTCCCCGCCCACTGCACATCCTTCGGCACGAGACAGGTTTTGTGTTCGATATGATGTAAAAATTCATCCCGGAAATGTTTGACGAAACTTTGCACCGGCATCGCCGCCGCGTCCCCCAGGGCGCAGATGGTGCGTCCGCTGATATTGCCCGCCACATGCGTGAGCGTCTCCAGATCGTCCGGGCGGCCTTCGCCGTGTTCGATGCGATGGATCACGTCATGGAGCCAGCCCGTCCCCTCGCGGCAGGGGGTGCATTGGCCGCAGGATTCCTCGTGATAAAAATAGGCGAGCCGTTCCAGCGCCCGCACCATGCAGGTGGTCTCATCCATGACGATCACCGCGCCGGAGCCGAGCATGGAACCGGCCTTCGCTATGGAATCGTAATCCAGCGTCGTATCCATGATGATGTCGGCGGGCAAGACCGGCGAAGAGGAGCCGCCGGGAATCACCGCCTTCAATTTCCTGCCGCCGCGCGTCCCGCCCGCGAGTTCCAGGAGCCGGGCAAAGGGCGTGCCCAAGGGGATTTCATAGTTGCCGGGACGATTCACATGCCCGGAGACCGAAAAGAGCTTCGTGCCGCCGTTGTTGGGCTTTCCCGCGTTCAGGAAGGCTTCGCCGCCCATGTTGAGGATGAAGGGGATGGACGCGAAGGTTTCCGTGTTGTTGATGGTCGTGGGTTTGCCGTAAAGCCCGAAGGAAGCCGGAAAGGGCGGTTTGAAGCGGGGTTGTCCCTTCTTGCCCTCGATGGATTCCAGAAGCGCGGTTTCCTCGCCGCAGATGTACGCGCCATAACCGTGATGCGCGAAGAGTTCAAAGGAAAACCCGGAACCCAGGATATTCTCGCCGATAAGCCCCGCCTGCCGCGCTTCCGCCAGGGCTTCCTCGAAGCGTTTGTAGAGTTCCCATATTTCGCCGTGGATGTAGTTGTAGCCGCGATTGGCGCCGATGGCGTAAGCGCCGATCGCCATCCCCTCGATCACCGCGTGCGGATTGAGGCGAATGAGGTCGCGATCCTTGAAGGTGCCAGGCTCGCCCTCGTCGGTGTTGCAGACCACATACTTGTCGCCAGGCAGGGAGCGCGGCATGAAACTCCACTTCAAGCCGGTGGGAAACCCCGCTCCACCCCGCCCGCGCAGGACGGACGCCTTGATTTCGGCAATCACCGCTTCCGGCGGGGTTTTTTCCGCGAGAATTCTTTTCAGCGCCGCATAGCCGCCGCGCCCGGCATAATCGGCCAGACGCCAACCGGCATCCGCCCCGTAGCCTTGCAGGGCGTCGCCCCTGAGTCCGGCAGTCAGGATCGGCTGGATTGCGCCCAGAATCGCCATTACGCGCCCTCCTTGTTCCGGAGGCTGGTCGACAAAAGGTAGGGTGCGGGCAAGGTGTTCGTCATCATTCCTCCTCTTCCGACAAATCGTTCGCGTCGCCATTTTCGAGGCCCGCGAGTCTTTCCAGGATTTCCGGCGGGGTGCTGGGGTTTTCCGCCACATTACGGCGCACCCAAAATTCTTCATCGTCCGCGAGCTTTTTCGGGATTTCCGGCGGCGTATGGGGGTTTCCCGCCACAGCGCAACGTACCCTGAAATCTTTATCGTCCGCGAGTTTTTCCAGGATTTCCCTTGCCGCGCCAGGGTTTACTGCCATACCGAAACGCGCTCGCACTTCATCGTCCGCGTCCGCGAGTATCGGCGGCGTGCCGGGGTTTTTCACCGCAATCAAACGCACAATCTCATTGGCGTCGCCTGTGAGCCGCGCCAGGATTTCCGGCGGCGTGTTGGGGTTTGCCGCCACCCCGCCGCGTATGTTCTCGTCCGTGCTGTCGGCGAGTCTTTTCAGAATTTCCGGCGGCCTGTTGGGATTCGCCACCGCCATCAAACGCACGTAGCCATCTGTGTCGCTTATGAGCCGCTCCAGGATTTCCGGCGGTATATTGGGGTTTCCCGCCGCCGTCTCGCGCACCCTGCCCTCAGTGTCGCCCGCGAGCCGCGCCAGGATTTCCAGCGGCAGGCTGAGGTTTGCTGCCACACAACTACGCACCCCGAAATCTTCATCATCCGCGAGTTTTTCCAGGATTTCCATCGGCGCGCCAAGGTTTTGCGCTACCAAGCAACGCATCATGATATCGTCCGCTGCGTCGTCCATGAGCCGCGCCAAGATTTCCGGCGGCATATTGGGGTTTTTCACCGCGTCCACCCACAAATCTTCATCGTCCAAGAGTCTTTCCAGTACGCTCGGCGGTGCGTGGGGGTTTCGCGCCACAAACCGACGCACATACTGACATTCATCGTCCGCGAGTCTTTCCATGGCTTGCGGCGGCGTGTTGGCGTTTTCCGCCACCGACCGGCGCACCAACCAGTCTTCATCGTCTGCGAGTTTTTCCAGGATTTCCGGCGGCATGTTGACGTTTTCCGCTACCGACCAACGCACATCCGGATTTTCATCGTCCGCGAGTTTTTCCAGGATTTTCAGCGGCGTATTGGGGTTTTCCGCCACCGACCGGCGCAGCTTTGTCACGTATTCCGGAGCCGCCACACCGGCATACTCCGGCGTTCTGGCGCAATCCTGTTTCCCCTCCCGCGCCAGCGCCGGCGCGACGAAGAGGATCGCGGCGATTGAGACTAGGGCAAGGCAGAGGCGACGCCCCCAAAAGCCGCCGCGAATACCGCCCGGCAGAAGGAGAGACAAAGCGTTCGTCATCGTCTCTCCCCTTCCGGCGAGTCGTTCGCGTTGTTCTGGTCGCTCAAGAACCTTTCCCGGATTTTTTCCAGGATTTCCGGCGGCGTGTTGGGGTTTTGCGCCACAAACCAACGCACCTCCGAATTTTCATCGTCCGCGAGTTTTTCCAGGATTTCCGGCGGCGTGCTGGAGTTCATCGCCACACAGACGCGCACCTCCAGGCTTTCATCGTCCGCGAGTTTTTCCAGGGTTTCAAAGGGGGTTCTGGGGTTTTGCGCCACATACGAACGCGTGGAATCTTCTATGCCGCCCGCGAGCTGCGTCAGGATTTCCGGCAGCGTATGGGGGCTTTCCGCCATGACATGGCGTACCCAAAGACTTTTATCGTCCGCGAGTTTTTCCAGGATTTCAAAGGGGGTTCTGGGGTTTTCCGCCACACACGCGCGCACGGAACTGCTCGTGTCGTCCGCGAGCTGCGCCAGGATTTCCGACGGCGTATAGGGGTTCATCGCCACCCTGCAGAATATATCCCGGTCTTCATCGTCCGCGAGTTTTTTCAGGGCTTCCGGCGGCATATTGGGGTTCATCGCCGCCGACCAACGCAACAAGGAATCGTCCGCGAATTTTTCCAGGATTTCCGGCGGCGTATGGGGGTTTTTCGCCACCGCACGGCGCACTTCCCACTCTTCATCGTCCGCGAGTTTTTTCAGGGTTTCCGGCGGCGTATGGGGATTTTGCGCCACCACATCACGCACTATCGAACTTTCATCGTCCGCGAGTTTTTTCAGGGTCTCCGGCGGCGTATGGGGATTTTGCGCCGCGTCAAGACGCTCCGCTATACTCTCCTCCTCCTGCGCCAACGCCGGCGCGACGAAGAGGATCGCGGCGATTGAGACCAGGGCAAGGCAGAGGCGACGCCCCCAAAAGCCGCCGCGAATACCGCCCGGCAAAAGAATGGATAATGTGTTCGTCATCATCTCTTCCCTTCCGGCAAGCCGTTCGCGTCGTCATTTTCATCGCCCGCGAGCTTTTCCAGGATTTCCGGCGGCGTGCTGGAGTTCATCGCCACACAGACGCGCACCTCCAGGCTTTCATCGTCCGCGAGTTTTTCCAGGGCTTTCCCCGGCGTGTTGGGGTTTTTCGCCACATTTTTGCGCACCTCACCATCGGTATCGCCCGCGAGCCGCGCCAGGGTTTTCGGCGACGTATGGGCGTTTTCCGCCACAAACCCGCGCGCCCGCCAATTCTTGTCGTCCGCGAGTTTTTCCAGGATTTCCAGCGGCGTGTTGGGATTTTTCGCCACATGGAAAGGCGCTCGGGACGCTTCATCATCCGCGAGTTTCTCCAGGATTTCTCTCGATACGCCAGGGTTTCCCGCCACCCCGGCGCGTATGTGTTCGTCCATGCTGTCGGCGAGTCTTTCCAGGGTTTTTGGCGGCATGTTGGGATTCTTCGCCGCTTCCTCACGCACGTCGTCCCTTATGTCGCCCGTGAGCCGCTCCAGAATATCAGGAGGCGTCCTGGGATTTTTCGCCACACTGAGGCGCACACTCTTCACTTCATCTTCCGCGAGTTTTCTCAGGACTTTCCCCGGCGCGCCGGGGTTTGCCGCCACATCGTCGCGCACCTCAAAATTTTCGCCGCTCGCGAGTCGCGTCAGGAGTTCCGGCGGCGTATGGGGATTCCCCGCTATCGCCTCACGCACATTGTCCTCAGCGTCGCCCGCGAGCCGCGCCAGGATTTCCGGCGGCGTATGGGGATTTTCCGCCACCGCATAACGTACCCACAAATCTCCATCGTCCGCGAATTTTTCCAGGACTTTCCCCGGCGCGCCAGGGTTTGTCGCCACACGCTTACGCACCTCCTTCGCTTTGTCTTCCGCGAGTTTTTCCAGGACTTTTCCCGACGCGCCGGGGTTTCCCGCCACATTGGCGCGCACGAGGATGAGGATATCGCCGCCGGCAAGTTTTTCCAGAACATCCGGCGGCGTATTGGGGTTTGCCGCCACGCCGATGCGCACCGCATTCCGTTTGTCTTTCGCGAGTTTTTTCAGGGTTTCCCCTGGCGCGCCGGGATTTACGGCCACAAAAACGCGCATTCGCCAGTCCGCGCTCTCGGCGAACCGTTTCAGGATTTCCGGCGGCGCGGCGGGATTTGTCGCCACGCCGCCGCGCACCCTATCGTCCGCCCGTAGCGGCGCGCTGGACAGGGAAAAGAGGAATTCGTTCGCCAGCGCCGGCGCGCCAAAGAAGGGCAGCAGGATGGCCAGCAGGACAAGGCGCAGGCAACGCCCCCAAAAGCCGCCATTTCCATGAATGCAGGCGTTTGACATCATTTACAGCCCTCCAGCGATTGGTCGATTTTTTCCGGCGTCATGAAGGAGCACATGCGGCGGTTATTCATGAGCAGCACCGGCGCGTCGCCGCACGCGCCCATGCACTCGCCTTCCAGGAGCGTGAACTTGCCGTCCGGCGTGGTCTCGCCAAGCCCGATGCCGAGCTTTTCCTGCAGATATTTTGCCGCGTGGACGCCGCCGGAAAGGGCGCAGGGCAGGCCAGTACATACCGTGAGCTTGTGTCTGCCCACGGGTTCCAGGTCGTACATGTTGTAGAAGGTCGCCACCTCCCAGGCCGCGATGGGCGGGATGCCCAGATAAGCGGCCACGGCTTCGACGGCTTTTCGCGGCAGCCAGCCGATTTCCTCCTGCGCCAGCGCCAGGCAAGCCATGACCGCGGAACGCCGCTGCCCTTCCGGGTATTTGGCGATCTCGCGGTCGAATTTTTGCAGGGTCTCCCCGCTCAGGCAAAAGCCCTCCCCGAAATCTCGTTCCGGGCGTTCCAAACCATTGGCGGACGCGGTCTGGGTCATGGGTTTTTCTTTCATCGTCGTCATTGCCCTTTGTCTTGCCGCCCTTTTTCCTGCGACTTTCTGAAGAGAAGGCGTTGCGAAGCGCGTTTCCGCGCCGTTTCACCGCGCGGGTTGAAGGTCTCGCCTTGCAGACACGCCAAACCGCGATCACCCGCCGCGACGTCTTCCAGAAAAAACGCCTTTGCCTCGTTCATTCTCCCATCCGCAACGACAAAGGATCGACATCGGGCAGGGAACAGGCTTCGGGTTCGCAGGGCGGAGGCGCTTCGAACGGCGCGATGACATTGCCAGACGCCGTTCTCTTCGCAATCCCGGATGACCGCGTCTGCTCCCGCGCGCGGCAGGATGTAGCCGCGGCAACTGTCGAAAACGTCGCCCTCCGATGTGGTCTGCGTTTCACCGACGTACCACGCGCCGTTTCTTTCGCAGTCCACATCAACCATGTCCCCCGATAGCGGCAGGTAGCCGTAGTTTTTGGGGCCGGGAACAGCGACGCTATCCGCGTCCAGCACGTTTTGCTCGGCATGAACGGCAATGGGATCGACTTCGCCCCAACGTTCATCCCAATGCGCGGAACCGCCGACGCCGTTCCACCAGAACATCTCCTGGCCTTCCTGCCAGAATATCGGCGCTTGTCGCTTGCCGTTTTCCCATTCGTAGCCGAGTACGCAAAAACGGTTCGTTTCCCGATTCTTTTTTCCCATGATCAATTTCATTTGCAGCGCCAGTCGTAGTGTGGCAAAACGCCTGTCCGCCGTGACGTCGAAATGCCGGAAGGGTTTCAGGTCGCGGTAAACGAACACGGAATAACGCCGCAATATATCTAGCGCGGCCTCTTTTACGTCGAAGACAGGAAGCTCGAAGGCGTCCGGCAGAAAAGTGTGCCAACTGACCTCAAGATTGTAGAGACCGTCGGGTGTGCGCGTCCCGAACGAGGCATATTCCAGAAAACCCAGTTTCGCCAGATCCGCGTCCAGGGGACGCCGCTTTGGAGAATGCGTCAGCCCGCTGGCAGAATGATCGCCGGCAGGCTCCCAGGTCACGGTAATCCTGCTGAAATGGCGTTCGTCCATGCCCGGCAGGGCAAGGAGATTGAATGTGTAGTTGCGTGTGCCCGGCATTTCCGGCGGATTTTCCGGGGGCCGCATCGTATGACGTGCCCGCGCTTCTGGCTCCGGGAACACGGCATCGAGAGTAACGATCGGATCGAGAAAGGAAAGATTCATGTCCGGCAAGGGCGAGCGCCGGAAACTTTCTTTCGCCGTTTCCGGGGGAAACGGCGCGCATCCGGCGGCGGCATCACCCGAAAAAACCTCCGGTTCGCGCGGGTAACGCCGGTAGGCGTCCGCCAGATTCCGCGCCGTCTCTCCGGCATCAAAGCCCAGCACGGCAGCCGGAGGGTCATCGGACTTCAGCCATGCCACAAAAATATCATGGAGACCGTCGAAGGTGCGCGCCGACCCAACTACCATGTCATCATTCTGCATGGGCGGCCTATCGAACATTCCGGCACGCATCCAGGTCACGATGACCCAACTGTCGGCGACCTCATCTTCCTTGTCCTGCCAGACCGTCCCGAACCCGTAGGCGCGTATTCCGTCTCGCGTATCCGGCTGATCACGCCAGTACCGCGCCCGCATTTCCGGCGCCGCGAACACGGTCGCGCAGGTGACGATCCGGTCAATAAACGCAAGATCGGCGGGCGGCGCGTTTCCTCCGGCAAAATCCCTGTAGCGCCGCATCATTTCCGCCGCGATCCGTTCGATGTCAACCGCCGGGACCTCGAACGAATCCGGCAAAAAGGTCCCCCAGTAGATATGCAGATCGTAGTGGCCGTCGAACGTTCGCGCCGCGAAATCCGCGCCCTCCAGAAATCCCAGTTCCGCGAAATCCGCGTCCCACGGACGCCTTTTGGGAAAAGGCGTCATTCCCGGAACAAAAGAATCCCTGGCAGGCTCCCAGAACATGTAAATCACGCTGTGGTGATGTTCGCCCATGCCCGGCAGCGGAATCAGTCCGAACATGTACTCGCGCACATCCGGTTTTTCCCGCGCCAGCGGCTCCACCGGTTCCCTCCGCTCATACCGCGCCCGTATTTCCGGCTCTGGAAACACGGCCTCGAAAGTAACGATCCGGTCGAAAAACGCAAGATCGGCGGGCGGCGCGTTTTCTTCGGCGAAAGTAACCGCGCCCGCCAGGGTCAGGACAGGGAGAAGGAGAAAGCGGAAGCGCGTTCGGGGCATGGCGATCTGTTTTCCCTAGCGGTCGATCTCGCCGAACACGATGTCCTGCGAACCAATGATCGTCACCACGTCGGCGAGCATGTGGCCGCGCGCCATTTCGTCCATCGCCGCCAGATGCGCGAAGCCAGGAGCGCGAATCTTCAGGCGGTAGGGCTTGTTCGCCCCGTCGGAAATGGCGTAGATGCCGAATTCGCCCTTCGGGTGCTCGATGGCCGCGTAGGCCTCGCCCTCCGGCACGTGGATGCCCTCGGAAAAGAGCTTGAAATGGTGGATCAGGCTCTCCATGTTCGATTTCATTTCCATCCTCGGCGGCGGCGTCACCTTGTGGTTGTCGCTCATCACCGGTCCCGGATGGACGCGCAGCCAGTCGATGCACTGGCGGATGATGCGGTTCGATTGCAACATCTCTTCCATGCGCACCAGATAACGGTCGTAGCAATCGCCGGTGACGCCAACGGGAATGTCGAAATCCACCTTGTCGTAGGCGGCGTAGGGCTGTTTCTTGCGCAAATCCCACTCGACGCCGGAGCCGCGCAACATCGCGCCGGTAAAGCCCAGTTGCTTCGCCCGATCAGGGGAAACCACGCCGATATTGACGAGCCGTTGCTTCCAGATGCGGTTGTCGGTCAGGAGCGTGTGGTATTCGGCGTGATATTTGGGAAAGCGTTCGGTGAAGTCCTCCAGGAAATCGAGCAGCGACCCCTGCCGGTTGGCGTTGAAGGCTTGCACCGCCTTCTTGTCCTTCCACGGCGATTCCCGGTATTGCGGCATCCGGTCGGGCAGGTCGCGGCTGACGCCGCCGGGGCGGTAGTAGGCTGCGTGCATCCGCGCCCCGGAGACCGCCTCGTAGGCGTCCATCAGGTCTTCGCGCTCGCGGAAGGTGTAGAGGGTCATGGTCATCGCGCCCACATCCAGGCCGTGACAGCCAATCCACAGGAGGTGGTTGAGTATCCTTGTCACCTCGTCCATCATGGTGCGGATGTAACGGGCGCGCGCCGGAACCTCGATGCCCAGGAGCTTTTCCACCGCCAGGCAATAGGCGTGTTCGTTACACAGCATGGAAACATAATCGAGGCGATCCATGTAGGGAACGGATTGCGCCCAGGTGCGCGTTTCCACCAGCTTTTCGGTGCCGCGATGCAAAAGCCCGACATGCGGATCGGCGCTTTCCACCACTTCGCCGTCCATCTCCAGCACCAGCCGCAGAACGCCATGCGCCGCCGGATGCTGCGGGCCGAAATTCAGGGTGTGATTGCGGATGTCAGTCATGCTTTGCCCCGTAATTCGCCTCGCGCCGGATGCGCGGCGCATTCTCGCGCGGCGTAATCGTCACCGGCTGGTAGATAACCCGCCTTTCCTTTTCGTCGTAGCGCATTTCCACATGCCCTTCAAGCGGGAAATCCTTGCGCAGGGGATGACCGACAAAGCCATAATCGGTCAGGATGCGGCGCAAATCCTCATGCCCCTCGAAGACAATACCGAACAAATCGAACGCCTCGCGCTCATACCAGTTGGCGGAAGTCCACAAGGACGTCACCGAAGGCAGGCGCGGAAAATCGTCGTCTTCCGCAAACGTCCGCACCCGCAAGCGCCAGTTATGGGCAAGCGAAAGAAGATGCGCGACCACGGCAAAGCGCTGTTCCCTCCCCTCGTCCTGGTAAATCGAATAATCCACGCCACACAGGTCGATCAATTGCTCGAAGCCCAGTTCCGGCGCATCGATCAGGTCGCGCATGACGGATTCGTAATCGGTCGCGGCGATTTCGAGGCTGAGTTCATTCAAGGCCAGCGCCAGAATTTGTATGCGTCCGGCAAGCCTCTCTTCCAGGCGTTGGCGAAGTTTCGAAAGTTTGGCGGACATGGGCGAAATCGAAAATCAACGGGCGATGGTGGAAGTGCGGCGAATCTTGTTCTGCAACTGGAGAATGCCGTAAATCAGGGCTTCCGCCGTCGGCGGGCAGCCGGGCACGTAAATATCCACCGGCACGATGCGGTCGCAGCCGCGCACCACGGCGTAGGAATCATGGTAATAGCCGCCGCCATTGGCGCAGGAACCCATCGAGATCACCCAGCGCGGCTCCGCCATCTGGTCATAGACTTTCCTCAGCGCGGCGGCCATCTTGTTGGTCAGTGTGCCCGCGACGATCATCACGTCCGACTGGCGCGGCGAAGGCCGGAAGATGATGCCGAAACGGTCGAGATCGTAGCGGGCGCAACCGGCGTGGATCATTTCCACCGCGCAGCAGGCAAGCCCGAAAGTCATCGGCCACATGGAGCCGGTGCGCACGTAGTTGATGAGCGCGTCCGCCGAAACGGTGACGAATCCCTGTTCGAATATGCCTTCTATCGACATCGCTCACTCCCAATCCAGCGCGCCCTTCGCCCAGGCGTAGGCGTCCCCGACCAGGATGATGAGCAAGAACACCAGCGCCTCGATGAAGCCGAAAAGCTGGATGTTGCCGCTTGCCGCCACATCCTTGAACACCGCGCCCCAGGGAAAGAGAAAGGCGATTTCCAGATCGAAGAGGATGAAGATGATGGCCATCAGGTAATAACGCACGTCAAACTTCATGCGTGCGTCATCAAAGGCCGGAAAGCCGCATTCATAGGCCGAAAGCTTTTCCGCGTCCGGGCGATGCGGCGCGAGGAACCAACCCATGACCACCGGCAGGATGCCGATCGCCAGCCCCACGAGGACGAAGAGCAGGATCGGAAAATAATCATTCAGCATGAAACCTGTTCCAAAACAGGCAGTCGGGCAGGCCGCCTGTGTTCTTGTAATTCTGGTGCCGACGGCGAGACTCGAACTCGCACAGCGTAAAGCCACTACCCCCTCAAGATAGCGTGTCTACCAATTTCACCACGTCGGCCTGAAAACTTTGTTGGCGCGACGGCAAACGCCGCCGTGCCGCCCTCTATCGAGGAATGTTGTCGACTCTGGAGGCCGCTGCATCCTGCGTTTTGCCTTCTGTCGCGGATTCGTCGGCCACATCGGGCGACGTCGAGACAGGCGGCGCAGATTGTACAACACCCTCCACGACGCTGCCAGAACTTTTGGGTGCGCTGAAAGACAGATGCGCCAATAAGAGGCTGGTCAGGAAAAACACCGTCGCCAGCCCCGCCGTGCTGCGGCTCAGGAAGTTCGCGGAACCGGAAGCGCCAAAAAGACTGCCGGACGCGCCGCTTCCAAAGGCCGCGCCCATATCCGCGCCCTTGCCGTGCTGCATCAGCACCAGGCCGATAATGCCCACCGCCGCCAGAATGTGTATCATCAACACCAGAAATAGCCAGTTCATCGCAAAATCCTCTGTTTCGTCGTCTGTTGCATCAAGAGTTAACCATTAACCGCCCGGCAAATCGCCAGGAACGCGTCGGCATCCAAAGCCGCGCCGCCGACCAGGGTGCCGTCAATATCGGGCTGGGCGAACAGGGCGGCGGCGTTATCCGCCTTTACGCTCCCGCCATAAACGATCCGCAGATCCGCCGCCACCGCCAAATCGTCTTTCGCCACCCGTTGTCGAAGCGCCCGATGCACGGCCTGCGCGGCTTCCGGCGAGGCCGAAAGCCCCGTGCCGATAGCCCAGACCGGCTCGTAAGCCAAAACCGCGTGGGCAAAGGCCGCCACGCCATGCAGGGCAAGCGCCGCGTCCAGTTGCCGGAACACGACATCGAGTGTGGCGTCGGCCTGCCGTTCTTCCAGGGTTTCCCCCAGGCAGAGGATGGGCGTCATGCCAACAGCTTGCGCCGCGCCGAATTTTTCCGCCACTAGCTGGTCGGATTCCAGATGGAAGCGCCGCCGTTCCGAATGCCCGGCCAGCGCGTAGCGGCAACCGAATTCCCTGAGCATCCCCGCCGAAACCTCGCCAGTGTACGCGCCAACGGCATGGCGGCTGACATCCTGCGCCCCAAGCCCGATCGTCGAACCGGAAAGCAGCCGGGCAATCTGATCCAGATAGGGAAAAGGCGGAAAAACCGCGACTTCCAGAGCCTCGCGTTCCGGCAACCCCGCCCGCAACTTTTCCAGCAACGCCACATTGCCAGCCAGCGCGCCATTCATCTTCCAGTTCCCGGCAACGAAAGCGGAACGAACAGGGGACATACGAAAACGGCCTCGAAAAAAGAGGCGAGATTATAACGGCAATTTTCCATCAGGGGGCAGGGATCAGGTATCTCAGCAAGGCTGGAACATCAAATTCTGCGTAGTTGAAGGGCGGTAGCGACGTAGTCGGGATTGTGCGCGGCGGTTTCGAGTTTTCCGGGCAGGCGGATGGAACGGAATTTGTCGGCCCGCAGG
>JAIRMN010000080.1 GCA_031258715.1 Zoogloeaceae bacterium
CATCCGGCCTGGGGCGGTCGCAAGATCGCGCATGTGCTGGAGCGGGACAGGCAGCTGCGGGTCGCCCCCAGTACGGTCACGCACATCCCGCATCGCCATGAGCTGGTCGAACCCGCCGCATAGATTACCCGCCCTTTCGCGCCGGAGGATGGCGGAGAAAGGAAGTTCCCTGATTCCTGGTTTCCCCTCAATCCTCAGTCTTCTCTCCTCTATCCTCAACCCCCAGCCTTCTATTTACTTGTGGTTGCGCAGTGTCTGCCGGATGATGAGCAGCGCGCCGGTTCCGCCCAGTGCGGCCATGCCGAGGGCGAGATTCAGGCGGCTGTTCCAGAGCATGGGCGCGGCGAAGGCGGCGATAGCGGCGTTGATGATCGTTTGCACAAAGGCCTGGCAGGACGCGGCGGTTCCTCGGTTCTGCGGAAACATGTCGAGCGCGCGCAGGGTGACGGTGGGAATGGCCATCGCAATGCCCAGGTTGTAGCCGATGATGGGTAGGACAGCAGGAACGCGCCAGGGCGGCAAAAGTCCCGAAACGACCAAATTGAGACAGATCGCCGCGCCCATGGCGGCGGCGGCAACGCACAGTGTGCGGCGATCGCTCCAGCGCCCCGACACGCGCCCGGAAATCCAAGAGCCGCTCATCATGCCGATCATGGCGGGAATGAAGAGCCAGTGAAAATCGGTCGCCCCCAGTCCTAGGAGTTCGCGGATAAAGGCCGTCGCGGACATCACATAGACGAAGAAGCCGCCGAAGAACAAGCCCAGGCCGATGGAAAGCGCCATGAAGGCCGGATTGCACATGACGCTTTTGTAACTTTCGAGCAAAGGACGGATGGCGAAGGGACGACGTTTTTCCAGCGGCAGGGATTCGGGCAGTTGCCGCCAGCAGACGAACAACAACAAGGCGGAGGTCAGGGCGAGAAAGAAAAAAATGGCGCGCCAGTCCACCAGGTGCAATATCCATCCGCCGACCATGGGCGCAATGGCGGGTGCGACGGCGAACATGATGGCGATCTGGGCAATCAGCCGCTGGGCCTCCGCGCCCTCGTAAAGATCGCGCACGATGGCGCGGCCAATCACCATGCCCGCGCCCGCGGCAAGCCCCTGCAGGGCGCGCATCATCCAGAGCATCTCGATGCTGCTCGAAAAGGCGCAGCCGAGCGCGGACAGCGCGTAGACGGCAATGCTGGAAAGAATCACCCGGCGGCGTCCCAAACTGTCGGAAAGCGCGCCATGCCAGAGCGTCATCAGGCCAAAAGTGACGAGATAAATGGAAAGCGTCTGCTGGATTTGCAGCGAATTGGCGGAAAGCGACGCGCTGATTTCAGGAAAGGCGGGCAGGTAGGCGTCGATGGAAAACGGGCCAATGGCCGCTAGCGCCGCCAGCAGGATGGCAAGGTTCAGCCGGTGATGCGAACTCGTGTTCATGGGGATCCGATGAATGGGCGGCGGTATTGCAGGGCTTCCGCCAAATGTTTTTTTTCAATGCCGACGGATTCCGCCAGATCGGCGATGGTACGCGCGACCTTGATCACCCGGTGCCAGGAACGGGCGGTCAGGTTGAGGCGGGCCGCGGCCTGGGTCATGAGGGTTGCGGCTTCCGGGCGCATGGCGGCGTGGCGCTCGATGTTTTCCGGTCCCAGGCGGGCATTCTCCACGCCTTGTCTTGCCTGTTGCCGCGCCACAGCCGCCGCCACCCGCGCCCGAACCCGCGCCGAGGATTCGCCGCCGCCCGCCTGCGCCAGCGTTTCTGCGGGCAGGGCGGGGACTTCGATGAGCAGATCCATGCGGTCGAGTATGGGGCCGGAAATGCGGCTGCGGTAACGCTCTACCCTGTCCGGCGAACAGCGGCAGCGTCCGTTGGGATGCCCCTGCCATCCGCAGGGACAGGGATTCATCGCCGCCACCAGTTGAAAACGCGCTGGAAAGGTGGCGTGACGGGCGGCGCGGGCGATATGGATTTGACCGCGTTCCAGCGGTTCGCGCAGGCTTTCCAGCACCTTCCTGTCGAATTCCGGGAATTCGTCGAGAAAGAGCACGCCCTGCGTGGCAAGGCTGATTTCACCGGGACGCGGCGGACTTCCGCCGCCCACTAGGGCGACGGCGGAAGCGGTGGCGTGCGGCGCACGATAGGGACGAACGCGAAACTGCGCGGGATCGAAACGTCCAGCCAGCGACAATACGGCGGCGGATTCGCGCGCCGCCGCGTCATCGAGCGGTGGCATGAGGCCGGGAAGTCGCGCCGCCAACATGGATTTTCCGCTGCCCGGCGGCCCGAACATCAGGAGCGAATGACCGCCCGCCGCAGCGATTTCCAATACCCGGCGCGCCTGCGATTGTCCCTTGATGTCGGCCATGTCGGGAAAAACCGGCAGCGTCCCGGCGCTTTTCGCTTTTGCAGGGAGAAGCTCGCCTTTTCCGGCAAGCCAGGCGCAGACTTCCAGCAGGGATTTCGCGCCCAAAGCCTCGCCCGCTTCCGCCAGCGCCGCTTCATCGGCGCTTTCTTTCGGCAGGACGAAGCGCGCGGGCTTTTCGGTTTCCGATGCCGCTTCCTGCCGGGAAAAGAGCGCCATGGCGAACGCGCCGTGGATGGGCTGCAAATCGCCGGAAAGCGAGAGTTCTCCTGCGAATTCGTATTCCCGGAACGGGACGCTCAAGGCTTGCGCGGACAGTTGCCCAGAAGCGGCGAGAATGCCCAGCGCGATGGGCAGGTCGTAACGCCCGGATTCCTTGGGCAAATCGGCGGGCGCCAGATTGACGATGATGCGTCCCATCGGGAACTCGAAGCCGGAATTGCGTATCGCGGCGCGCACGCGATCGCGTGCTTCCCTGACCTCGGTATCGGGCAGGCCGACCAGCATGAACTGGGGAACGCCCGGCTCAAGATGCGCCTCGACCCGGACGCGCGGCGCGCGCAGGCCATCGACGCCTCGGCACCAGAGGCTGGCAAACGGCATGATGGCGGACGGCTAAGCCTTGCCCCTGTCCTGAGACGCCGCTTCCAGCGCCGCCAGACGGACTTCCAGCATATGCAGTTTTTCGCGGGTGCGATTTAAGATTTCCGTCTGGATGTCGAATTCTCCGCGCGTGACCAGTTCCATGCGCGCGAAGAATCCTGACATCATGGCGCGCATGTTCTTTTCCATGTCCGCAATGGGACTGGCAGTTATTATTTCATTGATTTTATTGGAAAAATCTTCAAAGTTGATGGGGGTGAACATGACGTCTCTCCTTTTTTTCCATGACCCAGGGCGCAAGTCTAACACACGGTGCTGCACTGCACCATAGCAGGTTCTCATGTGGGCGGCGCGCGCGTTTTCTCAAGTGCCTGCCCGGTAAAAAATCTGGCTTGCCGGATTGGTGCGCGGCACGGGAATCAACGCACAGAATTGGTGCGCATCGATGGGCGCGATGGCGGAAATCCAGGCTAACATAATGATTTTAAAGGTGAAAATTTACTGGCATAAAGACTGCTATCGGTCTGGCGCAAGATGCCTCATTGCCCTTCAAGTTCGGATGACCGGAAAGTGGGCTTGGGCGACTCGTCAGCAACCGTACTTTTTTCAGCGAGGAACCACTCATGAAATTCATAACTGCCATCATCAAGCCTTTCAAACTTGATGAGGTGCGCGAAGCCCTTTCCGCCATTGGCGTACAGGGCATTACCGTAACCGAGGTGAAAGGCTTTGGCCGCCAGAAAGGGCATACCGAGTTGTATCGCGGCGCGGAATATGTCGTTGATTTCCTGCCCAAGGTCAAAATCGAAGCTGCCATCGCCGACGCGCTCCTGGAACAGGCGGTCGAGGCGATAGAAAAAGCCGCCAGCACCGGAAAAATCGGCGACGGCAAGATTTTTGTCGCGGATCTGGAACAGGTCATCCGCATCCGTACCGGTGAAACTGGCGACGAGGCCATCTAAGGAGAACATCATCATGAAACGTCTGTTTGCACTCTTGATCCTGTTGGGCGCGGTCTGCCTGGGAACGTCCGCCTGGGCGCAGGAAGCCGCCGTGACGGAACCTGTCGTCAGTGAAGCGGCGGTCGCGGTCGCCGTGGAAACCGCGCCCGCCGCCGAGCCATCCGAAGTCACGCCGCCGGATACCGGCAACACCGCCTGGATGCTCACCTCCACCATGCTTGTCATCCTGATGACCATTCCCGGTCTCGCGCTCTTCTACGGCGGGCTTGCGCGTTCCAAGAACATGCTTTCCGTCCTGATGCACGTCTTCGTGATCTTCTGCCTGACGACCTTCTTGTGGTGCGTGTATGGCTACAGTCTCGCCTTTTCCGGGACGGGAGACGTCGTTGGCGACTTGGGGAAAATCTTCCTGTGGAGCATCACCATTGACCATCTGAATGGCACCATGCCGGAATACGTGTGGGTCGCCTTCCAGTCCACCTTCGCCGCGATCACCACGGCGCTGATCGTCGGCGCGTTTGCCGAGCGCATCAAGTTTTCCGCCGTGGTCATCTTCGCCGTGCTCTGGTTTACCTTCAGCTATGTGCCGATGGCGCACATCGTCTGGGGCGGCGGATTTTTGGCTGCAGAGTACGCGATGGATTTCGCGGGCGGCACCGTGGTGCACATCAACGCCGGGATCGCCGGGCTGGTGGGCGCATATCTCCTCGGCAAGCGCCTGGGATTTGGCCGCGAAGCCTTTACGCCGCATTCGCTCACGCTCACCATGGTGGGGGCTTCCCTCCTGTGGGTGGGCTGGTTTGGCTTCAACGCCGGTTCCGCGGGCGCGGCCAACGGCACCGCAGGCCTGGCCTTCGTGAATACCATCCTGGCGACCGCCGCCGCCGTGCTTTCCTGGATCGCAACGGAAGCCGTGGTCAAAGGGAAGCCCTCTATGCTGGGCGCGGCTTCCGGCGCGGTAGCCGGGCTGGTTGCCGTTACGCCCGCCGCTGGCTTCATTGGCCCGGTGGGCGCCATCGTGCTGGGGCTTCTGGCTGGGATCATCTGTCTTTGGGGCGTGAGCGGATTGAAGAAGCTCCTTGGCGCGGATGACGCCTTCGACGTGTTCGGGGTTCATGGCGTCGGCGGCATCCTGGGCGCGATTCTCACCGGTGTGCTGGCTTCTCCCGATCTGGGCGGTCTGGGCAACACCCTGCTCGATGACCCGAAAAGCATGACGATTGCCGGCCAGCTCGTCACCCAGGTGAAGAGCGTTGGCGTCACCATCCTCTGGTCAGGCATCGTCGCTTTCATCGCCTACAAGATCGCCGACTTTACCGTGGGACTCCGGGTTTCCGAAGAACAGGAACGCGAAGGGCTGGACATCACGTCGCATGGCGAAAAGGCATACCACTATTGACAGCAGATAACCCCGCCTCTCTCCTTTCGCGCCCCTGCCGGGGCGCTTTTTTTTGTCGGGATGTCCTCAGCGGTCACGCAGGCCGCGCAGGAAGGTCTTGATCAGCATCGTCGCCATCTCCTCGTCGCTTTGTCCGCCCGACAGATCCAGGCGCTGGCGGATTTTCAGCGTGCAGATGCCATGTACGCCAGCCCAGAGTACGCGGGCGGCGCGGCCAGTTTCGGCTTCGTCACCCACCAGTGGACGCAAGGCGGCTTCCACGTGGCTGAAAACGTGCTCCAGTTTGCGCCGGTACCAGTCCGGCATGACATCGCCCTGGGCAGTGGTGTACTCGAACAGCATGTTCCAGAGCGGCGTTTCGCGTTCGGCATGGCCGATGTAGGCGCGCGCCAGCGTGATCAGCGTCGTTTCCGCGTCCTTTTTGGCGCTCGCGGAAGAAATGGCCGTCATGAGATGTTCGTGCAACCTGTCCAGCGTACGCCCGTTGATCCGTAAAACCAGGCTGTTACGGTTCTCAAATACCAGATAAAGCGTGCCGACCGTATACCCGATGGCAGCCGCCACCTTTCTTGCCGACAAGCCCGCGTAGCCTTCGGCGGCGACGATGGCTTCCGCCGCGTCCAGCGCCATGTTGCGAATTTCATCGCGGCTGTACTTTCCCCTGCGCGCCATCTCGTCTTCCCCGAATGCAAGCGGACGCCAGTATAGCAAAAAAATATTGAACACTGTTCAATTCAGTGTTATAACGTTTCCGAACACTGTTCAATTTGCAGGGAGAACGGTGTGGGATTTCCGGTGAAGAACGGTGTGGGATTTCCGGTGAAGTCCAGGCGCGTCCTGTCTTCCGGGGACTTTTATGGCATTTCATGGAACGCTGTTCATGATGGCAGATCGAAGCATAGTTACATGCGCAGTCCGTTTTTTCGGTAGGATTGCGTGTTTGTTCGACATTTTCGGCGCATGGCATTCGTTCCAGGATAGAACTTTCGCAGGGTAAACATGAACAGGGAAAGTTTCAAACGCATTGGCATCGACATTGGATCGACCACCGTCAAGGTGGTGGTATTGGACGGACAGGGAAGGCTGTTGTTCAAATCCTATACCCGGCATTTTTCCGAGGTGCGGGAAACAGCGGCGCGGGGGGTGGCGGCGCTGGCTGAACAGGGCATCCTGCCGCCGTCCGCCGGGGTTGCCGTCGTCCTCACCGGGTCGGGCGGCGTTGGCGTGGCGGAGGCGTTGGGCTATGCGTTCGTGCAGGAAGTCATCGCCTGCGCCGAGGCCGTCAGGGTGCGCGCGCCGCAAACGGATGTCGCCACGAACTGGGCGGCGAGGACGCCAAGATCACCTTTTTCACGCACGGCGTCGAACAGCGGATGAACGGTTCCTGCGCGGGCGGAACGGGCGCGTTCATCGACCAGATGGCGACGCTCCTGAAGACCGACGCACCGGGATTGAACGATCTGGCAGGCCGCGCCAAGAACCTCTATCCGATTGCCGCGCGTTGCGGCGTGTTCGCCAAGACCGACGTGCAGCCGCTCCTGAACGAAGGTGTGGCGCGCGAGGACATCGCGCTTTCCGTGTTGCAGGCCGTTGTCTACCAGACCATCAGCGGCTTGGCCTGCGGGCGCAAGATTCGCGGCAATATCGCCTTTCTCGGCGGGCCGCTCAACTTCTTGCCGGAACTGAAGAAACGCTTCATCGAAACGCTCTCCATCGCGCCGGAACACCAGGTCGTGACCGAAGACAGCGAACTCTTCGTCGCCATTGGCGCGGCGCTTTCCGGCAGGGCGTCGGAAGCGCGTCCGTTTGCCGGGGTACTGGCCGCCTTCGAGCGCCTTTCCACGTTGCGCGAAACCGGCATGAGCGCGCTCAGGCCCTTCTTTGCCGATTCGGAAGAACGCCGCGTCTTCGACGAACGTCACGCGCAAGCCAGGGTGAAGCGCGCTGAACTGGCCGATTATCGCGGCCCGGTGTTTCTCGGCGTCGATGGCGGATCGACCACGACCAAGGCAGTCTTGATCGGCGAGGACGGCGAATTGCTCTACACCTACTACGGCAGCAACGAGGGGAATCCCGTCCAGGTGGTGAGCGGCATCCTGGAAGATGTCTATGCCAGGCTGCCGGAAGGCGCGCGCATTGCCGCCTCGTCGGCAACGGGCTATGGCGAAGCGCTGATCCGCGAGGCGTTCCGCTTCGATTTCTCGGAAGTGGAAACCATCGCCCACTACAAGGCGGCGGAACACTTCCTGCCGGGCGTCGATTTCATCCTCGACATCGGCGGCCAGGACATGAAGTGCCTGCGGGTAAGCGGGGGCGTGATCGACAACATCCTGTTGAACGAAGCCTGTTCGTCCGGTTGCGGCTCCTTTCTCGAAACCTTCGCGCAGTCGGTGCAACTGCCGATTGCCGAATTCGCCCGCGCGGCCCTGGAATCGAACGCGCCCGCCGACCTAGGGTCGCGCTGCACGGTGTTCATGAATTCCAGCGTCAAACAGGCGCAGAAGGAAGGCGCGTCGGTCGCCGACATTTCGGCGGGGCTTTCCTACGCCGTCATCAAAAACGCCCTGATCAAGGTCATCAAGATCAGGAACCCGGAAGACCTCGGCGAAAAAATCATCGTCCAGGGCGGCACGTTTTATAACGATTCCGTGCTCCGCGCCTTTGAAATCATCTCCGGGCGCGAAGCGGTGCGCCCCGACATCGCCGGGCTGATGGGCGCTTTCGGTTCGGCGCTGATCGCCCGCGAACGCTGGCGGGGCGAGGCGGACAGCAGCGTGCTCCAGCCGGAGGCGCTGCAATCCTTCTCGGTCAGGCACTCGATGGCGCGTTGCGGCCTGTGTACCAATACCTGCAACATGACCGTCAGCCGTTTTTCCGACGGGCGCAAGTTCATTTCCGGAAACCGTTGCGAGCGGGGTCTGGGCAAGGCCGGAAAGGTCAGCGACCTGCCCGATCTCTACGCCTGGAAGTACGAGCGGGTCTTCCGCTACGAAGCGCGCCAGGACGCGCCGCGCGGAGAGATCGGCATTCCGCGCGCCCTGAACATGTTCGAGAATTATCCGCTCTGGCATACCTTCTTGAGCGAACTGGGCTTCGCGGTGCGCCTTTCCGCCCCCTCCTCCAAGGCGTTGCTGGAGCAGGGGCTGGATACCCTGCCTTCGGATACGGTCTGCTATCCGGCGAAGCTCGTGCATGGACATATCGTCGATTTGGTCAAACAGGGTGTCAGGACGATTTTTTATCCCTGCATTCCCTACGAACAAAAGGAATTCGCGGATGCCGACAACCACTTCAATTGTCCGGTCGTCACCTCCTACCCGGAACTCATCCGCAACAATATCGACTACCTGAAGGAAAACGACGTCACGCTGATCCAGCCTTTCCTGTCGCTCGAAGACCGCGACAGGCTCGCCCGGCAGCTTACCCGCGTCTTTCCCGGCATTGCCGCCGCCGAGCTGCGCCGCGCCCTGAAAAAAGGCTGGGAAGAGCAGGCGCGGGTCAAGGCCGAACTCATGGAAGAAGGCGAAAAGGTCATGCGTTCCCTGGAAGAGAATGATGCTCATGGCATCATTCTCGCCGGGCGTCCCTATCACATCGATCCGGCCATCCACCACGGCATTCCGCAGATCATCACCGGGCTTGGCATGGCGGTGCTGACCGAGGATTCCGTCGCCCACCTGGGCAAACTGGAAAATCCCTTGCGCGTGGTCGATCAATGGACCTACCACGCTCGTCTCTACCGCGCGGCGGCACTGGCGGCGCGAACGAAGACGATCGATGTCATCCACCTCAATTCCTTCGGCTGCGGGCTGGATTCCATCGCCGTCGATCAGGTGCAGGAAATCCTCGCCCAGCGCGGCAAAATCTACACCGGACTGAAAATCGACGAAGGCAGCAACCTGGGCGCGGCGCGCATCCGTATCCGCTCCCTGAAGGCGGCGCTGGAAAAACGGCGCGATGTGTCGACGCTGCCCGCGCAGGTCATTACCTTCCACCCGCCCAAATACGCGCGCGTGCCTTTTACCCGCGATATGCGCGGAAAATACACGATACTCGCGCCGCAAATGTCGCCGATGCACTTCCAGTTCATGGAATCGGCCTTCCGCGCTTCGGGCTATCGTCTGAAAGTGCTGGAAGACATCGACACAAGCGCGGTCGACACGGGGCTGCGCTATGTGAACAACGACGCCTGTTTTCCTTCGATCATCGTCATCGGCCAATTGATCGAGGCGCTGCAATCCGGCCAGTACGATCCCGCCGCCACGGCGGTGATGATTTCGCAGACCGGCGGCGGCTGCCGGGCGACCAATTACATCGGCTATCTGCGGAAGGCGCTGGCCGACAGCGGTTTTCCCAAAGTGCCGGTGATTTCGCTCAACGCCATCGGGAGCGAGAAAAACGAAGGCTTCAAGCTCTCCCTGCCGCTCCTCAACCGCCTGATGATGTGCATCGTCTATGGCGACACCCTGATGAAAGTGCTCTTTCGCACCCGACCCTACGAAAAGACGCCCGGCTCAGCCGACATTCTCTATGAAAGGTGGGTGGCGCGTTGCAAGGAAGCGGTGTTCGACGGCAGTTTCCGAACCTTCAGGCGCAACCTCTACGACATCGTGCAGGATTTCGACACCCTGGAAATCGGCGCGCGCGCAAAGCCGCCGATCGGCCTCGTCGGGGAAATCCTGGTGAAATACCACCCCGGCGCGAACAACGACATCGTGCGCATCATCGAGAGGGAAGGCGGCGAAGCCGTGATGCCGGGGTTGATGGACTTTTTGCTCTACTGCGCCTATGACTACGACTTCAACCATCGTTACCTCTCGCGCAGCAAATTCGCCGCCCTGGCAGGCAACGTCGCGATCAAGGCGATGGACGCCTACCGCAAGCATATGCGCAAAGCCTTGTCCGCGAGCGAGCGTTTCACCCCGCCGCCCACCATCGACGAACTGGCCTTCCATGCCGAACCCTTCCTCTCGCGCGGAAACCAGACCGGCGAAGGCTGGTTCCTCACCGGGGAAATGGTGGAACTGATCGAGGAAGGCGTCGCCAACATCCTGTGCATGCAGCCCTTCGCCTGCATGCCCAACCACATTACCGGCAAGGGCGTCATCAAGGCGCTGAAGGCAAATTACCCGCACGCCAACATCGTCACCCTCGACTATGACCCCGGCGCTTCCGAGATCAACCAGTTGAATCGCATCAAGCTGATGCTGTCGGTGGCTTTCAGGAACCAGCGGGATCGAGAGGGCTTTTCGGAAGTCCGCTTCTCGCCCCACTGCCCAGACGCCTTTGCCGATCCGTCCGGAATGTTGCAGGAAGCTGGGCTTCGCGCCTAGGCATAGGCTGGGCGCGGGTTGGCTTGGCCTCTGGGTTGTCCGGGCAGCGGGCTGTGGATAACGGGGCGTGATCGATTCACGAACCCGGATCAAGATCATCCTCGCAAACCAGCCCTTGATGAAGGAGACGAAGTCCTTTGCCAGGGAGATAATTTCGTAGCCTCTGTTCTCATCGACATAGACCACTTCCGGTTCGCCGTTTTTATCGCATTTCCGGTAGTCCAGCATCACCATCTGATGCCTCGTGTCGGCGTGTTGGCAATGCAGATCCCAATATCCGGATAGCCCATTCCTTCCTTTATCGGCCTGTCGCCTGTTTCGCCGGTCAACGAATAGGGTTTCGCCGGATCGACGCCGGAGATCGCCGTGATGGCAATATGATCCTTCGCCCAGTCGGTCGACGCCTCTGTCGGAAAGCAGTGCTTCCTTGGCGTGCCGACGACGTTATACAGCCTGACGGATTCGATATGGGAGGCGGGCAGTCTGCAGCCCAATTCCTTTTCGACCGAGACGCGATCAATTCGTCACCCGGATAATCGCCGATAGAATCCTTGTCGTCATCCCAGAAGTCGCTGAAATCGAAGCCGGAAAATAGACGGGATCGGTTCAATTGGCCTTGATCCCGGTTTTTCTTGCCTTGTACTACTCGTCCAGAGGTGACATTTTTTTCTCCTTTCGGATTGTCATTGGCAATCCGCCCAGATCGGCGCGTGATCGGATGGGCGTTCGCGGCCGCGGGGCGCGCGGTCGATGCCGGCGGCGGTCGCGCGGACGGCCAGCGGCGAGGAAAGCAGGATGTGGTCGATGCGCAGGCCGTGGTTTTTCAAGAAACCCGACTGGCGATAATCCCACCAGGAAAAACTTTTTTCGGGCTGCGAAAAAAGCCGGAAACTGTCTTTCAGTCCCAAATCCAGCAGGGCGGAAAAAGCGGCGCGTTCGGGTTCCGAACAAAGAATCTGGCCACGCCAGGCGTCCGGGTTGTAGACGTCTCGATCTTCCGGGGCGATGTTGAAGTCGCCGCACAGCGCCAGTTCGTGGCAGGTCGCCAGATTTTCCCTGATCCAGCGAGTGAGCGCGGCGATCCACGCCAGCTTGTAGGCGTACTTGTCGCTACCGACGGCCTGTCCGTTGGGAAAGTAGGCCGAGACGACGCGTATGCCATCGATGGTCGCGGCAATCAGGCGTTTTTGCGCGTCCGGGAAATAGGGGTTGCCGATCTGGATGTCTTTCAGGGGATGACGGGAAACCAGCGCGACGCCGTTATAGGTCTTCTGGCCGCCATAAGCGGATTGATAGCCCGCGGCGGCGAGTTCGGCGCGGGGAAAGTTCGGGTCTTCGAGCTTGGTTTCCTGAAGGCAGACGACATCCGCCCCGCTTTGGGCAAGCCAGTCCAGGAGATGAGGAAGGCGCATCTTGAGACTATTGACGTTCCAGGCGGCAATTTTCATGGGGGGGAGGGGCGGTTGACGCAAGGACATCCGGGCGCGCGGCCTTGCGTCCGCGCGCCCGGATCATCGGGAAAGCCGGTTATTGGCTGGATTGTCCGGCAGGCGGCGCGCCATCGGATTTCGGATAGCCCGCCAGATCGAGGGCGCTGTGATAGGAGGCCGCGTCAAAGCCGCGTATTTTTTGCCGTCCAATCAGCACGCTCGGCACATAGGTATCGCCCACCAGCTTGGAGAGTTCGATTTGATCCGCGTCGGACTGCACCACTTTTTCGGTGTAAGGGATCTTGCGCGTGTTCAGCAGATCGCGCGCTTCCTTGCAAGGGTCGCAGTTCGCGCCGACATAGAGCACCACGGGATATTTCTCCGAGGCCATGCGCACACTGTAAGGCAGATCGGGATCATATTCGTCGTCCGCGTATCCGCTGGCATTGATGCGTACCACATTCCTGGCGTTGCCTGGAGGCGCGGTGTCGGTATACATGGTGCGGCCTGTCACCGGATCAATCCAGCGCCAAGTTTGCGCGGTGAGCGTTGTGGCAAACAACGCGCAACACAGACCCAGTGCGGTCGGAACGATGTTCTGCAAGCGAAAGTGAATCATGATCAAACCTCCGAGAAATTACCCTGTAATCATACCACTATGGCGCAACAAGGCATCTATTTTTGGCGTCCTGCCGCGAAAAGCCCTGAAGGATTCCAGTGCCGGACGCGCGCCGCCCTGCGCCAGGATTTCGTCGAGAAAACGCCTGCCCGTGGCGGCATCCAGCGGATCGCCGGCCTCCTCGAAAGCGGCGTAGGCGTCGGCGGAAAGCACTTCCGCCCATTTGTAGCTGTAATAGCCCGCCGCGTAACCGCCGCCGAAAATGTGCGAAAAACTGTTGGGGAAACGCTGCCACGCGGGCGGAAAGAATACCGCGACTTCCTCGCGCACCGCCTCCAGAAAGGCCTGGACGCGATCGTTTTCCGGGTCGAAGTCGCTGTAGAGCCGCATGTCGAAAAGCGCGAATTCGAGCTGGCGCGCGGCCATCATGCCGCTCTGGAAATTCCTTGCCGCGCGCATCTTGTCGAACAGCGCGCGCGGCAAGGGTTCCCCGCTATCGGCGTGCGCGGTCATTTCTTTCAATACCGCCCACTCCCAGCAGAAATTTTCCATGAACTGCGAAGGCAGTTCCACGGCGTCCCATTCCACGCCGTCGATGCCGGAAACGCCCAGCTCTTCCCTTTGCGTCAGGAGGTGATGAAAGCCGTGTCCCGCTTCGTGGAACAGGGTTTGGACTTCGTCGTGCGTAAAGGTGGCGGGCTTATCGCCCAGGGGCGGGGAAAAATTGCAGACCAGGCAGGCGACGGGCATTTGCAGCGCGCCATCGCTTTTGCGATAGCGGTCGACGAAAGCATCCATCCACGCTCCGCCGCATTTTTCCGCGCGCGCGTACAAATCCAGATAGAATGCGCCAATCCGTTCGCCCCGCGCGTTTTCAACGCGATAAAACCGTACGCTTTCATGCCAGGCCGGAGCGGTGTCCGGTTGGATGGTCAGGCCGTAGAGACGCTGGACGACATGGAACAACCCGGCGATGACCCTGGGTTCGGTAAAGTAGGGACGCACTTCCTGTTCGGAAAAGGCGTAGCGCGCCTGCATGAGCTTTTCCGAGGCATAGGCCAGATCCCAGGCTTCGAGCCGTTCCAGCCCCAGCTTTTCGGCGGAAAACGTCCGCAATTCCCGCATGTCCCGTTCGGCGAAGGGTTTGACCGTTGCCGCCATGTCGCGCAAAAAGGCCAGCGCCTCGCCGGGTGAATTCGCCATTTTGGGCACGAGCGACACTTCCGCGAAATTGCGGTACCCCAGGAATGCCGCTTCTTCCGCTCGCAAGGCCAGGATGCGCGTCATCAGCGGAGTGTTGTCCCATTCCGGCCTGCTGCCCGAATCGGCAAACTCCGATGCGCGCGTGACGTAGGCGCGATAGAGGCGATAGCGCAGATCGCGGTTGTCGGCGTACTGCATCACCGGCAAATAGGAAGGCGCGCGCAGGGTGAATTTCCAGCCCGCTATCCCTGCGGATTTTGCCGCTTCGAGCGCGGTTTGGATCACCTCCGGCGGCAGGCCGCTCAAGTCTTTTTCTTCCGTGACGATTTCGGAAAAGGCGTTGGTCGCGTCCAGCAGGTTTTCCGAAAACTTCGCCGCAAGCCTTGAAAGTTCTTCCCGGATGGCGGAAAAGCGCGGCTTGTCGACATCGGAGAGTTCCGCACCGGAGAGCCGGAAATCGCGTATTTCGTTATCCACGATGCGCCGCTGCGCGAAATTGAGCCGCTCGAATCCGGCGCTCTCGCGCAGCGCCCTGTATTTTTCAAAGAGCGCCATATTTTGTCCCATCTCGCTGTAGAAGCGGGAAACCTCCGGCAACAGGGCGTTGTAGGCGTCGCGCCAGGCAGGAATATCCTGGACGGAATGCAAATGCCCGACCACGCCCCATGCCCAGGAAAGCCGCTCCAGTCCCTCGCTCAAGGGCGCGGCGAAATCCGCCCAGTTCGCGGGCGTCTCCGGCGCGGTCAGGCGTTGGATCAGCGTCCGTCCCTCGGCCAGCAACTGGGTGATGGCGGGCGCGACGTGTCCGGGAAGAATGCGGTCGAAAGCGGGGAGGGCATCGGGATTCGTATCCGGGTTCAAAAGCGGATTCAAAAGGGAATTCATGGGGTCAATCCGGCAGCCTTTCCCCGGTCAGCCGTTCGCAGGCTTCCACGTACTTCTCGCTGGTCTTGGCGATGACTTCGGCGGGAAGGCGAGGGCCGGGCGCTTTTTTGTTCCAGTCCAGGGTTTCCAGATAATCGCGCACAAACTGCTTGTCGAAGCTCGCGGGGTTTTCGCCTTCGCGGTAAATGTCGGCAGGCCAGAAACGGGAAGAATCCGGCGTCAGCGCCTCGTCGATCAGGTGGAGCGTCCCGGTTTCATCCACGCCGAATTCAAACTTGGTGTCCGCGATGATGATGCCGCGCGCCAGAGCATAGGCGGCGGCTTCCCTGTAGAGTTCCAGCGTCGCGTCGCGCGCTTCCTTGCAGAGCGCCTCGCCGCTTTTGCCCGCGCCTCCCAGGAAGTCCGCAAGCTGGACCGCGCAAAGGGCTTGCGCCTGGGAAAAGGAGATATTCTCGTCATGCTCGCCAATGCCCGCCTTGGTCGCGGGCGTAAAAAGCGGCTCCGGCAGACGCGCCGCCAGCTTGAGTCCGGCAGGCAACGGCAAGCCGCAGACCGCGCCGGTCTGCCGGTAATCCTTCCAGCCCGAACCGATCAGATAACCGCGCGCCACCGCCTCGATCGGCAAGGGACGCAGACGCCGCGCCACCACCGCGCGTCCGGCGACCTGCGCGGCCTCTTCCGGCGCGACCACGGTTTTCGGATCGATGTGGGTCAGTTGATTGGGGATGACGTGCGTAAGTTTTTTGAACCAGAAATTCGATACGGCCGTCAGCACCTGTCCCTTCCGGGGAATCGGATCGGGCAGGATGACATCGAAGGCCGAAAGCCGATCCGTTGCGACAATCAGGAGCTTATCCACGCCAACAGCATAAATATCCCGCACCTTGCCTCTTGAGACCAAAGACAGACTACGAATGGCGGTTTCGAAAAGAGGAGAAGAGGGTAGGGACATGACAGCCTCGCGGCAATGAAAATGGACAGGGAGGCGATTATATGTCAGGAGTCAGGAGGCAGAGGACAAAAGACGGAGAAGCTGCCGACGCTTTGCGCCGCGGGTCAGGAGTCTGGATTGTTTCGTCGCTTCGCGCCACGCAATTGGCGCGATGATTGCAAGCGTCATCATGCTTATATCATTCCATCCGGGGATCCCTCCGGCCTGACGCTTTCCCACCACGCAGAAAATTCCTGTGCGCGGCCATCCAGGTGGATGGGGCGGCCGATTTCCGGTGTCCACAGGGCGTAGCTGTTTAGTCCCGGCATTTGATGGTTTGGGTTCATGATGAAGCGTTCAGGCTCCTTTGTCCAGATTTTGCAGAGATATTCATAAGGAGTCAGCCCGTTGAGAGTTTTTAGTCGGCGTGCAAAGTTGTAAGCTTGTAGTTTGTCGTCCTCTGCCTTGGGTAAGCGTGAGATCCCATGCCGTTGCAGACAGCGGTGCAGCGAAGAACGGGTCAGATGCGGGATTGTGGGCTGGAGCGCGTACAGACAGTCGTCCAAAGCCAGCAAGCTGTGTCGCCGGAAAGCCACGATGATGGCTTCCTGCTCCAGGGACAGCACGCTTGAATGCGGCTGTTTGGGGCCCGTGGGCAAATCGCTGACCGATGGGCGTTTCTTCCATTTGGCGACCGTCTTTGGATTGATGCCGTA
>JAIRMN010000102.1 GCA_031258715.1 Zoogloeaceae bacterium
CATGGGAATCCGAAACGCCCGCGCTCCGCGCCCGGATACCTGTCGCCCAGGGACTACGCAAGGAGGCTCGAACAGGCCATTTGACTTCGCGCTTCCTGGCGTCCGTCCTTACGGGGGAAGTTCATGAGAACCCCTCTCTCTTCTGTTTCCTGTCCCCTGCCCTCCGTTCCCTGCTTTGGTTCATCCCCTGGAAGTCATGTCATTGGCGCTCTGAAGAGGCAACGACGCGCCGGGTTCGATCTGTTGGCTGCGCTTCGGTTTATAACGGCGGAGAATAAATAACAACTTATTTATTATTTTTTATCTTAAGCGGGCCTGAATAAACTTCTCGCATTCAGTGAAAAAGCGGGGGTGACTCATGAATTTTCAGCAATTGCGTATCGTTCGGGAAACCATACGCCAGAATTTCAATCTCACCGATGTCGCGAGCGCGTTGTTTACCTCGCAGCCTGGCGTTTCCAAGCATATCAAGGATCTGGAAGACGAGCTGGGCGTGGAAATCTTCACCCGGCGCGGCAAACGTCTCTTGGGATTGACCGAGCCGGGGCAGGAGCTTTCCGGCGTGGTGGAGCGCATCCTCATCGACACCCAGAACTTGCGCCACATCGCCGACCAGTTTTCCAACCGCGAAAGCGGCAATTTCGTGCTTGCCACCACCCACACCCAAGCGCGTTACGCCTTGCCAGGCGTCATCAAATGGTTCAAGGAAAACTATCCGCGCGTGCATCTGGCGCTTTATCAGGGCAGTCCCAAGGAAATCGCCGACATGCTCGCCGTGGGCGAGGCTGATGTCGGCATCGCCACTGAAGGGTTGTCCGGCGAGGACAAGCTGGCGACTTTTCCCTGCTATCACTGGAGACATGCCATCATCGTGCCGCAAGGTCATCCGCTAGCCGAAATCCACGCGAGGGACAAACTGAGCCTGGAAGCCATCGCGGAATATCCGATCATCACCTATCACGCCGGATTCACCGGGCGTTCGCACGTCGACGAATCCTTCAACCAGGCGGGGCTTGCGCCCGACATCGTGCTTTCCGCCATTGACGCCGATGTCATCAAAACTTATGTCGCGCTGGGGCTGGGCGTGGGAATCATCGCCAGCATGGCCTTTGATCCGGCGCAGGATCGCGATTTGCTGCTCCTGAAATCCGATGCGCTCTTCCCGCAAAACACTACCCTCATTGCCGTGCGCAAGGGCGCGTGGCTGCGCGATTATGCCTATGCCTTCATCGAAAGGCTCGCGCCCGAACTTTCCGTTACCCACATCCGGGAAGTCATCCGGCCAGAGTGATCCTGATCCGCGCACGCCTGGCGGGTCAGGTCTTCGCGCCGCCGGAGGTGATTTCCGTTTGCAGGGAGACGATGTTTTTTTCGTCCTTCTGAAATTTTGTCACCCGGATGGTGTCGCCCCTTTGCAGATCGAGCGCGAACAGCGCCCGCGCCAGGGGGTTGATCAGGAAGGCTTCCAGTTGGTTGCCGATGCCGCGTCCGCCGTTGGAGAGGTCGCCGACGCACCAGGCTTTCAGTTGTTCGAGGGCATCGGGCGCAAATTCGAGTTGCCGCTTGTGTTCTTCCCGCACTCGCGCCGCCACGTTTTCCAGCATCCCGGCAAAGATGCGTGCCGCGACAGGCGCGGTGATGAAATTGAAGACGACGATGTTGTCGCCGATGCGGTTCAGGAGTTCCGGGCGTGACAGGCGATATTTGAAGTAATCGATTATCGCGCCTTTTATCCGCGCTTCCACGCGCTCATAGGGGTCGTCGGGCGTGACGTTCTGAACGCGCCGCCCGTTCTCGTCTTCGGTATGGATGCCGAGATTGGAGGTAAAGACCAGAATGGTCTCTGAAAAATAGGCGACATCGCCGCGTCCGTCGGTGAGTCTGCCGTCTTCGAGGATTTGCAGGAATTTATCCAGGATGCGCGGATGCGCCTTTTCCACCTCGTCGAAGAGCACGACCGAAAAGGGTTTCTGGCGCACGGCGTTGGTGAGTTCGCCACCCGCCTCGAAGCCGACATAGCCGGGCGGCGCGCCCAGGAGCCGCGCGCCGGTGTGTTCCTCGGCGAATTCGCTCATGTCGAAGCGGATATAGGCACGCTCGTCGCCGAACACTAGTTGCGTCAGGGTTTTCGCCAGCTCCGTCTTGCCAACGCCGGTGGGTCCCGCGAGGAACAACACGCCGCGCGGACGGTTGCCGCCGCTCCTGGCTTGCGCGCCGGTCAATCCCATGACGGAGCGCATGAGAATATCCACGCTCTTGATCACGGCCTGTTCCTGTCCCTTGACCCGTTTTTCGATGAAGACCGCCGCGTCGCGAATCCGCTCGCGCATATAGGGCTTTTTCCAGGGATTTTCCAGCGCCCCAACCTTGTAGCATTGCACGGCGTCTTCGACGTCGTGGTGGGCGATGTTCTGCCGATCGGCGAGCTGGGCGGCGTCGGAAAGCGCGGTGAGCGGCAAGCCTTCGGTGGCCAGCGCGAAGGCGCGGGCGAAGGTTTCCCGTTCTTCGGCGCTGGCGGCCTCTGTTTCCGAAAAGAGGGTGAAATAACTGTTCGCCGCCACGACGCGGCTCTCAAAATCCGGAAGGGCCACGTGTAGGCTTTCCACGCGCGCATTGTCCAGCGCAAACCACGAAGGCAGATCCTGGGGACGATTCAAAAGCCAGAGCACGGGATTGAAGCGCGGCTTGTGCCGCGCCCTAACCTTCGCGTCAACGTTTTCCCGCTGCGGATCCGGCGGGTCTTCGGCTTCACGCACACCCGTTTCGCCCGCCTCGCCACGGGCGTCAGGACGGCTGACAATCGGCACGGCATGAACCGCCAACCGTTCTGCGGCGAGGAAAAAGGCGTGTTCTTCCGCGCACAACTGGTCGGGATGACGGGTCAGGCGGGAGGCAAAATCGATCAACAAGGCGCAACGCGCCTCGCGCATCCGCGTCAGGCGCTTCATGACGCCCGATAATCGATCCAGGCTCATGGGCATGAAGCCGTCTTGCAGTTTCAGATCAAAAAGCCGGGTTGCCAGGGCTAGCGTTTCCGGCTCATTGGGATAGGGACGCAGGCCTTCCACCGGATCGAAAATCAGCAAAAAGCGATAATCCTGGCGTTGCAGGGTCGTCCAAAGCGAGCGCACCAACGGCGCGGGCGTCAGCGCGCCATCCGTCCGGGCGCTGTCGAGTGGCGTCAAAAAATGGTCACGGATGTTGCCGGACACCACGAACTGCGAACGAATCGGCAGCAATCGCTCCAGATCGCGCAACCAGCGCGGAAGAAATTCAACAAGGGCAGGAGATGTCATGATGCGCGAGAAGAAAAAGACAAGGGGAAATGATACAGAAGACAGAGGACAGCGACTGTGTTCAAAAGCAAGGTTTTTTGTCAAGGGTGAGCGAAATTTTCCTGCCAGGGCTGTCCTGATTTGCAGATGGCGTTCAAGATGGAAAGGAGCTTGTGCC
>JAIRMN010000105.1 GCA_031258715.1 Zoogloeaceae bacterium
ACGCCAAAAACTGTCCTCCGGGCTTTAAACCCACAGAAGAGACAGGCTGTACCGCGCTTCCCGAAATGCCCCCAAACACTGAGGCATGGGGGCAAACTCAATATATAAGAAGACAGAAGAGTTACCGGCGCTTTGCGCCGCGGGTTAGGCCTCTGGATTGCCGCGTCGCTGCGCGACCGAGAATGACGAGGTTGGGATTGGGAGCGATCCAGGTCGCGCCGCGCTTTTGGCGAGGCGGGGGTACGCTGTCTCCTGATGACGGCCAGAAGCGCGCCCTTGTCCGCATTCGTTTAAATCCGCGCCCGCTTCACGCGGCATTTTTCAGAAATTCGGGCAATTCGGGTTCGCGTCCGGCTAGGTCGGGAAAGCAGGCGTCCAGTTGTTCGGGCGTGATCGCCTCGCCGGAAAGGAGCGCCTCCAGGGCGTCCAGCGCGGCATCGATGGCGGCGGCGCGTTCGGCCTCCAGCACTTCGCGGGCGGTGTCCGTGAAGGTGAGGAGCCATGCGCCCGCGGGCTGCGCGCCGACGAGTCGCACGTCAATCCGGGTTTCACCCCGCCCTCCCCGGCAACGCGCCCAGAAGGCGTCACTTTCAATGACCTGCATGGGAATGCCGACGCACATTTTACGCCCCGATCCGCGCGTTCAGGAACCGCGCGTCGCCCTTGCGCCAGGCTAGGCGATCGTCCGGGCGTCCGTGTTCATAGGCCGCCAGCGCCAGCGCCGCGTTCGTCAGTGACGGCGCTTTTTCGCCTTCCGCCCGCCGCTCGCCCGCCGCGCCCCAGCGTTCGAGCCAGACAAGGGCGGCTTCCAGCGCTTCCGGCAACTTTTTTCGCACCACGGAGGAGAGGCTGCCGCCATAGTCTTCCAGCGCCTCCGGCTGCACGCCAATCAGGGTCAGGGCGGACGGCAAGCGCCCCGTCAGGGCGGCGGCGGCGAGGACTTCCTGGAAGCCGGTCTGGTGCAGGCTCATTTTTTTCGCCCCCACGAAACGCGGCACGGCCTCATCCGTGACGACGCGCAAGGTTCCCGGCGCGTCGCCGTAATCTACGGCGTCAAACACCAGAAGGTTCCTGGCCGCCTGCACATGAGGCAGGAGATACAACCCCTGTGTGCCGCCATCCATCAGGCAGACTTCGGCGGGAAAGCGCCACTCCTGATGCAAGGCTTCGACACAACGGACGCCAAAGCCCTCATCAGCCCATAAAAGATTGCCAATGCCCAACACCAGCACACGATATTCGCACGACACGGCGCTCATCCTTTTTCTCGCATGGATCGAAAGAACAGTATAACCCGGCGCCCCTCTTCATCCGGGCGATTCCAGGGCAGGAAACAGGAGACAGAGGACAGAAAAACTACCGGCGGCCTTGCCGCCGCGGGTCACGCATCTGGAATACGACGCCGCGCCCTTGCGCCTTTTGCCGCGAAGCGCCTGACGGAAACATGAACCATTGCCGCTACCCTGCCAGCTTCCGCCGCAAGATTTCGTTCACCTGGTTCGGATTCGCCTTTCCCTTTGCCGCCTTCATCACTCGTCCGACCAGAGCGTTGAAGGCTTTTTCCTTGCCGGATTTGAATTCGGCGACATTGCCCGGATTCGCGGCCAGCACTTCGTCGATCAAGGTCTCGATCGCGCCGCTGTCGGTGATCTGTTTCAAGCCTTCCCGCTCGATGATTTCATCGGCGCTTTGGCCCTCCTTCGACCATAGGGATTCGAACACCTTCCTGGCGATGGCATTGGAAATCGTGCCGTCGGCGATGCGGGCGACGAGGCCGCCCAGTTGTTCGGCCAAGACGGGCGATTGGGCGATTGAAAGCTCTTCGCGGTTCAGGCGCGCCGCCAGATCGCCCATCACCCAGTTGGCGCAGGGCTTGGCGTTCGCCGCTCCCGCCCTCCGGGTCGCGACCTCGAAATAATCCGCCGTCGTGAGCGAGGCGGTGAGGGCGGCGGCGTCATAGGCGGAAAGGCCGTAGCCGGCAACAAAACGCGCCCGCTTTTCATCGGGCAATTCTGGGAGGTCGGCTTTTACCGCCTGAATCCAGTCTTCGGGAATCGCCAGCGGCAGGAGATCGGGGTCGGGGAAGTAGCGGTAATCGTGCGCGTCTTCCTTCGTGCGCATGGCACGGGTTTCTCCGGTTTGCGGGTCGAAAAGCACGGTGGCCTGCGCGACTTCGCCGCCGTCTTCCAAAGTCTCGATCTGCCAGCGGATTTCGGATTCGATGGCCTCCTTCAGGAAACGGAAGGAGTTGAGGTTCTTGATTTCCCGGCGGGTGCCGAATGGTGTGCCGGGGCGGTGGATGGAGACGTTGGCGTCGCAGCGAAACGAGCCTTCCTGCATGTTGCCGTCGCAGATGCCGATCCAGGTGACGAGCGCGTGCAGCGCCCTAGCGTAGGCGACGGCTTCCTCGGCGGAACGCATGTCCGGCTCGGTGACGATTTCCAGGAGCGGCGTTCCGGCGCGGTTCAGGTCGATGCCGGTCTTCCCGTGAAAATCCTCGTGCAGGGATTTGCCCGCGTCTTCCTCCAGATGGGCGCGGGTTAGGCGAATCCGCTTTTCCGGGGCGTCGCGTCCCAGGGTGATCGCCACCGCCCCGCCTTCGACGACCGGGCGTTCATACTGGCTGATCTGGTAGCCCTTGGGGAGATCGGGATAAAAGTAATTCTTGCGGGCAAAGACGGACTTTTGCGCCACCTTGCCGCCGACGGCGAGACCAAAGCGAATCGCGCATTCCACCGCCCCCTTGTTCAGCACCGGCAAGACGCCGGGCAGCGCGAGATCGACCAGGGATGCCTGCGTATTCGGCGCCGCGCCAAAGGCCGTGGACGCGCCGGAAAAAATCTTGGAGGCGGTCGAGAGCTGCGTGTGCGTCTCCAAGCCGATGACGACTTCCCAAGTGTTCATTTATCTTTCTCCGATTGCCTGTTTTCGTTGTCATTGTACCATTCCAGCAGCGCCGCGCCCTGGCAAGCGCTTCACCCACGCCGGGCGCGTCCTCGTCGCGGAAAGCCCTGGAGTCGGCGATGGAAATGTGATAGAAGCGTGGTTTCACAATTGATCCTCATTCTTCCGTGCCAGACAAAACACGCCAGACATCTCGATACTCGGCCGCAGAGAGTGGCGAATTTTTTGGTCTGGCTTTGTTCCACACTGCAATTTCCGCAGACGCGATGAAGTCGCGTACCGCATGGATGGCGGGTTTTTGCATTGACTCACCCGCAGCTTGGCGATACTAACCTTTTTCAAAGTAATGTCATTGTTTTGTATAATGTTTTATAATACTAACCTTTCTGTTAGTAGAGACAGTTCCCCAGCCAACGAACAAAGGAAAATCAATGGGTTACAATATATAAAATGACTTTATTAACGAAAAAGTTAGTAAACTCTGGGACTAAACATCCTAACGAAGCAATCCAGCCAGGCGTTCCGTTGGCTCCGACATTTATGCACACCAAAGCGTCTTCATAGGGGGGACGCCTCCCTCCCGCCAGCGTTCGCGTTTTTGCGCGAAAGACAGGGTATAGACGGGACTGGAAGAAGGAAGAACGTGCGCCGTCACTTCGCGTCCGGCCTCGGCAGCGAGCGCGACGAGGCGCGGCGCGAATCGCGCGGCAGTCCTGCCGTTGAAGCAAAAGCGCGCCAAGCGCGGCGTCTCGTGCAACAACCCGGAAAAGTCATTGGCTTTTCCGGCACGGATGTCGGCATCCAGCGCGCCGGGACGGACACAGCTCTGGTACACATCCCAGATGCCAATACCGTGGCGCAGCAGGCAATCGAGGCGTTCCAGGTAAGGGAGATCATGGAGCGGCGCATCGATCATTGCACCCATGAGCCGCCAAAACTGGTTTTGCGGATGCCCGTAATACTGCCGCGCCAAAAGCGAAGCGGGCGAAGGAAAACTGCCCAGCACTAGGATGCGGGTAGCAGCGTCATAGACGGGCGCAAGACCGAAACGCCGTTCAAATAACGAAGACATTTCGACGGCCTGAATGTTCATTCTACCACCCCCCGCGCAACCCGGAGCGCCCATCCGGGTTATTTGCCCGACAAGGCCAGCATCAGGGCATTCACCCGTTTCACGAATCCCGCTGGGTCTTCGAGCTGACCGCCTTCGGCGAGTTCCGCCTGCTCAAAAAGCAGCGCCGCCCAGTCGTCGAAGCGGGTTTCCTCGTATTTCAGGCGTTGCACGGCGGGATGGTTGGGATTGATTTCCAGGATGGGCTTCATCTCCGGCGCTTTTTGTCCGGCGGCCTTTAGGATGCGCGCGAGATTGCTGGAAACGTCGAAATCCTCCGCCACAAGACAGGAGGGCGAATCAGTCAGGCGATGCGTGATGCGCACCGCCTTCACCCGTTCGCCCAAGGATGCCTTCACCTTTTCCAGCAATTCCCGGTATTCATCAGCGGCCTTTTCCGCCTCCTTCTTCTCGGCCTCATCCTCCAGCTTGCCCAGATTCAGCCCGCCCTTGGCGACGGATTGCAGGGATTTGCCGTCAAATTCAGTGAGATGCCCAACCACCCATTCATCCACGCGATCGGAAAGAAGCAACACCTCGATGCCTTTCTTGCGGAAGATTTCCAGATGCGGACTATTCTGCGCGGCCTTGAAGGATTCGGCGGTCACGTAATAAATCTTCTCCTGCCCTTCCTTCATGCGCCCGATGTAATCCTTGAGCGACACTGTTTCATCCGGCGTGTCGGCATAGGTGGAAGCAAAACGCAAAAGCGCGGCAATTTTTTCCTTGTTGGCAAAGTCCTCGCCCACGCCTTCCTTCAACACCTTTCCGAATTCGCCCCAGAACTTCGCGTATTTCTCCCGAAGCGCGTCGTCTTCGCTCTCGGCCAGCGACTCCAGCAAAGCCAGCACCTTGCGGGTGCAACCGCTCCGGATGGCTTCGATGTCCTTGCTCTCCTGCAGGATTTCACGCGAGACATTCAACGGCAGGTCGGAAGAATCCACCACGCCGCGCACAAAACGCAAATAAAGCGGCATCAGCTTCTCGGCATCATCCATGATGAATACGCGTTTAACATATAGCTTGACGCCGTGCCGGGCATTGCGATCCCAGAGATCGAAAGGCGCGCGCGCGGGAATATAGAGGAGCTGCGTGTATTCCTGCTTGCCCTCGACCTTGGTATGCGTCCAAGCGAGCGGGTCTTCAAAGTCATGCGCGACATGCTTGTAGAATTCTTGGTACGCTGCCTCGCTCACCTCGTTCTTGCCGCGCGCCCACAAGGCGCTGGCCTGGTTGATGGTTTCCTCCTCGCCGCTCGGAACCTGCGCCTTTTTTTCCTCGTCCCACTTTTCACCCGCCATGCGGATCGGCAAGGTAATGTGATCGGAATACTTTCGGATGATGGACTTGAGACGCCAGCCATCAAGAAACTCGTCTTCGCCATCGCGCAGATGTAAGGTGACCTCCGTGCCGCGTCCCAACTTTTCCACACTGCTGACGGAAAAATCGCCCTCGCCCGAAGACTCCCAACATACCGCCTGATCCACCGCAAGACCAGCGCGGCGAGAAACGACCGTCACCTTGTCGGCAACGATGAACGAAGAATAAAAACCGACGCCGAACTGACCAATCAAATGCGCGTCCTTCGCCTGATCTCCGGTTAACGCCTTGAAAAATTCCCGTGTGCCGGATTTGGCAATCGTCCCCAGATGAAGAACCGCCTCCTCACGGGAAAGGCCAATGCCATTGTCACTCACCGTGAGGGTGCGCGCCGCCTTGTCGAAAGCCACATGAATCTTCAGTTCGCCATCCTCGCCATAGAGCGCGGCATGGTTCAACGCCTCGAAACGCAGACGGTCACAGGCATCCGAAGCATTGGAAATCAACTCGCGCAGGAAGATTTCCTTGTTGCTGTAAAGCGAGTGAATCATCAAACTCAAAAGCTGCTTCACCTCGGTCTGGAATCCAAGCGTTTCCTTGCTGACAGTCATGCGGGTTCTCCTTCAAAAAAGATGGGGAAGGAAATGGGGATTACCCACAAAATTTTCAAGCGGGTATTTTGGCAGAGTCTTGTAGACGGCGAGTTCTGGCGAACGGCAACTCCTATCAGTCTGTCGGACTTTCCCCCCAATGCGATAATCATCGTCCCAGAAACAGACAGAGGCCGCGATGAAGCTCACAGCCGATTGATCGAGAGACGGACTACCTGCTTCCCCCTTCGGTACAGGAGTGGTTGCCAGAG
>JAIRMN010000182.1 GCA_031258715.1 Zoogloeaceae bacterium
GTCGCGGAATCCATGCGGCGTGTAGATTCCGCGACTACGCGCGGAATGACAGTGAGAGGCGCTCCGCGCCTTTTGCACGCAAAAACAGTCAGGGACGCTTTGTGCCCTTTGCATGCAAATACACCCCGTGGCGCAGCTCATGCTTGGAATAAATCTGGGTTTCCCTTTATAGTTGCTCGCTTGCGCATGATTTCCATGAAACTGATCCAATAATGCCCTCTCAGCCAGGAACCGTCATCGAAAAAAAGCGGCTTTGCCTGCCCTGGTGGCGCCGTGGGCTGATCGCCTTGATGCGCGGATTCTATTTTCGCCGCATCGCGCTGGCAGGTGCCCTGCCGCCGCATGAGCCAGAAAAGCCGCGCTTCCTGCTGATCAGTCATCGCAATGGCGCAATCGACGGCTACATTGCGCTCGTTGCTTATCCGGAGGCGCAATTCGCGCTTTCCGCGCAGCTTTTGCGGCATCCGCTGCTGCGCCTGATGTTTACCGGCATTCCCATCGTGCGCGAAAAAGATCGCCAGCGCCACGGCATGGCGCGCCGTGATTTTGCCGATCCTTTCGATGCTGCCTGTGCATATCTGAAGGCAGGCGGAACACTGGCTTTCTTTCCGGAAGGCAGCAGCGAATGGGGCCATCGCCCGCAGCACTACCAGGCCGGATGCGCGCGCATCGTCCGGCGCCTGCTGGAAGATGGTGTGACGCCACAAGTCATCCCGCTGGGGCTGTTCTATCGACACCCCGACCGATTCCGCTCTGAAGTCGAAATCATGCCGGGGAAACCCGTCGATCTGCTGCCGCGCCTGCCCGACGAGCATCCGCGCCACTGGGAAAAGCGCCTGCTTGCGGCAATGGCCATGGCGCTGGACGCGGTATCGGTCGATTGTCCCGACGCGCAAGGCTTTGCGCGCGTGGAACGGCTGGCAGCCGCGGCGGCGGACGGCCATGCCGAATGTCTGCCACCGACCACGCCGGGGACTGACGCGCCGCCCCCCTCCTACGCCCGCGCCTTTCTCTATTGGCAGGAAGCCGCGCGCCATGCGCCGTTGCCGGATGCGCCCGCGCGCCCCAAACGCCGCGCGGCATGGTGGGCAAAGCCTTGCATCGCCGTCTTCTGCCTGTTGTGCGCGCCGGTATTGCTGGCCGGGAAATGGGCGGGATACAAAGCGGACGCCAGGAACACCGTCAGTTTTTTCCGCTTCCTCGGCGGTCTTGCCGCCACGCTCGTTTGGCTGCCGATCCTTTTCATCCTGCTCATCCTTTTTCCGTTGCCTGTCGGCGCCGCCACGCTGCTCGCCTGGGTCGGCTGGCAACAGTGGCCATGAATCCGGCATTTGCCAGGGCGGAACGCTGGATCGGCTGGAGCGCCGTGGCGCTGGTCGCCACAATGACGGCGCTGGGCACGGTCGCCGCCTGGCAGGGCAGCGACGCCCTCCTGCAACTGAACGCCGTGCTGGCCTGCGCCTTCTTTCCCTGCGTGCTGTACATCATGACGCGCGCGCGCCTCGTCCCCTGGCGCGGCACGGCGCTGTTCGCGGCCCTGTGGCTGGCCTTCCCGCTCTTCAAGCCGATCCGGCAATTCTGGATCACACGCGTATTCGACACCGAACTGCTGGCCATCGACCGGATGCTGTGGGGCGGCCTGAGTCTGCCGGAACACGCGCTGCGCCTGGAAAATTTCGCCCTCTCCGAAGTCGTCAGCTTCGCCTACGCGCAGTTCTACTTCCTCACGCTGCTGCCGGTCTGCTGGTTCACCTGGAAGCGGCGGACAGCGGAGGCGCACCGCTTCCTCCTCGGGCTGACGGCGATGTATGTTTGCGGCTTCGCGGGTTATTTGCTGATTCCGGCGGGCGGGCCGTTCATCGCCTTTCCAGCGCTCTTTCCTTACCCGCCGCAGGGCGGCGCGATCACCCAGGCGCTGGTCGACGTGGTGGCGCAAGGCGTCACCGGCATGGATGTCTTCCCGAGCCTGCATTGCGGCGTCAGCCTGTATGTTCTCGGATTCTTTGCCTCCGGCGCCGTCCTGCGCCAAAGCCGCGCCTATTCCTTCGTATCCCTGATCCTGGCCGCGATCTGCGCGCCACTGGTCCTGGCTACCGTATACCTGCGTTACCACTATGGCATTGACCTGCTCGCCGGCACGGCGCTGGCGGCGGCAACGCTCCTCTTTCTCCACCAAACCCGTTTCGGACACCGATCCCATGAACCCTGAACATCCCCAAACCTGGGTGCTGCCCTTTCACGCCGTGGAAGCCGGCGAGCTTTCCCTGAGCGGCGGCAAGGGCGCGAACCTGGCGCGCTCGGCCAAAGTCCTGCCTGTGCCGGAAGGCATCATCGTCACCAGCCACGCCTATCGCGCCTTCATCGCCCCGATCCAGGAAGAAATCCGGGCCATTCTGGCTGGCGCGCCCGGCAATCACGCGGCGCAAAGCGCCAGGCTCACCGCCCTGATCCTGCGCACCCCGCTGCCGGAGGCGTTGGCGCGGGAAATCGAAACCGCCCTGCGGCAAGAGAACCTGCTCGATACGCGGCTTGCGGCACGTTCCTCCGGCACGCTCGAAGACCTGCCCGGCGCGGCTTTCGCCGGGCAGCACGACACCTTCCTCGGCCTCTCCGGCTTGCCCGCGCTGCTCGATGCCGTGCGCCGCTGCTACGCCTCGCTGTGGAACGAACGGGTACTGCCCTACCGCGAACGGCTGAACGTGCAGCATCTCGATGCCGCCATGGCGGTGGTTCTCCAGCGCATGGTCGACGTTTCCGCCAGGGAGGCGGCCGGGGTGGCCTTTTCCATTGATCCGGTGCGCGGCAATCTGCAAGAAGTCCTGATCGACGCCGCTTTCGGGCTCGGCGAAAGCGTCGTCGGTGGCGATGCGCCGATTGATGAGTTCCGCGTGCGCCGTGACGGTTCCGGGCTTGCCGGATCGGTCGTCGCGCACAAAACCGAGGCCATCGTCAGCCTGCGTGAAAACGGCCAGCAAGGCACGCGCGCGGAGCCCCTGCCGGAAGCACTGCGCGACGCGCCCGCGCTCGACGCGGCGCAGGCCGTGCAGGTCGCCGAGCTCGCCCTGGCCGCGGAAAAGCACTGCGGCTTCCCGCAAGACATCGAATGGGCGTTTTGCGACGGCAAGCTGTACCTGCTGCAAACCCGTCCCGTGACCCGCATTCCGGCGCGCTGGACGCGCGATGAATCCGCCGAGCGTTTCCCCAACGTGGTCACGCCAATGACCTGGGAACTGGTTGAGGAAGGCTTCCACGCCTCGCTCAACCATTCCTTTGCGCTGATGGGCCTGCCGCCTTTCGGCGACAAATGGTTCGCCATGAAGGATTACTACATCTACGGCAACCAGAACGCCGTCGAACTCTACGGCGGACGCCTGCCAAAAGAGATCGGCGCCGATCTCGCCTCGCTCGCCGCCGCGCTGCCCGCCCTCGCCGCGCAATACGCCTGGGTACAGAACCTGCCGATCCTGTGGATGCGCGACCTCGACACCTACCTGATCGGCATCGGCGCGCTGATGCGGGAAAGCACGGACGGCAAGGACGCGCGCGAACTCTGGGACGACGTGCTGCGCGTGCGTGACCTGGGCCGCGCCTATTTCCTGCCGAACATCGCCATCTCGCTCACCCAGCGCAGCCTCTACGCGCTGCTTGAGCGGCTGCTGCGCCTGATCCTGGGCGACCAGGCGGCGGCGCAGGGCCTCTTCGACGCCTTGCTGGCAAACGTGGACACCAAGACCGCGCAAGTCAATGGCGAACTCTGGCTGCTGTCCCGCCAGATCCGCGCCGACGCCGCGCTGGCGGCGCTGGCGCGCGCCGAAGACGGGCGGGGCATCCTCGCGCGCCTGCGGGAATTTCCGGCTTTCGCGCGCCAGTTCCAGGACTTCCTGCAACGCCATGGCCACCGCGAACTCGACTTCGACGCCTACTGCCCAACCTGGATCGAAGCGCCGCACACCGTGCTCGACCAGCTCAAGACGCTCGCCGAACGCCCCGGCGACAGCCAGGACGGCGACCCGCGCAATCCGAACGCGCCGCGCAAGATCGCGGCGGTCGAAGCCGAACTGCGCCTGCTTGCGCAAATTCCCGAAAACCTGCGCTATGCCGTGCGTGAAATCATTCGCCTGGCACGGGTCTACACCGAACTCGACGATCTCGAACACTACCAGACCACGCGCCTCACCCTGCCCTTCCGGCGCGCCCTTGCCGCCCTGGGGGCTCATCTCACGAAAAGCGGCGCGCTGGACACGCCGGATGACGTGTATTTCTGCCCCGCCTCCATCCTTGACGCCGCGCTGCGCGAGAACGCCCCCGGAAAGATCCGCGAAGCCGTGCGACAGCACAAGGCGGGCTACGAAAAAGCCAGGCGGCACGCGCCTGCCTGGAACCATGGCGAAGCCGACGACGCAACACCGGACGATGCCGGCCTGCTGCAAGGATTGGGCGGCAGCCCCGGCATTGCCGAAGGCGAGACCTTCGTCATCCTGAGCCCCGACGACTTCCCGCGCTTCCCCAAGAACGCCATCCTCGTTGCCCGCACCACCAACCCGGCCTGGACGCCGCTCTTCTACCAGGCCGCGGGCGTCATTACCGAAAGCGGCGGCCCGCTGTCGCACGGCGCGGTGACGGCGAGGGAACTGGGGCTCCCCGCCGTCATGGGCGTGCGCAAGGCCACGCAACGATTGCCGGGCGGAACACGGGTACGGATCGACGGGCGCGCGGGGACGGTCGTTGTCATTCCAGTGCCAGGCACCGACGATCACGACCCCGCGCCCCATTGCGCCCCGCCACCGCGATGAACGGTACGAAGGCATGGCCCATGGAGGGCGCGCCTGCCTCTCCGGCCAACGCCGCGGACCGCATCGTCCCCGATCCCGATGGCGCGCCGATCGGGCGGCTGGCCGAAGCGTTCAGACGTCCCCTGGACGATATTTAGCGTTTATACTGCAAACGCCTACTTATCCCGCAAACCACAAGGAGCTCCGAAGATCATGACATCCAGGCACTTTCGCTACAGCCACAACAATTACCCCGTCAAAAGCCCCATCGCGCTGGTCGAAGGCAA
>JAIRMN010000014.1 GCA_031258715.1 Zoogloeaceae bacterium
CGGCGGAACAACTGTGGTTCAGCCGGCAAGGCCAAAACCTGGAAGTCGCCCTCCTGGGAGAAGAAGGCGACAAGCTCACCTTTGAGCATTGGTATGCCCACGCGAGCTATCAGGTGGAAACCTTCAGGCTGGATGACGGCACGGTCTTGAAGAACGCCCAGGCGCAGGCGCTGGTCGACGCCATGCGAGGCGCGACGCCGCCGGATGCCGGAGAGTCCTCCGCCACGCTCCCCGAAGACCTGCTCCAGATCATCGGCATCCAATGGGAGACGCCGGAAGGAGACGCCTCGTTGTAGGGCATGGCAAGGCATGGCATGAGATAGGCATGACCGGAAAGCCGGTCATGCCGGGTCATGGCAAGAAGGCGGCGCCCAGACGAATCCCCGTTCAGCGAATACCGCCCGTTTGAGGCCGGGTTTCCAGCCAGGCGTTGAAATGCCCCATTTCAATCGCGTCAAGACGCCCAACCAGCGACAAGAGCTTCAGCCGCGCCAGGATATACTGGTAACGCCCCCGATTCAGGTCTTGCCGGGCAGCGGACAGATCCCGCTCCGCGTTCAAGATGTCCAGCGTATTCCGGGTTCCGGCCTGGAAACCTTTCTTTGTGGAAAACAAGGTCTGTTCGGCGGATTTGACCGCCTGTTCATAGGCTTCCACCCAGTGTATGCCCTGGGAAGCCGCGTCGAATTCCTTCCTGACTTCCAGGACGGTTTCACGTCGCGCCGCTTCCAGTTGCTGACGCTGCTTTTCCAGCATGGCCCTGGCCTGACGCACGGTGGAATTGACATAGCCGCCGGAAAAAAGCGGAAAATTCACCTGGACGCCGACCATTTTGGTATCGTAGGCGCTGCCAATGCTGTTGTCGTAGTCGCTGTCGCTTCTGGAGCGTTGCATGACCAGATCCACGGTTGGAAAATGTCCAGCGCGGGCTTTCCAGATTTCCTGTTCGGCGGCCTCGATATTGGCCTTCAGCGCCTTGAGGCGCGGATTGACCGATTCCGCCATCCGTATCCATTCTTCCAGACGTTCGGGATCAGGCCGCGTCAACTGGAGGCGACCGGGGTTCAATGACGCCAACGGCGTCAAGGGGCGGGCAACGATGGATTGCAAGGCGTCCTTGGCGTATTCCAGGCGGTATTCCAGTTCCATCGCCTGCGCCCTGGACAGGTCAAGGCGCGATTGGGCTTCGTCGATGTCGGTGCGCGTTCCGGCGCCCGCGACAAAGGCTTTTTGCGCGTAATCCAGTTGCGCCCGGCAAGCCTCCTGTTGCGCCTGATTTACGTCCAGTTCCGATTGCGCGAGCAGTACGTCGAAATAAGCCGTGCCGACGCGAACGGCCACCTCCTGGGCGGCGCTTTCCAACGTGGCGTTTGCGCTTGAGACTTGCGCCAGGGATTGCCTGTACAGGGCAAAGTTGTGAACACGAAACAAAGGCTGCCGCAAGGAAAGCGCATAGTTGTAACTGTCATAGTCGTTTTCGCTGCTCTGCGAACCGAAAGCGCCCTGGCTGACCTGTTCCGTCGACTTCCTGCTCTGGGATCCGCTCCAGGACAAATTGGGCAACAGCTGCGCCCTGGCCTGCGGCAACAATTCATGTTGCGCTCTCGTATCCGCCTGTGCCGCCAGAAAGATCGCGTCGGATTGCAAGGCTTCCTGGTACAGGCCCAACAGATCGTCCGCGCGCGCCGATAGCGCCACGCCCATCAACAGGCCAAACCCCGCCGCTTTCCAGAACCACGTCATCCTTCATTCTTCCTTCATGGAAACGGCAATCCGTTTCAAAAGCGGGCGCAGCAAATAAGTCAACATCGAGCGTTCCCCCGTGATGATGATGACCTCCGCCGGCATTCCGGCCTGCATGTGCCGCGAACCCAGTATCTTCATGCCTTCTTCGGTGACGGAAACACGGGCGAGATAATATGCGGCTCCCGTATTCGGGTCGTAGAGCAAATCCCCCGAAACCGATTCCACTTTGCCCGGAACGACCAGTTGCGGGCTATGGGCAAAGGCGGAAAAGCGCACGTCCGCTTCGCGGCCTGTCCATACCCGGTCGATGAGATGCGGCGGCACCTGGGTTTCCAGCAGCAGAGGCTCGCCCTGTGGCACGATGTCCATGACTTTTTGTCCGGGGGTGATGACGCCGCTCACCGTCTGGACAACCAGTCCCACCACCTGCCCTTCGGCGGGCGCGCGGATCACGGTACGCTGCAAGTCGTCACGCAGAGCCTCGAAACGCTCTTTTTCCGCCTGAACCTGGCTCCGCACATCCGCCAATTGCGTGTCGGTATCCTTGCGAAACTCCTGCTTGCGTTGCTGGATGCGCAACCGCATTTCCGTGGAAGCGCGGCGCGAACGTTCGATGTTTCCCTGCAAATCGGCGATGGCGCCCAGCGTTTCGGCTGTCGTCCGTTCCAGCGCCAGCAGGTTGTTTCTGGGCGCATAGCCCTCGGCAACCAGATCGCGCATTCCGCTGGATTCCTCACGCAACAGATCCAGTTGCGCGCGACGGGATTCCAGCAACCCCCTGTAGCCCTCGATGGAGGCGGCGTAACCATGAATGGATTCTTCCATGGCGCTGATTTCCGCTTCCAGCGCCATGCGGCGCGAGGCGAACAGTTCTTCCTGATTGCGCAGCATGTCGGCAACCATCGGGTCTTCATCCTTTGCCCGCAAAAGATCGGGGTGAAAGCGGATTTTTTCCTGATCCTGTTCCGCAATCAGACGGTTTTCCATGGCGCGCATCGTGTAATAGCGCAGGCGGGCGCTTTCAAAATTAGCCTGGGTGGCCGCCGCGTCGATTTCCAGCAAGGGGTCGCCATACTTGACGAACTGCCCTTCCCGAACATGCACGGCCTTGACGATGCCGCCGGAAAGATGCTGGACAGCCTTGCGCTTGGTGTCGATGGCGACCACGCCGTTGGTGGGCACGCCTTCATTCAGGGGCGCGAAAGCCGCCCAGAGCAAAAAGCCGCCGAACCCCACTCCCAGCACCCAGAACCCCAGACGGGCGGGCGCGCGCGTATCGGTCGGCAAATCACGCTCACCTTCGGCGCCCACGCTTTCCGGGACGGCGCTGGGACGCGGTTTGAGCCTATTGGCCATGAAATTGACAATCGACCGCATATTGAAACTCCTGAAAATTTCCGATGAATCCGCTGTTTTTCAAGTCGGCACAGGCGCGGGAAATACGCCTCCCGTTTGGCCGGTGGATTTTCTGCCGGCAGGCCAAGGTTTGCCAAGGCGCGCTATCCGGCCTTGCTCAAGCGCCAGCACGCTATCCATGACCGCGAGGATTTGCGGGCGATGGGAAATCAAAACGAGGGTGGTTCCATTTTGCTTCAGCGCCAGAACCGCCCGAAGCAGGGCGCGGTCGCCTGCGTCATCCAGATTGGCGTTCGGCTCATCCAGGACGACCAGCCGGGGGTTGCCGTAAATGGCGCGTGCAAGACCAACACGCTGGCGCTGGCCGCCGGAAAGAAAGCGTCCGCCATCGCCAATCTGTGTATCATAGCCTTCGGGAAAGCGCAAGATCATGTCATGAATGTCGGCCTGTTGGCTGGCCGCGATGATCCTGTCTGCGTCCATTTCGCCAAAGCGCGCGATATTCTCGGCGATGCTGCCCGCGAACAGCTCCACATCCTGGGGCAGATAACCCAGGCAGGAACCCAGGGAGACACGATCCAGTTCCTGGACGGGAATGCCGTCAAGATAGACTTCCCCTTCCGTTTCCGGCCATATGCCCAGAATCAAACGCGCCAGTGTGGATTTACCGGAACCGGACGGCCCGATGATCCCCAGCGCCATGCCAGAAGAAATCTCCAGGGAAATATCCCGCAAAATGGGCATAGCGCGGCGGACACTGATGGCCTGCGCGTTCACAAGGCGCAAGACGGCTCCGGGCGACGCGCCTTCCATAACAACGGTGGCCGATTCTCCAACGGAATGCTTTTCCAGCGCCGCTTCCAGGTTGAGAAAGGAAGTCCGCGCCGCCAGAATGTCCCGCCAGCTATTCATCAGGGCGTCTATCGGATGCGTGGCCCGGTTCGTCAGCGCATTGGCCGCGATCATCGCGCCAGGGGAGATTTCGCCATGAATGACCAGCAAGGCGCCCGCGCCCAGGCTCAGGGATTGCTGGAAAAAGCGCACGAACCGGGTCATCGATTGTACGCGCGCCTGGGCGTCCTCGCCTCGACGCCCAAAAACCAGGGATTCCAGGTGACGCCGCAACCACAGACGCAGCATGTCTCCCAGCATTCCCATGGATTCCACTACCGCCGAGTGACGCAACTTGCCTTCCAGGTAGCGGTTTTCCCGCTGGTTCGCGCGGGCGGATTCCTCCAGCGGTTCCTGCATGACCAGGCTGGAAATCCAGGCCATGCCGCTCAATACCAGACAAAAAACAATGGCCAGGATACCCAGCCAGGGATGCAGGAAAAACAGCGCCATGATGTAAATCGGCGTCCATGGCGCGTCCAGAAAAGCAATCAATCCCTTGCCGGTCAGGAATTGCCGGAGCCGGGTCAAATCACCAAAGAGACGGGCGCTTTCCTCACCCAGGTTCTTCAGTTCAAAAGCCTTCGCAAAGACGCGGGGATTCAATTCCATATCCAGCCGGACGCCCAACCTGACCAGAAGGCGCGCGCGCACCCATTCCGAAAAGCTCATGACGCCCAAAAATAAAAGCAACATCACCGTGACCGCAACCAGGGTAAAGTGACTGTAACTCACCAGCACCCGGTCGAAAATCTGCAACATGTACAGCGTAGGCGTCAGCATCAATACATTGATCAAGGCCGTAAAACTCAGGGCAGTCCAGAATTCACGACGAAACGCGCAGAGGAAGCGGCTCAATTCGCTACGTTGGGTAAAATCGGAAATCCGTGACATCAAACGCATGGAAAATTTCCCTGTCACGCCATAGCGGGAATGGGCGCTATGGCGGCGGACGGTTTTGCCGATTTTTGCAATGCGGCCAGCACATCATCCCTGGAACCGAACATCCTGACCTGTCCTTCCACCAGCAACAACATGGAATCCACGATGCCCAGGAGGTTTAACCGGTGTGTGATCACCACCACGGTAACATTCGCCGCGCGCAGCATTTCCAGGGCTTGCACCAACGCGGCTTCACCGGCTTCGTCCAGGCTGGCGTCCGGCTCATCCAGCACCACCAGGCGAGGATTTCCGTAAAGGGCGCGGGCAAGTCCGATACGTTGCCGCTGGCCGCCGGAAAGCACGAGGCCATCCGCGCCGACATTCGTCTCATAGCCTTCCGGCAAGGCAAGAATATCGTCGTGCAACCCGGTTTGGCGAGCGACGGCTTCAACCATGCCAGGATCCGCCACACCAAACCGGGCGATATTTTCCGCAATCGTGCCTTCAAACAAGGCGACATTCTGGGGCAGAAAACCAATATGCGGTCCCAGCTCCTGTTTGTTCCACGCAAACACATCCACGCCGTCCAGACGCACCGTGCCATTGGCGCAGGGCCATGCGCCGACCAGAAGATGCGCGAGACTGGATTTGCCCGAAGCCGAAGGCCCCACAATCGCCAACATCTTGCCGGGAAGCGCGCTAAACGAAATGCCCTGCAATACCATCGCCTTCGTTCCCGGCGCGTGCGCCGTCACCTGTTCCGCCCGCAATATTCCCTTTGGCGGCGGCAACGGCAATCCTGTCTTGCGGGCGGGTATCTTGTCCAGCAGGATTTCAAGGCGATTGAAAGCGTCTTTTGCTCCAGCAACCGAAGACCATCCGGTAATCACCTGCACCAGCGGCGCCAGAGCGCGGCCCGCCAGAATGGAGGCCATCAGCATCAATCCCGCGCTGCCCGTAAATTCGCCCTGCAATAACAGCCAGCTTCCCAGACCCAGCATCATCGAACTGCTGACCAATTGCACATATTTCGACAGGGCGGAATAAACCCCCGCGCGATCGGAAGCTCGCGCCTGATGACGCAGCATGTCGGCCTGTGTTTTCAGCCAGCGTCGCCGCAAGGCATCCGACATTCCCATGGCCTGCACGATTTCGCCGTTACGCAATGAAGCCTGGACGAACGCCTGCGCCTGGGCGTTCAGGCCGTTTGCCTTCGACATGTCCTGTCCAGTCGCCTGTCTGTTGAAAAACGCGATGCCCCCTTGAAGCAAGGCGCTCACCAGGCCAAATACACCCAGTACCGTATCAATCCAGAAAATGACGCCAATCAACAAGAGCGCCATGGGGATATCCATAAGCCCGGCCATCTGGTTTCCGCTGATGAAACTCCGAACGGCATCGAAATCCCGAAGCCCGCGCAATCCGATATTCCGTTCGCCGTGCAAATGGGTGAGGAACACCGCCTCATAGACACGATTCGCCAGGGCATCATCAAAACCTTCAGCCGCCTGGCGCAACACGCCATGACGCACCCATTGCAGCAATTCCAGCACCGCATACGCCAGCGCCAGCAACAGCGTCAGCATCGCCAACGTCATGACGCTGCGGCTGTTGACCACACGATCATAAACTTCCAGCATGTAAAAGGAAGGGGCCAGCATCAGAAAACCAATCACGACGCTGAAGCTCACCGCGCGCATAAAGGCGGGTTTTTGTGCCCACAGCGCCTGACGCGCTTCCATGCTTTGATCGCCAACAGGCATCGGACTCATGCTTTCATGCGCACCGCGCTCTTCGGCAAAAACCCACCGTTGCACCAGTGGGTATGCGACGCGCCATCTGAACTACGTACAAACACAATACGCTCGACAATCGTTTCACACAAAGGGGCGAGTATGTGAGTTTTCGCGCATGAAATCCAGAAAAATTTGCACGGATGCGCTTTCGTCTTCAGGCATCAGAGAAAAACCCTTGCCCAGGTTATTACGAGATCGAAGGCCGCAGGCCGGACTTTTTTATTCGGGTGGCTTTGGCGTTTTCGAGAGCTGAACCGCTACATGGATTGCCGCCCCGCTATACGCCTTTGAGGGCGGGGAAGGGACGCTGCTTCGCTTTCACCCCTCCCCGTGGCGGTCTTCAAACGCTCTCCCATGTTGACCCGATAATCTGGATCAGGTCTTCATAGCCGTCTGGAAGATGGGCGTCCTGCGGTTTTGCGTAGCCGGACATGGCATCCGCCAGCGCCTGGACTTCGGATTCCCTCAGCACCGCGTCTTCTGTACGGAATTG
>JAIRMN010000115.1 GCA_031258715.1 Zoogloeaceae bacterium
TTTCTAAATCGTTCGTGCCGCTTTCGACGAGCCGCGGACAGTGCTGTAGCACGGCAAGGCGAAGTCGACAAAGGCACGGGCGATTTAGAAATGGAATGACACCCAGCAAACGGACAATCATGCCAAAGCTGGCGTTGCCCAGCGCATACAGCAACACCGCCAGCGCCTTCATGCTTGCCGGTTTGCCGCAAGCTGCCGTGTCCGTGAAAAAGTAGCCACACTCCCCGCAACGAGAGCGTTGCAGACCACGCACCTTCCCCGCCTTGACATACCGGCTCCCGCCGCATCGCGTGCAATGTATCTCCTCCATGATTGCCGCTCCTTTCTACAGGTTACGGCATTATCGCTGATTCTATGTATCTTATGTTAGGACTCTCTGGCGTTTTTACGCTGATTGCGTGAACTCCTCCTGTAACGCCGCGATTCCGCGTCCGAGTTGGATGGTGTTATCCGGAATCAACAAATAACGCCAGGGTTTACCGCCATTACCGGCGGCGTGCTGGTTGGCGAAATCGCACCAGCGCGCCGCCGCGCGCGCCTTGGCTTGCACATCGTCCTGATGAAGTTGATCCGCGCGTTTAGGCTCGATAATCAAACAGGCATCCACGGTTTCGACGACGAAATCCGGTTCGTAACGCTGGCCATCCTCGTATTCGATCAGGAATTGTCCTGATGCGGGCTTCATCCATTTCAGCACGTCCGGGTCATCCTCCAGAATTTGCGCGAGCTGCCATTCGCCTTCGACGGACTGGAATTTCTGATAGGGATAACAGCACTTTCTGAAGCCTTTGAATACCATTTGCCGGATCAGGCGCTTGTCCGCGATGGGGGCGCGGAAGTCGCGCGGCGTCTCGCCCGCCGCCAACGTGAAAGAGACAGGTTTCAGCACATCGAAGCCTTGGGTAATTTTGCCGTGATAATCCGTGGGCGTGACGTGGATGTGCGCTTGCATCTGCGTCCAGACGAAATCGCCGATCTGCCGTTGCCAGTAAGTGAGCACATTTTCCAGTTTATCGAGATCGTCGCCGAGATAGGTGCGCAGGTGTTCAATGATTTGCTCCGCCAGATCGTAGAGCAGGTCAGCGTGCTGGTCATAATCGATGGCGTCCTGTTCCATCAATTGGCGCACGATGTAATTCTCCGGCCTGCATTCGCCCGCATCGCTGCCTTCCCATTGAATGCGCGCTTGGCGATTGTCTTCCAGATGATGCAAAAGCAGCGCCTGTTCGACGGGCTGGAAATGAATTTTATCCAGGTTCTCCAGGTTGAAGGGTTGAAAGGTGTAATTGATTTCCCGCGTCGGTAAAACCACGATGCGCGGCACATCGATGGTGAACTGGATGATGTGTTCGGTCACGCCGCGCACGGCTTGAGCGACGCGCGCGTCGCGTTCTTGCGCACTTTGGGCTTCCATGCCCGGTAGTTCAGCTTGCGGGGCGGCTTCGTCCACCATCTGCCCGACCATGGCGATGAGCCGCTGCTGTACCTTGGCGTCATTCAAGGCTTTGCTGGAGAGCAGCGCCGCGGTTTTCGCTTCCTGTCGCACGGCGCGCAGAACCAGTTCCGTCAACTGGACGGATCCGGGATCGTTCGTTTTGGCCAATTGCCCGCCAAGCACGTCCGTGAGCGGTTCGCCATCGAGATCGGGCGCATGGCCCGTGGCGAGAATTTCGGCCATCGACTCCGTATTGAGAAGACGCGGACGTTCGTTTGGCACGTCCGCGTCGCCGGTCGCGCCGATATAAACCGCTTTTTTGATGATGGAGTCTGGATCGTTGGCGCGGTCGATGATTTCCTGGAAGCGGTCGTGTGCGACGATGCACAGCCGGTCGACCGCTTCCACGCCGGTGCGCTTGCCGTAAGGCAGGCGCAAGCCGCGCCCGATGGTCTGCTCGGTCAGGATTTCGGAAGCCGAGGCGCGCAGGGGCACGATGGTGTAGAGGTTGGTGACATCCCATCCTTCCTTCAATTTATTGACGTGGATGACGATTTCCGTCGTTTCGTCATGCTCCACCGCCAGCAGCCGCTGCATGGCTTCGTCCGATTCTTCGCCGGAGAGATTGGAATGCACTTCGATGACGCGCCCCTTGTAGTGTCCCTGGAAGAAATCGTTCGCTTCGATCCTTGCCTTCAGGGTAGAGGCATGTGCTGTATCTTGCGCCACTACCAGCATGAAGGGCTTGACGACGGCGGCATCGTGGGTACGGGCGTAATTTTCCAGTTCCACCTTGACGAATTCGTGATGGTGTATGCCGTCTTCCAGCTTGATTTCTTCCAGGCGCGCGGCATCACATTGAGCGGCGCTGAAATCCTGGCGGGTGGCGACGGCGGGGATTTTGACGTAACCCTCTTTCAATGCCCGCGACAAAGGATAGTGATAGACGATGTTGGCGAATTGGCGTGGATTCGCGCCCACGGTCTTGGGCGTGGCGGTCAGTTCGATGCCGAGCGCGGGGCGCAGATCGTTGATGGCCTTTGCGCCGGCGCTGGCGTAATAGCGATGCGCCTCGTCCATCAGCACGACCAGATCGGGCAGTCTGGCGAGATATTCAAAGTAGGATTCGCCCAGATATTCCTGGAAACGGCGCACCCGGGCCGTAGCGGATTTGGCCGCGCCTTTTTTGTTGTCGCGGGCGTTGATCTTGGAAATATTGAAAATGTTGATGTGCGGCGAGGCCGTGTCGTCGGCGAACAGTTCTCCGCTCACCTGCCGGGAAACGGCGATGTCCAGCCGTACACCGCGCCCGGTTTCGTAATCCTCGCCGGTGATGAGCACGGGCGGATCATTCGCCAGTTCAGGAATGCCTTTAAATACATATTTCGGGCTGCCGGGCAGGAAGTCGGTTTTCAGCTTTTCGTAAATCGTGAGATTGGGGGCGAGGATGAAGAAATGGCGGCTGCGCCCGGTGACGAACAGCCAGGCGATCATCGCGCCCATCAGGCGGGTCTTGCCCACGCCGGTCGCAAGCGCCCAACACAGCGAGGGAAAGGCGCGCTCGAATTTTTCCACCGTCGGGTATTGGGCGCGCGTGACGGCAAGCCAGTGTTGCAGGTCGGCATCCTTGGCGAGATGCAATCTTTCCAACAGGTCGACCAGGATGTCCAGCGATTCGCGTTGCGGCGCGCGCAGGGAGAGACGGGTGCTTATTTGCCGCGCGGCCTGTATGCCGTCGGTGCGTTCATTCATCGTTCTCTCCTTCCTCGTTCGCCCATTCATCCTCGTCCTCGTCGTCGGCCTCTTCCGGTAACGGCGCCTGTTCGGCCAGCACGTCGACGGAAAAGCTGTAGTCGTCCTGATCCCATTCGCATTTGTGCAGCACGGCGCGGGGGATTTTTTTCAAGGTCAGGTTGGGAAAGGCGCTGGGCCTGGCCATGAATGCCTTGCAGCAAATGAGCAGGGTGCGTTCCGCGCCGACTTCTTCGCTGATGAGGCGCAATTGATCGTGGGTGAGGCTGCCGGTGGTCACGTAGATGAAATCCGTTTCCGTGCCGTGCCCGTGTTGCCAGAAATGCGTTTGACTTGGGGCATAGGTGAAGCCCATCAGCTTGCACATGGCCTCCGAGAGCATTTCGGGGTTGTAGGCCGGGTTGATGACCCACTGCCCCCATTTGTCCTTCTTGAGCAGCGAGGGCGCGAGCCGGAAATAGCGAAAGCCGCCGCCGCCTTGCCAATTCACTGCCTTGCTGATGCCGCCCTGATCCGTCCCGTCGATGACTTTTTTCAGGCGCGGCACGATATGGGTATGGCAATGCTCGCCCAGTTCGACCATGATCCAGCGACGGCCCATCTTGTGCGCGACCGCGCCGGTGGTGCCGGAGCCGGCGAAGGAGTCGAGGACGAGGTCGCCGGGGTTGGTGGCGATGTGAAGGATGCGTTCCAACAAGCGTTCTGGTTTTGGGGTATCGAACGAACTATCTCCGGGAAACAATGCTCGCATCTCGTTTTTCGATGTTCGATTGCTTCCAACATCCTCTTTTCTCCAAAGAGTGCGTGGAACAAGGTCACTTACTTCAGACAAATAACGTTTGATACTGGGGCGAGCGGACTTGGTTGGCCCCCACCAAATACGTCCTTCCTGATCCAACTCCATCAACTTATCTTCCGCAATACGCCAGAACCTTCCAGGCGGGGGAGAAAACTGTCTGCCGGTTGGTCCAGTTATTGTGTACTGCCCTCTGGAATAGGGTTTGTTGGCGTAAGGATCGCCGGGCAACCACGGGCCGCGTGGATCGCTATCCGGGTTGGAGTAAATTGAGTTTGCTTCCTCAGTTCGCGGAAGTTTGTTTGGAACCCATTCTGTATTTTTTGAGTACACCAGAAGGTGGTCATGATCGGTTGAAAACTGACGTGCAGAGTTCCTTGGTGAATCTGCTTTTTCCCAAATCAAATTGCTGACAAATGTATTTCGACCGAAAATTTCATCGCAAAACACCTTCAAATAATGGCACTCGTTATCGTCAATCGTAATCCACAGCGACCCGTCTTCCGCCAGCAATGTGCGGAGCGCTTCCAGCCGGTCGCGCATCAGCGAAAGCCACATCGAATGCTCGACGCCGTCGTCGTAATGCGCGAAGGCGCTGCCGGTGTTGTACGGCGGGTCGATGAACACACATTTGACCTTGCCCGCGAATCGGGCTTCCAGCGCCTTCAGGGCCAGCAGGTTATCGCCGTGAATCAGCAAATTGTCCGCGCCGTTGCTGGCATCCGGGGCGGCGCGATGCGACAGCGTCTTGTCTTCCAGCAAGATGCGCGGTTCCAGCCGGGGGCGTTTTTCCTTGCCAGGCCAGACGAGTTCGAGTTTGGTTTTCTGGGTCATGCTTGTGTCTCCTGCCATTGCGCCAACCGTTGCAGGGCCAGTTCGCGCTCGCGCTCCAGTTCGCGTTGGAGTTCTTCTTCACTGGGCAGCCAGGGCAGATATTTTGCGGCAAACAATTGCCGCTGCTCCGCCAGCACGGAATAGCGCACCACGGCTTCGCTCTTTTCGCTGCACAGCACCAGACCAATGGTGGGGTTGTCATCCGCGCCCTTGACTTCTTCGTCGTACAAACGCACATAAGTGTCCATCTGCCCCATATCCTGGTGCGTCAGTTTGCCCAACTTCAAGTCCACCAGCAAAAAGCATTTGAGCTTGTAGTTATAAAACACGAGGTCCAGGTAGAAATCTTCATCGGCAAGGTTCACGCGCTGCTGCCGCGCAATAAAGGCAAAGCCCCGGCCCAATTCCAGCAGAAAGGCTTGCAGGTTGTCCATGATGGCCTGTTCCAGATCACTCTCCAGAAAGCGGCTGGCGTTCAGGTTCAGAAAATCCAGCACGTAGGGGTCACGCAGAAAGTCCTTGCGGGTTTCGGCAAGCGGGGCGGTATGCCGTGCGGCTTCCGTCTCTACCAGCGCGCGGTCTTTGCTGCTCAACAGGCGTTCGTAATACAACACGCCGATTTGCCGCTCCAGCGCCCGAACACTCCAGTTCTGGCTTGCGGCCTCGCGCAAATACCATTCGCGGGCAGGCGGATTTTCCAGCCGCGCCAGCACGTTGTAATGCGACCAGCTCAATTCGAGAGACAGTGTCTCTCGAATTGGAAAAGCCAGATAAAAGCGGCGCATGTTGCGCAGATTACTGACATCAAACCCTTTGCCGAACAGCGCCGTAAGCCGGGCGGAGAGTTCCGCCAACTGCCGCTGGCCGTAAGCGGCGCGCGCCTGCCCCCGCTGCTCGTGCTCCACGATCAGGCGGCCAATTTCCCAATAGCTCGCCACCATCGCCTGATTGACGCTGAGCCTTACATGACTGCGGGCTTGCTGGACGACCTCGGCAATCTGGTTGACCAACGTGCTCAAAAAGGTATTTTCGGGTAATCCGTCTTTGTTCATCGAATCAGCAACTCCAGTTTTCTCGACGCCGCGCAATACCGGCGTGCCAGGACTTCCAGACAGAACATCCTCCTGTCATTTTCTTCGACCTTCATCAGCGGACGATAGTGTGACCAACTCAATTCGGCACACAGTGTGTGCCGAATTGGAAAGCTTGCGTAAAACTGCCGCATGGCGCGCAGATTGCGCACTGGAACCCTTTGCCAAACTCCGCCGTCAGACGTTCCGATATGTACTGCAACAAGCCTTTGCCATATCTTGTTTTCGTCCATAAAGGATCACTCCTCGTCTTCCACGTCGAAACGCGCCAGCAGGCCGTTTCGTTCCCGGCTGGCGGCGTAGAGGGTCAACTTGAGTTCCGTTTGCTCGATCAACTCGTAAAACGGACGGCGCAAGGAAAGCCGCTCGCTGGCGACGAGGATGGTGGGCACGCCTTCGCCGCGCCGCTCGATGAGGTTCTGCCGTTTGCTGACCGGATCGGCGGGGTAGTAGCGCGAGAGCAGGTTCACCAGCGTCTCGTTGCGGCTGATGCTGTTGGCTTCCATGCTGTCGACGCTCAGGCTGTTGGGCAGGCCGCCAGGGGTGGAAAGCTCCAGCCGGTCGGCGAACAGGTGCAGGCGAATGCGCGCGCCGTATTGGGAGTAATCGCGGTGGGCGACGGCGTTGACGATGGCCTCGAACACGGCGGCCAAATCGTATTGCGGGATGTCGACGCGTCCCGGACGCTTGACGGCTTCGATGCGCATGTTGCGTTTGACGAAGGCGAGCGCGCGCGTGATCTGTTCATCGAGCGGGCCGTCGCAATCCTGGGCGTCGACCTGATATTCGGCATTGCGGTCGATGCCGGAATAGGCGACGCACTGGATGTAGGCGTGCGAGAGGAAATCCGCCGGGCGCGGCGTGAGCAGCAAGACGCCGCTGATGGTCAGGCGCTCTTCGCCGTTCTCGTCTTCGCGCACGAGATAGAGCTTGCGCAACTGGAGGTTTTCCGGCGCATCGCCGGAGAGGAAGCGCGCCTTGAGCGCCGATGCGGCGGCTTCCAGCCGGGCTTCGGGCACGATCTGTTCGTCGAAGCGGATCAGGCGCGTCATGCTGCGTTGCTGGAACAGTCGCGCCAGCAGATCGGGAGACATTGCCCGCTTGCTGTCGGCGACCCGCAGGTAATAGCCGTGCGGACTTTTGTGTACGAAAACGCTTTTATGGACGCGCACCCAGAGGACAGGGCGAAGCTCTCCCTGCCGGTCGGGCACTTCCACCCGGCGAGTTTCGATGGGCAAGGGTGGTTCGATGGCGTCGTGGGCGAGATTTTTCAGCCAGTTACTGACGGTTTCCAATTCCGCCGGGTCTATCCCGCAGACATCACGCGTCTTGTCGTCGACGCCCAGCACGAGGATACCGCCGCTGGCGTTGGCAAAAGCGGCGAGTTCATCGGCGGTGCCATCCCGCCCGGGGGCGTTGACCTTGCCGTCCTTGACCGTGACGCGCTTGAATTCATAGGCGGAATCTTCGCCCAGCCGAATCTGGTAGGTCAGTTCCCGCACGAGTTGGGTGGTGTCGATCATGGGCGTTATCCTTTCAGACGCCAGCGAATGGCGAACAAGCGCTGGCGGTGCGGGGTAACGGCCAGCGCCGCTTCGATTTTCTCAAGCAGGCGGTCTTCTTCAGCTTCGATGCGTTTCTTTTCTTCGTGGTAATCGAGCATCAAGGCGTCGCGTTCCTGCTCCTGCTGTTTGAGGGCGCGCTTGCCTTCCAGTTTTTCGGCAAGCGTGGGAAGTTGCCGGATGGCGCGGCGGGCGTCACGGATTTCCCGATCCAGTTGCTTGATGCGAATATCGAGCGCGATGCGGCGATCTTCCGCCCAGGCTTCGAGTTTTTCGCTTTCTTCCATGAAATAGCGTTCGTTCAGCTTTTCGGCTTCCTGTTGCCTGTCGGCGTGCTGTGCCGCAAGCTGTGTTTCCAGCAATTTCGGCGCGCGCAATGCGATGGGTTCGCGCGCGATGGTTGCGGGCAGTGTCAACAGCCGCTCGGCGGCGTCCTGGTCGAATTCCTCTCCACCGTCGCTGATCGCGGCAATCAGCAAATGCTCGACCGTGTGCCGCGCGGTGGTAAAGCTCAGTTTTTCCACAATGAGATCGCCGGCCCGGTTCTCAAGATTTTGCAACCAGGAATGTTGACCGGACTGCGTGTGCGCGAGGTCGAAAACGAGTTCGGCGATGGGTAAATCTTCCAGACCGTTTTTTGCCTTTTCGATCAATTCCGCGCCCAGCCCTTCGCTGGGACGCAGGAAACGCTTGTTGGCGGCGTCGGCTTCTTGCCAGCGCGTATCGTAGAGATGGCCTTCGTATTCAAGGGTAAAACCGTCGAAACGGGCCGCGGGCAGCATCATGCGCGCCAGCAGGAGCATTTGTTCCTGATACGCGCTCAAACGGCCTTCGGTTTTGTCGCGCGTCAATTTGAGACGCTTGACGACATCGGCGTCGAAGTTCTCCAGCAACGAACGCTGGGTTTCCCGCGTGCGCACATTGAGTTCGTCTTTGAGCGTTTCTTGTAAGCGGTTGAATTCTTCGTCGATCTGGGCGTCGTTGCGGCATTTTTGGTAAATGTCGTGAATGCGGCGCTCGATGTCCACACCGGATTCGATGCTGCCGAGGATTTCGTCCGATGCGCCGAAGACGCCCTCGAACAGGCGGAATTTCTGGTTCAGCAATTCAAAGACGCGCTCATCGGCGCGATTGCCCTTGTTGATGAAATTGACGACGACGACATCGTGTTTTTGTCCGTAACGATGCACGCGACCGATGCGCTGTTCGACCCGCTGCGGATTCCAGGGCAGATCGTAATTGATGAGCAACGAGCAGAACTGGAGATTGATCCCTTCCGCGCCGGCTTCGGTGCAGATGAGAATCTCCGCCGCGTCGCGGAAATGTTCCACCAATGCGGCTTTCATGTCAGCGGTCTTGACGCCGGAAACGCGCCCCGTGCCTTTGTGCTTTTCCAGCCAGTCCCGATAGATGCGTTGCGAATCCGGGTCGGCGTTGCTGCCGTTGAGCACGGCGAGTCGACCGTCATGGCCTCGCCCGGTGAGCAAATCCTTGAGCCAGGATTGAGTACGCACCGATTCGGTAAAAATGACCGCCTTGCGCTGACCGCCAAGCCGTTCGGCGAGATCGAACGCTCGCCCGAGCACCCGCAGGAGCGCGTCGGCCTTTGCGTTTCGGGTGATGCATTCGGCCAGGGCGCGGAAACTCTTGAGCTTGTCGATTTCTTCGCTGAGATTGGCGGTTTCAGTTTGTGCCTCGCCGAGTTCTTCCGTCTCGATGCCTTCTTCATCGGCAAGATCGTCGATGGCGTCGTAATCGGCCAGCGCCGGTTCGTCCAGCGGCAAACGTTTTTCCAGCCGCGCGATCATGGTGGATAGCGTGCCCTGGATAGCGAAGGAAGAAGACGCCAGGATCTTGCGGATGACGAGGGTAACGAGGTGGCGCGCGCCGGGTTTGATGGCGAGCAGATCGTCGCCTTGCAGATAAGCGGAAACCTGGGCGTAAAGAGAGAGTTCGTCGTCCGAAGGGCGGAAATCCTCGGTCATCGAAAAACGACGAGTGAACTTGATGCCGCCGCTTTCCTGTACCTGTCGGCGCAGGGTACGCCGGCAAATGGGTTTCAGGCGCGCGCGCAGACGCTCGAATTCGCTGGCTTCCAGTCTGGGGCGGCAGTAGCGGGTTTTGAAGGCGTCCAGACTGCCGAAGAAATGCGGGTCGATGAAGGCAACCAGGCCATAGAGTTCCAGCAGGTTGTTTTGCAGCGGCGTGGCGGAAAGCAGGAGCTTGGGACATTCCCTGAGCGCGGCGTCGAGTTTGCTGGCGATTTTCGCGCTTTCTTCCTTATGGAAATTGCGCAATTTGTGCGCTTCGTCGAAGACGGCCAGATCCCAGCGGACGCGAGACAATTCTTCTTGCCTGCGGGCGGCGAATTCGTAGGACAGGATCACGATGCCGTCCCGCTCGAATGCGTTGTCCGAGGCTTGCACCATGTTGACATTGCGCGCTTCGAGAATCCACGTGGGCAGGGAGAATTTTTCCGTCAATTCCTGTGCCCACTGCTGGCGCAGCGCCGCGGGCACGACGAGCAGCAGCCGGCGCTTGCGTTCCGCCCATTTTTGCGCCAGCACCAGGCTGGCTTCGA
>JAIRMN010000145.1 GCA_031258715.1 Zoogloeaceae bacterium
TTTCATCGTGAAACTCCTTTCTCTTGGCAGAGATCAGAAATTCACGCCGACCGTCGTAAAGGTCAAACCTCGGTAAGTCCCCCGGCAAAGCCGGGGGCTTACCTCTATGAGTTACCGGCAGCTTCGCCGCCACGGGTTATAAATCTGGATTGCCGCGTCGCTTCGATCCGGAGAATGATGCTTCAACCGAAACCTTGAATTGCGCCCATGCGGATTCGCGTCATGGCCTTCAGAAGCCGGGGGCGCGCCTGTGCTATCATTTGCCGCCTTTAAAATCCTGCCCGTCGGGGGTGTGCGGAGTTCAAATCGTGCGATGTCGTTTTCTTCTTTTGGCGGTTTTTGTCCTGGGCGCTTGCGGCACCAAGGGGGCGCTGGAAAAACCCGCTGGTCCGCCTCCGCCGTCGTTGTATGAGCGCGCCTTCGGCAAGGCGGTGCCTCCACCGGTCATCGACGCGCCAGACGACGACGTCCCTGAAGAATCCGGCCCATGATGCCGCCAGACACACCTTTCATTACGCGCCAGCAGGGCGTCCTGCATGTGGAAGACTTGGCTTTGCCGGAGGTTGCGCGGGCGTTTGGCACACCTTGCCACGTCTATTCTCACGCCGCCTTGGGCGCGAACCTGCGTGACTTCCAGGCGGCGCTGGACGCGCATCCCGTCGGCGCGGGAGGGCTTGTCTGTTACGCGGTCAAGGCCAATTCCAACCTAGCGATCCTGAATCTCTTCGCTCGCATGGGCGCGGGGTTCGACATCGTTTCCGGCGGCGAACTGGCGCGGGTGCTGGCGGCGGGCGGCGACGCAGGCAAGGTGGTGTTTTCCGGCGTGGGCAAAAGCCACGCGGAAATCCACGCGGCCCTCATGGCGGATATCCTTTGCTTCAACGTGGAATCCGCCGCCGAACTGGAACGCATCGACGAGATTGCCGGCACACTGGGCAAACGCGCGCCCATCAGTCTGCGGGTGAATCCCGACGTCGACCCCATGACCCATCCCTACATCGCCACGGGTCTTTCGACCGCCAAATTCGGCGTCCCCATCGACGCCGCGCTGCCGCTCTATGAACGCGCCGCGCGATTGCCGCATGTTCATGTGCGCGGCGTGGATTGTCACATCGGCTCGCAGATCCTCGATCCCGCGCCCTTCATGGAAGCCTTGGAGCGTCTCATCGTCTTGCTGGACGCGCTGGAAAAACGCGGCATCACCGTGGAACACCTCGATCTGGGCGGCGGCCTGGGCATTGCCTATCGACAGGGCGAGAGGGCGCCGGAAATTTCCGCCTGCCTTTTGCCCCTCTTCGACCGCTTGCGGGACAGAAAACTGAAGGTCATCCTCGAACCAGGGCGGCGTCTGGTGGGGCAGGCGGGACTCCTGCTGACGCGCGTGGAATACCTGAAGCCGGGAAGCACCGGAAATTTTGCCATTGTCGATGCCGCGATGAACGACTTGCTGCGTCCGGCGCTCTATGGCGCATGGCACGAGATTGTCGCCGTCGCGCCGAAAGCGGGAAGGCCAAAGGTAATATACGATGTGGTCGGGCCGATCTGCGAGAGCGGCGATTTTCTTGGACAAAAGCGCGCGCTTGCCATCGATCCGGGCGATTTGCTGGCAATTTTGTCGACCGGCGCCTATGGCATGGCGATGAGTTCCAATTACAATACACGTCCGAGAGCGATGGAAATCCTGGTGCAGGGCAATCGGGCGCATGCAATCCGGCGGCGGGAAAAAGCCGCCGACCTCTACGCGCTGGAATGCCTTCCGCCCCTGGCCTCCACCCCCGCGCCGCCTGCCGCGCCGGTAGATGGAATGGATAAACCCATTGCTTCTCAATAGTAAATGTGCTAGAAAGCCGAATCTTCCCAGGCAATACAAATGGTCTTTTCATTTTTCAAAAAAACCACCGACAAACCGGACGAACGGATACCCCCGCTTCGGGGTTCGCCCATCGTCTCTGCCGTGGTTTCCCAACCCCCCGCGCAAACGCCCGCGCCGGTGCCTGTCGTCGACGACGGACTTGACACTACCATCAACACCTGCTATGGCATCGAAGTATTCGAAGAAACCGATCCCTATTCGGAAATCGCCGAACACGCGGCCATTCTTTTTGCCAACGGCCAGTACGATGTGGCACGCAGCACACTGGAATCGGTCATTCAGAACAATGCCGACCAGGGCGCCATCAAGCTCTGGCTGATGCTGTTCGATCTTTTGCGGATACGCAAGGATAGAGATGCGTTTGACGCACTTGGACTGGATTTTGCCAGCATTTGCGAACTCTCGCCGCCTTCCTGGAAGGAGGACGTCGACCCCGAACCCGGCAAGAACGAGGCGTATGCGGCGGCAGGCGTGGTGGTATTGCAGGGCGCGGTGACGGGCACTGACACCGTGTTCGACGATCTGCTGCATGCCCTGAGCAAGGGCGAACCGCGCACACTAGATATGGGACGTCTGGCGGGCATCGATTCGGAAGCATCGGGACGCCTGGCCAAGATTCTGCATCAGGCGCGACATCGCGATCTGGCCTGGGGGCTGGGCAACGGCACGGAAATACTGGCGAAACGCTTTTCCGCCCGCCTGATTGCCGGCCAGACGCGGGATGAAAACATGTGGCTCCTAGTGCTGGAGCTTCTCCAGTTTCTGGGACAAGAAGCCGCGTTCGAGGAAAAAGCCGTAGATTACGCCGTGACCTTCGAGGTCTCGCCGCCCGCTTGGGAACCGCCGCGCGCCAAGCCCGCGATCAAGGGAGAGGAAAAAAACGACGCGGTGTTGCTGCTGGATACGCCGATGACGTCGACGCTGGAAGGCGAAATCCTGCAAGGCCGCCTGGACGCCATCGCCTGCCAACTGATACCCGGCGAAGAATGCAGACTGGATTTTTCGCGCGTCCAGCGGCTGGATTTCGTCAGCGCGGGCGCGCTCGCCACGCTCCTGAAGGAAGCCAATTGCAAGCAGATAACGATTGTGCATCCCAATCGCATGATGGCTGAATTGCTGCGCGTCATGGGCATCGACAAGGTTGCCCATATCGAACTGGCGCGGTACTGATTTTCCGCGTGTTTTTTGTAAAACCACAAGGGATTCTTACTCATGGAGCAATACCATGGCACCACCATTGTGTCGGTGCGCCGGGGGCGGGAAGTCGCCATGGGCGGAGATGGTCAGGTTACGTTGGGCAACATGATCATCAAGCAGTCGGCGAAGAAAATCCGCCGTGTTCATCAGGAGCGTATTCTTACCGGCTTTGCTGGCGCGACGGCAGATGCTTTTACCTTGCTGGACCTGTTCGAGTCCAAGCTGGAAAAGCATCAGGGCAACCTGATGCGCAGCGCGGTCGAGTTGGCGAAGGAATGGCGTACCGACCGCATGCTGCGGCGTCTGGAAGCCATGCTCATCGTTGCTGACAACGAGCGTACCCTGGTTATCACCGGCAATGGCGACGTGCTCGAACCCGAACAGGGCATTGCCGCCATCGGTTCCGGTGGCGCGTATGCCCAGAGCGCGGCGCGGGCACTCATGGAAAACACGGATTTACCGCCCGTCGAGATTGTCCGCAAATCGCTGGAAATCGCCTGCGACATCTGTATCTACACCAACCGGAATTTCACCCTGGAGCGACTCGAAGCATGAGCGCCATGATGACCCCGCAGGAAATCGTAAACGAACTGGACAAGTACATCGTCGGTCAGTCCAAAGCCAAGAAAGCCGTGGCGATTGCGCTCAGGAACCGCTGGCGGCGCGCGCAGGTGAGCGAACCCCTGCGTTCCGAAATCACGCCCAAGAACATTCTCATGATCGGCCCGACCGGCGTCGGCAAGACGGAAATTGCCCGTCGTCTCGCGCGTCTGGCGAACGCGCCCTTCATCAAGGTGGAAGCCACCAAATTTACTGAAGTCGGCTATGTGGGACGCGATGTCGACACCATTATCCGCGACCTGACGGAAATCGCCGTCAAGCGCCAGCGCGAATGCGCCATGCGGGATGTCCGCCACCGCGCCGAGGATGCCGCCGAAGAGCGGGTGTTGGACGCGCTTCTGCCGCCCGCGCGCAACGCGGGGTTTTTCGCTGCGGAGACAGGCGAGAACGTGGAAACCAGCACACGGCAGAAATTCCGCAAGAAGCTGCGCGAAGGCGATCTCGATGACAAGGAAATCGAAATCGAGGTGGCGCAGCCTTCCATGCAGGCGGAAATTTTCGCGCCGCCTGGCATGGAGGAATTGACCAGCCAGATTCAGGGCATGTTCCAGAACATTTCCGGCGGACGCAGCAAAAACCGCAAGCTGAAAATAAAGGAAGCCTTGAAACACCTGACCGACGAGGAAGCCGCCAAACTGATCAACGATGAAGATGTCAAGCTGGAGGCGCTGCAAAACGTTGAACAGAACGGCATCGTCTTCATTGACGAAATCGACAAGGTGGCCAGCCGCGGCGGTACGCACGGCGCGGATGTTTCCCGCCAGGGCGTGCAGCGCGACCTGCTGCCGCTGGTCGAGGGCACGACGGTATCCACCAAATATGGCATGGTCAGGACAGACCACATTCTCTTCATCGCCTCCGGCGCTTTCCATCTCGCCAAGCCTTCCGACCTGATTCCCGAATTGCAGGGACGCTTTCCGATTCGCGTCGAACTCGATTCCCTGTCGGTGGCGGATTTCGAGCGCATCCTCACCCAAACCGACGCCTGCCTCACCCGGCAGTACCAGGCGCTGATGGCGACCGAATCCACAGGACTTGAATTCGCCGCCGACGGCATCAGCCGCCTAGCGGAAATCGCCTTCCAGGTCAATGAAAAGACCGAAAACATCGGCGCGCGCAGGCTCTATACCGTGCTGGAAAAACTGCTGGAAGAAGTCTCCTTCAGCGCGGGCAACCCCGCGCCGAGCGCTATCGTCATCGACCGCGACTACGTCGATGAACGCCTGAAGGAACTGGCGGCGGACGAAGACCTGTCACGCTACGTGCTGTGACGAAGAGAGGGGGGTGACCAGAAAATGCGCCGCGTCATCGCGTTCCTCTGCCTCGTCCTGCCGGGCATGGCCCATGCCGAAACGCCGCTGCCCGCCATCCTGGAAGGCGACATCATTTTCCAGACCTCGCGCTCAAGCCAAAGCCTGGCGATACAACGCGCGACGAAATCGGAATATTCCCACATGGGCGTCATTTTCCGCGAGGGGGATGAAACCTTGGTCTACGAGGCGGTACAGCCGGTCAGGAAAACGCCGCTGGCGGCATGGATCAAACGCGGCGCGGGTGGAAAATTCGCGCTCAGGCGGCTCAGGGCGCACACGCAGATACTGACGCCGCCAACCCTGGAAAAAATGAAGGCCATCGCCGCAAGCCACCTGGGAAAGGCATATGACCTGACCTTCGAATGGGATGACGAACGCCTTTATTGCTCGGAACTGGTCTGGAAAATCTACAAACACGGCGCGAATCAGGAAGTCGGAAAACTGCAAAAACTGGGCGATTTCGACCTGAGCGACAACGCTGTCCAGGCCAAGTTGCGACAACGCTTTGGCTCGCAGATTCCACTGGAAACAACTGTCATCTCCCCCGCCGCCATTTTCTCGAGCGAACTGCTGTTCTCGCCTGTCTTTTGACGACAGAGGACAGATCAGGGATCAGGAGACAGAGAGAGAGTTACCGGCGCTTTGCGCCGTGAATTGCAAATCTGGATTGCTTCGTCGCTTCACTGCCCGCTTTTGACGGGGTGGGAACGTTCCTCGTCGATCCTCGCAATGATGGAACAAGATGCCCTGATTACTGATACCTGATTCCAAAGGCCGCGCCAGCGGCCACTCTGTCCTCTGTCGTCCCCCGATCACGCTTCCCGTCTTTTGATGGTTGCGCCGTCTTGCAGTTTCAGGTGGCCGGAAATGACGACTTCGGCGTTCTCTTCTAGGGCGTGTTCACACTAGCGAATTGCATCGACAATAAGAGCGAAATGGATAAATGCCCGAAACATCGAGTCGAGTTTCTCGAAGCGGGAGAAGATCCGGCGACAGCCCTTTAGGCGACGGAACAGACGCTCGACTTCATTGCGGCGACGATACATAACACGGTCATATTCCCACGCACTGACCCGGTTGCGCCTGGGAGGGACGACAGGGGAATAACCCGG
>JAIRMN010000198.1 GCA_031258715.1 Zoogloeaceae bacterium
GACCGCCTGGATAGGCGTCAAGGCACGATTTCCGGATGCGCTTCTGTGACCGCCATGTGCGCCCATGAAGCGCCAGTCCCAGTCCTTTGAATGACATATCGTTGCTCATGTCGCATCGCCCCGGGAAGAAAGTATCCCGCGATGTAGTCAATAACGATTGTCGGCAAGTCCCGGAAGCCCTTCAACGGCGCGGCTTTCTGGAAAATCAGGCCACTGCGTCGCGGGATCGTTCATGCTGGCGGAGAGGGCGGGATTCGAACCCGCGTTAGGGTATTACCCTAAACACGCTTTCCAGGCGTGCGACTTAAACCGCTCATCCACCTCTCCACGAGGCTGGGCATTCTAGCGGTTTCAGGCGGGCAGGGAAAGCGCCGCGTGCGTGCTCTGATTGCGCGCGGCGGGCACGGAAAGAATTCTTGTCTTGCGGCTGCCGAAACCATGGCGAGATTCGTTTACCCCATTGCGCGGGAAATTCTCCGCGGGAAAAAGGGGAATGCACACCATGGAAAAATCCAGGTTTTTCGAGGGCCGGGAAATATTGTTTACGGCGCTTGTGGCGGGTCTCCTCTGGCTGCTGAGCCAGGGGCTGGACGATGCGCAGATCTTGTCCGGACGCGGCGGGCGGTATGCAACGGAAGCCGTGACATGGCAGCCGGCGCAGGAAGCATGGATGCGGCGCGAGTGCAGGGGCGGGGAGGCCGAAGTCAATATTTGCCGGGAGCAGGCGCCGGAACGCGCCGCGGCCCTGCGCGCGGCAGCGGCGGAGGTGCCCTGGTTTCTCGAACATTGCGGCGGCCTGCTCGCCTTGATCGGCTTCACCGGCTGGGCGGTACTGGCCATTGGCCGCCGTCCCCTGCCGTGGCCTTTGAAGCTGGGCTTTTCCCTGGCTTTGTGGGGCCTGCTCTTCGCCTTCCTGCAAATGCCCGCGCATCCCTGGTTGGCGCTTGTCGCCATGCCGCTTTTGTTCCTTTTCGTGGCATGGGCGACGGCCCGGCGGCTGGATCCCCGCCAGAGGACGACACATCCGCTGCTCTACCCGCTCTTCCTTCTCCTCTCCGGCCTCGGGACGATCTGGCTGTGCGATTTCGCCGCGATGTCGCACGCAAAGTTCATATTGCTGGGCAGGGAACGCTTCCTGGAGCAAATGCTGGCCGCGTTCGCGCTCATGAGCACGCTGGCCGGTTTCATCAACCGCCCAATTTCCCTGCTGCTCGCCTGCATGGCGCGCGTGGACAGGGGCGTCACCCGCATCGGCAAAACACTCCCGCTTTCCACAATCCCTTTCTACCTCCTTGCCGCCGTTGTTCTCGTGAGCGTGGGATATGGCAGCAAGCGCCTGATCCCGCCCGCGGCGGCGGCTGAGCTGGGCCGGATGATCGGCATCGCGCTGCTGGCATGGGCCTTCCTGCGCTGGCGCGCGCCGCAGGATCGGCCTCGCCTGTTCCTCTCCTTGTTCGTCCTTCCGATCATGACCGCCGTGGCGCATTGGCTGGCCGGGGATCTGGGTCAATGCATGACCATGGGCCTGGCCGTGCTCGTCTTCGCGGTCGGTCTTCTCTGGGTGGTCAATCGCTGGCGTCATCCGGTTCGCATGGGTATTGCCACGGTCGTGGGCCTGTGGCTGATGTCTGTTGGCATCGACCTGGTGATCAAATATGGCGCGGATATCGGAGGAGCGCACGTCGCTGATCGCATCAATGCCATGGAGACAGCTTTCGCTGGCAAGAGCGACTTCCTGTCCCTGCTGCGCTGGTTCACTTTCGATGCGCCAGCCTCTGGCTACGGCATCGGCAGGACGCCATGGTGCGGCACGCAGGGCGAAATATCGGACGCCGGCCGTTGCGCCGCCATCCCGGCGCAAATGCAGTCCGATTACGTGTTCGCGGCGCTGGCCGGTGTGTGGGGCGGGCCGCGGGCATGGAGCATCGCGGCCTTGACCGCGTGGTTCATCGTCCTCCTCGGATCGCGCGGGACATTGCCGCCACAAGCACCTTTCGCCCTGGCGCAGGGCTATGCCGATTGGGCGGCGCGCCTTTTTTCGTTCATCCTGCTGATGCAGCTCTTCGTCTCGATTTTCGGCAGCCTTGGCGTGCTGCCCATGACGGGCGTGCCCTTCCCCCTGCTGGCGCATGGGGGCAGCGCGCTCCTGACCACTGCCATCGTGCTGGCCGCCATCGTTAACACCGATGTCGTTCCGGAAAACCGGGAGGGTTGAAAAAAATGAAGACCACAGCGGAGCAGCGTTCGCTCTTTTCATTGGCCAAATGGGTCGCCATCCTGTTGCTGGGCGTCCTTGCGTGGCAGCAGTGGCAGCAGGGGCGGCAATGGCGGCAGCTCGCCGCGGAGCGTCCCGGCATCATGAGCCGTCACATGACCCAGGAGGCGACAAGCGATTGGCGCGCCAATCCGCGCGGCGGCCTGCAAGGGTGCGTCTACACGGCGGCGGACGAGAGCGTGGCGCTCGGGCTCGCCGGCGCGGCGCCTTGCCCGCAAGAACAGGCCGGGAAGCGTTTCGACATCCGCCTGGGGCGGTTCCTGGATAACCAGCTCGCCAAAATGTCGACGCCGCCGCTGATGGCCAATCCGGACATCATGGAAAGCATCACGGGCGGGAAGCCCCCTGTCGCCATGCTCGGAAAGGGCTCCCGCCAGCGTCCGGTCACGCGCGGCGCGAATATCGGCATGACGATCCACGCCCCCTCGCAACACCGCGCGCAGATGCTGTTGGCGTGCATGACCGGCCGGGACGAAGAGGCATGCCGGTCGCTGCGAATCGACAAGGCGCGCTGGAGCGGATTCTTCGAGAACGCCGCCGCGCGCGGCATCAGCCTGATCCAGGTCGACCTGGAAAGCGGCGCCATCGAAGTCCTGGCCTCGGCCGTCTCCCCTTGCTTCGAGGCAGAGGCCAACAAGGCCGGGATCGCCGGCAGCGCGCGCCTGCCCGCGCATTGCCCCCGGCTCCCGCACATGAGCGCGGCCATGGCGCAAAGCCATACCGATGGCTACGCGCTCCATCGCGCGCCTCCCGGCAGCGTCAACAAAGCCTGGCTGGCACTGGGGCTTCTGCGCGCCGGGCGCTATGACCCGCGCAAGGACGAAGCCCTCCTGTATACGTCCGATACCCGAACCTTCATCGACCGGCTCCTGTGCGCGAAACAGGGCTTCGCCTTCCCCTGCGCGGCGCTGGAGACGCTGCCGCAGGCGGCGAAGGATCTGGGGCTGAACACCGCGCCGCGAAACCTGGGATTGGCGGGGGTAAACGTGCCTGCCGGGCGCATCTATCAACGCCCCGCCAGGACATGGCGGAACGGCGGCTGGGCATGGCGCGATCCGCCGTTCGAGGACATCACGAACGCCGATATTCCCCCCGCCGTGGCAAAAGCATGCCGGGAACAGAACTGGTCGCGTTGCCGGGGAGAGCGCCTTGCCGAAGTCACCGCCGAATTCTGGGGGCGGGGAAACTCGGAAACCAGCATTGTCAACGTCGCCGAAATGTACGTCCGCCTGGGCCGGGCGGCGAACGGCAAAAAGGATTTCGTGCCATTGCACCTGATCCGGGAGATCGAGGGCGAAACCGTATCGCCGCAGGCGGAGAAGCTCCCGCTCTCCCGCGGGCACGCCGAAGCCATCCTCGCGGCACTGCAAAAGACCGCGACCGCCCAAAGGCCCGACACCGGGCAGAAAACCGCCCCCCTCCAGGGAACCGCCTTCTCCACCTGCCGGTACGTGCTTGGCAAGAGATGCGGCACGATCGTCGACCTCGCCATGAAAACGGGAACGCCCGGTTTCGCCGATCTCATGCACATGACAGATCGCTTCGCGCGGTGCTCGAACGCGAAAAAACCATCCGACTGCCGGAACGTCCCCTACAAATGGGCCGTCGCCCTCACCCGGCGCGGCAAGGGGCGGCATGCCCGGTACGACAAGGCCATCGTCGTCCTGGGCGAGCGCAACTGGCGACGCAACGGCTATATCGACGCTTCCCCCAGGGCCGGCGGGCAAAGGGAAGGCCTCAACGTCGCGGCGGAAGTGATCTTTCACCTGCTTCTCATCGAAGAAAACACCAAAGGAAAACGGCCATCACCATGAACGGAATATTCACGCGCCTCCTGCGCGGCCTTCCCACGGACGGGCGTCCCATCGTCCGCGACCTGCCGCCCGACTGGGAAGCCGTGCGGCAGTACCTGAACGACATTCGCTTCCGGTGCAACGGGCGCTTTCGCCTGGCGCGCCTGTGCGCGAAAGCCCCCTCCCACATGAAGCCCGCCTCCGCCGGCTATGCGCCGGAAGGCGCGCTGGACGGAGACCTGGTGGACTGGATCGATTCCGTGAACGCCGAGGACGGAGGGAGCTTCTCCTTCAACAATCCCGAGGCGGCGGTCCATGTCGAAATCGAAATTTTTTTGCGAGACCGCCTGCCAAAAAGCGGCGCCGTTTCGTAAACATTGTGAAGCCCCCGTTCCAACGACTCGCCATGGAGAAAATCATGTCAACGTCAACCGGCCTATCAGAGAAAATCGCGGGATTCTGGAAAGCCCTTGGCCCCATCCTTGGTTTTATCAAAAACGAATCCCCCGGAGAGACTTCCCGGGACGCCTCCCCCCACGCTCCCATATCGCAACCCCAGGCGCCGGAGCCTGGCCGCCGGGTCGAAATCCCCCCGATAGACAGGCTCGTGGCAAACATCCGTGACGCGGCGGAGAGCCTCTTGCTGGACACGCAGTCCAGCATCCCCCTGAAGATCGTGCGGCGCTTGTCCGGCATCAAGATCATCACGCGCGGCTCTCTGGCCTCCCACATCGCGGCGATCCGGGATTTCCCGCCGGAAATCCTCAAGAAAATCGCCATCGAAGCGGTGCGCGCCGCGGACAGCGGAAAAGGCCACCTCACATTTGCCGACGACTTCGCCGTCACCATCGTCGAGGACGATGCCAGCGACAAGGCCGCGCCGGATGACGGCATCCGGATGATCCATGAATCCTCGCGGGCGACCGGGCGGGACGGCAACGTCTCGATCCGGTTTTACCAGAAAGACCTGACCATCGACGACGGAGCGTCCCCCGCGCAGGAAAAAACCGCCGGCGCGCCCGCCGCCCCCATCCTCTCCCTGACCCTCCGCCAGGCAGACCGCCCGGAGCAAATCATCCGCGTGACGCGCCTGGAAGACTTTCCCCTGACCATTGGCCGTGGCTTCGGCCCATTCAGGCTTGCCGCGCACTTTGATTGCCGGTTCGTTTCGCGCGAGCACCTCAGGTTTGAAATAAAAGGGGGGCGCATCATGGTGAAAACCCTCGTGCGCCGGGAAAGTGCCCCAAACGTCAGGCTGGGCCGGGTGGAACTGAAACCCAACAGGGCCGTCCCGTTGCCGGGGAAGGGAACCATCCTCCTCGACTTCAGCGGCGCGGCCCCCGGCATCACGCTCGATTTCCAGATCGACCCGGATTGGCTGGATTGCCAGGTGACAACGCTCCTGATTCCCACCCCCAGAAAAGACGCGCCAGAAACCATGCGCCTGTCAACGGGCCGGGAACATCGTCCTGCCCTTGCCGTCCTTGAAGTCAAATTCGCCAACGGCCACACCCAGGCACAGCCCATCGCCAGCCTGCCCTTTGAAATCGGGCGCAGCCCCGGCACGCCTGATTTCCTGGTCATCCGGGACGGCTCGATCTCACGATCCCACATGACCCTCACCGAGCGGATCGAAGGCGGATTTCGCGTCCGCAACCCCTCCGCCGTCATGCGTTCCGACGTCTGGATCGACGGCGTGGAACAGCCCCGGGAATTCGATTGGCACTTCGGCACAAGCATCACCCTCGGCAATCACATCGTTGAGATCCTCCTGCGGGAAGGAGAAGCGATGGAACAACAAGAAAAGGATGCGGCGGCATGAAGTCCAGATCTTGCCTGTCATTGCAGCATGAACTGTAAAATGAACCCGTGTCATTCCGCGCGAAGTCGCGGAATGACAGTCAGGGCCGCTTCGCACCCTTTGTATGCAACGGCACTTCATGGAGCAGGTTATGCCTGTAATGAATCAACGTTTCCCTGGAGAAACACATGGCCCACGATAAAGAAGGCTGGGAAAAATGGGTGACGCAGGCCCGCGCCAATATGCAAGACCCGACCCCCGCCGCAAGGGAGCGCCTGATGGCGGAACTGTGGCGGCTGGGCGCCGGAAGCCTTGCGACGCGACTGCCCAGGCACGGGGCCAATTCGGACTGGCAGCGGTATTGGGAGGATGCCAGGGAAGTGGGCGGCAGCATCATGCTTTCCTGCTTCGACAGAGACGGGGGCATCGCCGGACTCGTGCGGGAATACGATGAAGGCGGCAGCAAGATAAGTTTCGCCGACTGGATCCGCAACCTGCTGGCGTGGCGCTTCAAGGACAAACTCGCTCAACGCCGCAATGCCGACAAGAAGCTGGTGGACAAACCCGCCTTCCCCTCCGACGCGGCGGACGGTGGGGAAGAAGCCGAAAAACACCACGAATTGCCGGAAAGCCAACGCGACCTGGACGATTCCCGGCTATGGATCATGGAATTGTGCGAGCGGGCAAAGCTGGAAGACACGGAAATCCCCATCTTGTTCTTGGACTTGCATGACTATTCGAGAAAAGAAGGCGCCGAAATACTCGGCATCCCGGAAAACCGCTACAAATCCGCACTGGAACGGCTCAGGGGCAAGATAAAACGCGTCATGGACTTTGTCGTGATCGACCTGCGCATCGGCGTGCAAACACTGACCCGGCCCATTTGCGCCACCCCCCTTGAAATAGGCCGGTGCCCGCAGGGGCCGGGCACCCTGTGGGTCAACGACAAAAGCAAAGGCGTTTCCAGACGCCATCTGGTGCTGGAAAAAAGCGATGGCGGCCTCTTCACCGTCGAGAACCGCGGCCATGCCCAATCCGGCACCTATCGCAATAAACAAAAGCCCCCCCTGGAAGAATGGGAGGCGCTCCCGGCGCGCTTCACGCTCGACCCGCGCAAGGAAGAATGGATCATGCTCGGCAACCATGCCGCGCAAATCCGCCTGCGGCTGGACAAGGGATGGCGCGAACAGGCGTATGTGCCGAACCCGCCGGGGCCGGGGGCAGGGCAGCAGGGGACCCTCATCCTGCCGCTGCAAGAATAAGCGCCCCGCCGTCCGCCTCCCGGCTATCATGCCGCTTTCGTCCTGGCCCGGAGTCCTGCCGTGAAACCTGTCCGTCTTTGCCTGTGGGTCGTGGCGCTGCTTTCGTGCGCGGAGGCCGCCGCCGACACCGATGTCGAGCGCGCGCGCAAGTACAAGAAGATGAGCGCGGAACCGCTCATCAGGGAAATGAGCGAAACCTGCTGGCGCGCGGAGGAAGCGCGGGCATGGCGGCGGAAATTGCAAGCCCTGCCCGACGACCCGGCGCGGGTGAGAGAGTTCGTGAATAAGGAATTGGCGCCGCTCAAGTTTCCGTGCCGACGGGCGGGACGGGAAAGGGAGGAAGAGCGGAGGGCGAAGCTGGAGGCGGAGCAAAAGGCAGGACGGGAAGCCGGGAAGAGGGCGGCGGAGGAAGCGCGGAAGAAGGCGGAATTCGAGTGGGCCATCAAGCCGCGTTTTGGCGAGGCAGAGGAGTTTGCCGCCAATGGTCTGGCGCGGGTCTGGGTGAATGGCAAATGGGGTTACATCAATGAAAAGGGCGAGGAAGTCATCAAGCCGCGTTTTGACGAGGCATGGCTCTTTGCCGCCAATGGTCTGGCGCCGGTCAAGGTGAATGGCAAATGGGGTTACATCAATGAAAAGGGCAAGGAAGTCATCAAGCCGCGTTTTGACTTGGTATGGTCCTTTGCCGCCAATGGTCTGGCACTGGTCTTGGTGAATGGCAAAGTGGGTTACCTCAATGAAAAGGGCGAGGAAGTCATCAAGCCGCGTTTTGACGGGGCATGGTCCTTTTCCGCCAATGGTCTGGCGCCGGTCAAGGTGAATGACAAATGGGGCTACATCCGTGCCCCTTTCCCCTACCGGACAGACAAGCGTCCAGGGGGGGAATGACAGGGAGGGGGATTTCACGCGAAGCCAAAAATCGTCCTCCGTTATTCCGCGCCTCCCTGTCATTCCGCGCCCCTCCCCTGTCATTCCGCGCGAAGTCGCGGAATCCACGCGACGGCTGGATTCCGCGACTCCGGGCGCAAGCGCCCTCCGCGCGGAATGACAGGGAGGGGGAATGGCAGGGAGGGGAGGAATGACAGGGAAGGGAAGAATGACAGGGAAGGGAAGAATGACAGGGAAGGGAAGAATGACAGGGAGGGGGAAATGACAAGGAGGGGACGAATGACAGGGAACGGGGAATTTCACGCGAAGCCAAAAGCCTCCCTTCGCCATTTCGCCTCCCTCCCTCTGTCATTCCGCGCGTAGTCGCGGAATCCAGGCGGCGTGTGGATTCCG
>JAIRMN010000201.1 GCA_031258715.1 Zoogloeaceae bacterium
CCGCCGTCTCAACCGCGACTATGAAATAAACCCGCGTCAATCCGAAAGCATGATTAAGCTCGTTATGATTCATCTACTGCTCAAACGCCTCGCATGACATTTCTTGAGACGGCTTCTAAAACATGAATAACCTTGAACTTCCCGGAGTTCAGTTGCCGATAAGATTGAACCACACGCCACCAGACGAAGCACATCAGAATGACAGCAAGAAAAGGCATCAATCCCACCAGTGTTCTACCTGCACAAGTGCTCGACCACGATCAGCCAAAATCACGCGGTGGTGTGTATCGAGGACTTGCGGGTGAGGAACATGTCCAAGTCGGCGGCAGGCACGGCAGATGCGCCGGGCAGAAACGTCCGGGCAAAATCCGGGCTGAACAAAAGCATCCTCGATCAGGGCTGGTTCGAGTTCCGCCGCCAGTCGGACTACAAGCTCAACTGGAACGGCGGCTGGCTGATTGCGGCACCGTCGCAGAACACGAGCCGTACCTGTCCGGCCTGCGGGCATGTTTCGGCGGAGAATCGCCAGACGCAGAGCCGCTTTCTCTGTGTGGAATGCGGTTTCGAGGAAAACGCCGATCTCGTCGGCGCGATCAGCATCTTGGCGTGGAGACACCGCGTTGCAGCCTGTGGAAAGACGGCGCGGTCAGGCCGATCGGCGAAGCAGGAGCCCACCGAAGTGATTCAACCTGGCCCGATGCCAGGCTGAACACCGTAGGAATCCCCCGCCGAAAGAAGGAGGAGGATGTCAAGTAAAAAACCGGAGCGTACGCCAGTTTTTCATATGAATGCGCCCGGCATGGGCGTACTCCTGCGGGTGTAAGTTCCGCCGCAAGCGGGTCACGGCGAACGAAGCGAGGCGCAACCGCATGAGGACGAGCGGAACCATAACCGGTGAGTTGATGATTGCGAACGAGTTTTGATGCGCCCGCCCTGTCTCTGTCCACTGATCTACAGGGCGCAAATCGTCAGATCGAATGTCACGTTTCGCTCGCAGATTTGTGGGCGGTTGTTCGCTTCGGGGGGCAGGACAAAACGGATGCTCATGGCGTACCGACTGGCGCTGACTTCGGGGATGGCAACTTCTTCGGATGAGAGGACAATGCGGGCCATTTGCGCCGACATACTGCATGGCGTTCGCTGGTGTTGCCCCCGCACGGCGCAGATGCGTTCGGCCTGACCGCTGGTGCGCAGCAGGCGCAGGATGATATTGAGCGCGTCCCGAACGGGCAGGATGGTGCGCAGCCATTGTTTCAGATTGGCGCGGCGATTTTGCGCGGGCTGGTTTAGCCAGTAATGGTAGGAAGGCAAATCGAATTCGCAAAGACCGCCCGGAATGGCGGCGCGACTTTTGATGCCCATCAGCCAGTCATTGTCGCGCAGGTGCTGACCGAATTTTCCCGCCAGTCCGAAAAGCGCCGTCGAAGCCCGTTCGATTTCGCCAAGCGCGCCGGAAAGCGCCATTTCGGAAATTTCAGGGTTGTCCCGGAATCCCAGCAAAACCTGTTTCTGGCGCTCAAGCTCCTGGAACAAATCCATCTTCAAATCGCTGCGCCCGACCACATCCAAGATTTCAAAAATGCCGCCAAGCGCAATATGATTTTCCGCCGCGCCCTCCAGATCGGAAAAATGTATCGCTTTATCGAACAATGCCTCCAGACGCAGCAAAGTGCGTACACGCTCACTGAAGGGAAATTCGTAAGTAATCACGGTCGCCAGCCTAAAAGAATTTCCTTTATTTTGAATCGGTTAGCGGCAAATTTCAATCTATTGCTTTAATTTTGCACAAAATTTTTACAGCCCCTTTCGTCGCATATGCAGATAGCTTTCATGCAGACGGGAAATCCGGGGCCAAAGCGCGTCCGTTTCGCCGCTGTTGTCGATGATGTCATCCGCAAGGGCGAGGCGTTCCTTCCGGCCGGCCTGGGCAGAGAGAATGGCACTGACTTCTGCGGCGCTCAAGGCGTTGCGCGCCATGACGCGCTGAATCTGCAAGTCCTCCGGGCAGTCGACGACCAGTATCCGATCCGGCGCGTAACGCTTTCGTCCTCCGCTTTCCGCCAGCAAGGGAATGGCAACGATCGCGTAGGGCGCGGTGCGGGCGAGGCTGGCAAGCGCTTGCTGGACGCGCGCGTGGATGAGGGGATGCAGAATCGCCTCCAGTTGGCGGCGGACGGCAGCATCCGCGAAGGCCCATTGCCGCATTCGTGGACGGTCCAGGCCGCCATCCGCGGCTTTCGCTTTCGCGCCGAAGGCCGCGCAGATCGCCGGTAGCGCCGCGCCGCCGGGCAAGGTGAGCTGGTGCGCGAGTTCGTCCGTATCCACCAGCGCCGCACCCCGTTCGACGAATCCTTGGGCAACGGCGCTCTTGCCGCTGCCGATGCCGCCGGTCAACGCGACGGTGAAGGATCTTTCGGGGAACATCTCAGGGGCAGTCCCGGACATTGCTTTCGGCGGGCAGGGCGTTGCGAAAGACGGATACCACCAGCGGATCGCCCCGGATTTCCAGGCTCTGTTGCGTCTTTTCCAGACGTCGCCGTCCCACGCGGGCGCTTTTCACGCCCTTGGCGCGCAAGCCCTCTAGGTGCTTGTGGGCGGATTCCTCGGTGGAAAATATCCCTAGGGAAATAGCGAATTGCTGGGGCGCGTTATTCGTGATGAAAAAATCCCGAATGCCCAATTGCGTCAATTCTCCAGCCTTCTTTTCGGCGGCGGCACGGTCGGCCTGTGGCGGAATGAAGACCCACCAGGCGTTTGCGGCTTCGATCTGCGTCGCCTTGAGGCGCAAGATGGTCGCCTGTCCCGCCAGTTGCACCGCCATGTCGGGCGCAAGTTCGTTGATTCGTATGCAGGCGTCGGCAACGACGGACGCGGACGGCGGCGTGACGGCGGCGGACGGGGGAACGGCGGGTTCTGCCGTGGCTTTTGGGGACGAATCCAATTCCACGGGATCTTCGCCGGGCGGCCACATGAGGCGCAGTCGCTCCGGGTTCACCTGCTTTTCCAGACGATGAGCGTCTGGCGAAGGCTTCTGTCCAAAATAGCCTTGGCCAAAGGCAAAAAACAGAAGATTGGCGAAGATCAGCAGGAAAAGCAAGACGCGCATGATGGTCAAGATGAAGTCGACAGACGGATAAAGTAACCGAAAAGCACCAAAGGCTCAATCATGAAGCCGCGCGAGATAAATCAGTGGGTTTTTTGAGACAAATCGTTTATCTCAGGTAGCTGTTGTTTTTTTGCAACACTGGTTACCGGTTTCCGCGCATGAGGGTTTCGATTTTCAGGGTTCGGGCGAGATCTTCCGCCACGGTTGGGGTGAGTTTGGCCGGGACTTTGCGACGCCGGGAAAATTGAAAACGGCGGGCCTGTTTAGTCCCAGCATTTGACGGCACAATGTCCATGACAAAATGTAGGGAGGCCCTATGGGACAAGTTCTACACGGCAGCGCCACAACGACTTCAGGCGGCGCGTCGAGCGATACAGCATAGTCAAGAG
>JAIRMN010000005.1 GCA_031258715.1 Zoogloeaceae bacterium
ACGCCAAAAACTGTCCTCCGGGCTTTAAACCCACAGAAGAGACAGGCTGTACCGCGCTTCCCGAAATGCCCCCAAACACTGAGGCATGGGGGCAAACTCAATATATAAGAAGACAGAGGATAGAAAAGCTACCGGCGCTTTGCGCCTCACGACGATGGCGGCGGGGAGGGGGTTTTTGTCTCCTGACGCCTGTCTCCCGCCTCCTGATCTCCTGACGCCTGATCCCAGGCTATCCGGAATCCTGGTTGGTCTGGCGGACATTGCCAGTTGGCGGCGATGCCGATGCCGGGGCAGGCGATTAGGGTTTCTTCGTGGTAGAGGAGGGGAAGACATGGGCGTTCCCAGGGCGGGATTCCGGCTTCGCGCAGCAGGTTTTTCAGGGTGCGACGCGGGCCGCGCGGGTGGAGCTGCAATTTTTCTCCGCCCTGGCGCGGGCGCAGGGTCAGGGGTTTTCCGGCCAGCAACGCCGCGTCCAGCCCCGCGCCGTGGCAGGGTTCAAGGCGCAGCGATCGACCCGACCAGAGGCAGGGCGTCCGGGTATCCCAGGGACGCGCGGCCATCTCCGGCGGCGCGGGGTGCGGCGTCGCGTACAACCGGCCTTGCCAGAGATGCAGGCGGCCTTCCGCGAACCCGAACTCAAAACGCGAATCCGCCTGGCTGATGGCGCGGACAAGCTGACGCAGGACTTCATCCAACGTGACGGCGTCCGGGACGCGCCAACCTTGTCGATGCAGCCGATAGCGCAGCCAGTTGGCCTGTCGCGGCAGGGAAAGCGACAGGAGCGAAGGAAGATTTCCGGCAAGCGCCCGGTCGTCTTCATCTGCTCGTTCGCGCAACAGGGTTTGCGCCTCGCCAAAATGTCCGGCGGCGCGGGCAAGGGTCGTCTCCACCGCTGGAAAACGCGCCGCCAGCCCGGGCAGGACGCGGTGACGCAGGAAATTGCGCGCGTGGCGCTCATCCGCGTTGCTCTCGTCCTCCATCCAGGAAAGGGCGCGCGCGCGCGCATATGCCGCAAGGTCGGCGGCGCTGGTTTTCAGGAGCGGGCGCAACAGGGTCATCGCGCCCATGCGCCGCGCTTCCGGCATGGCCGCCGCGCCCGCGACGCCCGCGCCCCGGCAAAGATTGAAGAGCAGGGTTTCCACCTGATCGCGCTGATGATGCGCCAGCGCCAGCCAGTCCGCGCCACTTTCCAAAAACGCCTGGTAACGCGCCCGCCGGGCGGCGGCTTCCAGTCCTTCCCCGCTGTCGCGCGCCACCTTCACCTTTTCCAGGGCAAAGGAAATCTCCCGCGCCCGGCAAAAGGCCGCGCAAAAGTCCGCCCAGGCGTCCGCATTGGGCGAAAGGCCATGTTGCACGTGCAGGGCGCAGACACGCCCCGGCAAGAGCGAAATGACGAGATCGAGGAGCACGACGGAATCCCGCCCGCCCGAAAAGCCCACCCACAGCGGAACGCCATCCGGCAATGCCGCGTCGAGAAAGGCAGCGACCCGCGCGACAAGCGGCAGGACGGGATCAGGCGGATTCCCTGAAGCGACCATAGGCCATGAGACGCTGGAAACGCGCCTCCAGAAGATCCGGCATGGAAATGCTCAGGAGATGCTTGAAGGCTTCCTGCAAGGCTTTTTTCAGGCTGATGGACATGGCGGCCGGATCGCGGTGCGCGCCGCCCACGGGTTCATGCACGATCTTGTCGATCAGCCCCAGCGTTTTCAGGCGCTGCGCGGTGATGCCCATGATTTCGGCGGCGTCCGCGGCTTTTTCGGCGCTTTTCCAGAGGATGGAAGCGCAGCCTTCCGGAGAAATGACCGCGTAGGTCGCGTTTTGCAGCATCAGGGTCACGTCGCCCACCGCAATCGCCAGCGCGCCGCCCGAACCGCCTTCGCCGATGATGGTGACGAGAATCGGCGTCTTCAGGATCGCCATTTCATAAAGATTGCGCCCGATGGCCTCCGATTGCCCGCGTTCCTCGGCGTCGATGCCCGGATAAGCGCCCGGCGTATCCACGAAAGTGAACACGGGAATAGAGAATTTTTCCGCCAGCCGCATTAGGCGCAAGGCTTTGCGATACCCTTCCGGACGCGGCATCCCGAAATTGCGATGGATTTTTTCCTTGGTATCCCGCCCCTTCTGGTGCCCGATGACCATGCAGGGCTGGCCGTTGAAACGCGCCAGACCCCCAACGATGGATTTGTCATCCGCGAAGGCGCGGTCGCCATGCAGTTCGTTGAAGCCCGTAAAAATATGCTCGATGTAATCCAGCGTATAGGGGCGCTGCGGGTGACGGGCGACTTGGGCGATTTGCCAGGGCGTGAGCTTGGCGTAGATCGCCTTGGTCAGATCCTGGCTCTTCCCGGAAAGCCGCTCGATATCCTCGGAAATATCCACCGCCGAATCCTCCTGGCCAAAACGCAAGGCTTCGATCTTGTTTTCCAACTCGGCAATCGGTTGTTCAAAGTCGAGGAAAGTAATTTTCATACAGACATCCTTGTTCATCCAGAACGCGCATTCTAACCCGTGTCCTGACCAGGAGACAGGGACAGAGGACAAAGGACAGAGGACAGAAAAATTACCGGCGTTTTGCACCGCGGGTTAGGCATCTGGATTGCTTCGTTGCTTCGCTCCGGAGAATGACGGGGTTTGGTTTTTCTGATTCCTGACGCCTGATTCCTGCCGCATTTGCCGCATAGTCGCGCATACCGTCGATGGCGTTGCCGGCGATTGCCCAAAGATAGAGGCTAGCCACCGAACCTTGCGGCGAATAGCGCCGCCGGTATTTTTCGAAGCGTGGCCGGGTGATTTCCCGATGGTGATAAAGCATCCGCATTCCGCGCAGGATGGCGAGATCGCCGTGACTCACGATGTCCGGGCGGCAGAGGGAAAACAACATCAGCATTTCCGCCGTCCAGGGGCCGACGCCGTCGAGCTGACAGAGCCTTTTGGAGACTTCGGCGTCGGGCAGGGCTTGCAGGGCGTCCAGATCGAGGCGCCCGTCGCGTATCTTTTCCGCCGCGCCCCGGATGTATCCGGCCTTTTTGCGGGAGATGCCGTAGCCTTGCAGTTCTGCCGCCGGGCAGGCGCAGATCGTCCGCGGTGTGATTTCGCCAAGGCCTGTTTCCATACGCGCCCATATCGTCCGCTGCGCCTTGCCGGAAATCTGTTGTCCCACAATCGACCGCGCCAGCGCCACGAACAGATCGGGTTCTGTCGTTCGCTCGATGAAGCCGATCCGCTCAATCGCCCAGGCAAGCCGTTTGTCCCTCGCCTTTAGGTAGGCGATTTCCGCCTCTCCATACTGGAATGTACTCAAGGGAAATCCCCTCACATCACAACAACACGCCCGTCAACGCCCGGAGTCTAGGCGGATGGCGAAGCATATGCAACGTATTTCGGCGGAACATTCACTTCTTTGCGGCGTCGACCTTTGCGTCATTTGACCGTAAAATCCCGCCATCTTTGCCCTAATGGTCTCCAGCATATGAAAAAAATCACTTTGTTTGCAGCCTCCTTGTTGTGCGCGTTCCTGTCGCAGGGCGTTCGCGCGGACGGATTCCTGGCGGTCGAGGAAAACGCGAGCGGCCTAGGCATTGCCTATGCAGGCGCGGCAGCCCTGGCCGATAACGCGAGTTCGCTTTATTACAACCCGGCGGGACTGACGCGGCTTCCCGGCGTACAGCTTTCCGCAGGACTCGTGGGCGCGCAAAGCCGTTATGAATTCGATGACGACGGCAGTGTCGGCCTTTCCGGCGGTGAAGGCGGGCAGGCCGGCCAGTGGCGCGCCTTGCCGCATCTTTACGCTTCCTGGGCGGTCAATGAGGATTTGTCGTTGGGTCTGGGAATCTCTTCTCCCTACAGCCTGGACATGGAATATGACGATGACTGGATGGGGCGCGATATGGGCGTCGCCGCGCGCTTTTCTTCCCTCAATCTCAATCCGGCGCTGGCTTACCGCGTTTCGGATCGGGTGTCCGTGGGACTGGGGTTGAATTACCAGCAAATCCGCCTGAAAACAGTCCTGAACGCGATGCGGGATTCCGATACGGATAGCGCCTGGGGCTGGAATGCGGGCGCGCTTTTTACGCTTTCGCCGGAAATGCGCCTGGGATTGGCGTATCGTTCCGGGATGGACTATCGGTTGGATGCGGGCGGCATCGGCGCTCTGGGTGCCTTTCCGGGCGTGGACGGGCGTGGCCGCCTCAAAACGCCGGACGTGTTTTCGCTTTCGGTCTGGCAGCAGGTTTCGGATCGCTGGGAGGCGATGGGCGATATTTCCTGGCGCAACTGGTCGCGCGCAGATGGCTACGATCAGGATAGCTGGCGGCTTTCCTGGGGTGCGGCGTATGCCTACAACGAACGCTGGAAATCGAAATTCGGCATTGCCTATGATCGTTCGCCGATACGCGCGTCGGAACGCGCTGTCCTGTTGCCGGAGACGCATCGCCTCTGGCTGGCGATTGGCGGACAGTATCGCTTTGGCAAATATGCCACGCTGGATTTCGGCTATGCCTACCAACGCGCCAGGGAAGCGCGGATTGATCGGCAGGGCGCGGGATTGCGGCTCAGAGGCAGTTACGACGCCAACGGCCACGTCATCGGCATACAGTATAACCAGGGATTCTGAGGACGGCACGGACGAAAGGCGGCGCGATGGCATGGGCGGCAAATCTGCTGGGCTGGCGAGAGATCCTGCTTGCCTTGATCCTGTTGATTGTCGCCTACATGCTCTTGTTGATTTGGCGCATGCGCCGCATCGGCCGTTTACACGCGCGTATCGAGACGATGCGCCTGGAACCGAAATCACCCGGATTTACCGAACCTTCCGGTGAAAAATCCTTACCCGGAAACAACGAACACGCCGAGGAGCGCGAAGACATGTCGCCCATCTATGAACGTCCCCGCAATCGTTTGCGGCAACCGGCACCGCCCGAAGAAGCCCTTGCGACGCCGGATGTCTCGTTTGCCCAACGAACCTTCATGGCGGGTGTGGAGCGGGAGATGGCGCAGTTGCGTGAGGAAATGGACGCCTTGCGCGGCGCGTTTTCCGCGTTGCGCAGCGACAACGGCGAATGGCGTAACGCCGTCGAACAGGAGATGCACAAGCTGAAAATGGCGCAAAACGCCGCGCCGCTCTATAACGACGCCATGCAGATGGCCTTGTTGGGGCATGATGCCGTCACCATTTCCGAACGTTGCGGGATCGCCCGCGCCGAGGCGGACTTGGTGGTGGCGCTGATCAAGCGTAAGGAAAAATCATGAGCGAAGATGACGCGCAGGCCGTGGATGCCGACGGCGAAGAGGATGAAAACCTGGAAGACGATGTGGAGGAGCAGCGCGGCAAGATCGTCAAGCGCCTGATGCTTGCGGCGGGCATGGTGGCGGCCTTGCTCCTGTTGCTGGCGCTTTTCGACTATCTCGCGCGTCCCGCCGAAGAAGCGGAAGCCCCTCCCTTTACCCGGCCGGTGCCAGTACCGCCCATCCAGCCGCCGCTCATCCAGCCCGTCACGCCTTCGGAGCCACCGCCGGAGGCGCCCGTGGAACCGACGCTTGGGCAGCCGCCGATCGATGTCGCGCCCGAACCGCCGTCGCCGTTGCCCGTGTCGCCCGTGGTTACGCCCGTCGCGCCGCCGCCCGTGCCGGCGACGGTCACGGGCGGCGTCAGGAAGACCGTTCCTGAAGCGCCGACGCGCACCATCACGCCGCCCTCCCCGACGCCGATTCCGGAATACGTCGCGCCGTCAATGCCGGAGAACGTGTCCGTCGCGCCGGAATTCACCGCGCCGCCTGAAGTCGACCCGCCGCCGCCCTCTCCGCCGCCGGAAACGGCGCCGCCTCCGGAGCGCGTGACGCCGCCCGCGCCGCCGCTGCGAAAGTTCGGCTTCTTGATACAGGCGGGCGTTTTTTCCAGTTTCCAGCGCGCGGAAAATCTGCGTAAACGGCTCCAGCAACACGGGATACCCTCCACGCTGGAGACCCGTGTCCAGGTCGGCCCTTTCAAGACCCAGGCCGAAGCCGAGGCGGCGCGTGAAAAAATGCGCGCGCTGGGCATAGAAGGGCTGCTCGTGCCGCCGCCCAGAAACTGATTTCCCTTGATTGTTCAAGAATGACAGGAGCGTACTCATGCAAAGAACCATCATCGCCACCGATAAAGCGCCTGCCGCCATCGGTACTTATTCCCAGGCCGTCAAGGTGATTGACGCCGCCGCCACGCTGTATGTTTCCGGGCAGATTGGCTTGAGTCCCGCCAATCAGACCCTGGTCGACGGCATCGACGCGCAGGTCGCGCAGGTCTTTGACAACCTGAAGGCCGTCGTGGGCGCCGCGGGCGGCAGTCTTTCCGATGTGGTGAAACTCAACGTCTATCTCACGGACATGGCGCATTTCGCCAAGGTCAACGAAGTCATGATCCGTTACTTCAACGCGCCGTATCCGGCGCGCGCCGCCGTGGGCGTCCGGGAACTACCCAAGGGTGCGTTGGTGGAAGTCGATGCCGTCGTGTGCCTGAACGCCTGAATCCGCCCGCGCAAGCGAGAAAAGGGGTGTCGCCCGGAAAAAAACCCGGCGCGCTTGCGGAAAAACTCGAACGCCTGGGAATAACGCGCCGGGAGGACCTGCTCTTGCACCTGCCGTTGCGCCATGAGGACGAAACCCGCGTCACGCCGGTCGCAACGGCGCTCAGTGCCGCGCTTTCCGCGGACGAAACCGGCAGCGTGCAATTGCAGGGCGCGATCATCGACAGCCAGATCCAGTTTCGCCCCCGGCGGCAACTGATCGTCCGGCTTGCTGACGTGAGCGGCGCGATCACCCTGCGTTTTCTCAGCTTCTATCCAAACCAGATGGCCGCGCTCGCCGTGGGCAATCAGGTGCGCTGCGTGGGCGAAATCCGCCAGGGTTACTTTGGCGCGGAAATGGTCCATCCGCGTTTTCGCGTCGTCCTGCCGGACACGCCGTTGCCGGAAACCCTGACGCCCGTTTATCCTACTACTGCCGGACTGACGCAATCGGCGCTCTCGAAACTCATCGACAAGGCGCTCTCCGAGGCGCCCCTGGATGAGACGCTGGAGGCCGAATTTCTCGCTAAAGCGAGGCTGCCGACGCTTTGGGACGCCCTTCTTTTCCTGCATCATCCACCCGCCGGTTCGGACGCGCATGCCCTTGTCGACCGCCAGCATCCCGCCTGGCGGCGGGTGAAGCTCGATGAGCTGCTCGCGCAACAAATCTCCCTGCGCCGGGCGTACCGGGCGCGACGCGAAATCGGCGCGCCGCGCCTTGCCGCTCGCGGCGCGCTTGCCGCCGCGCTCGTGCGCCGGCTTCCCTTTTCGCTCACGCACGCCCAGTGCCTCGTCTTTACCGAAATCAGCGCCGATTTGAACGCGCCCTATCCCATGCAGCGCCTGTTGCAGGGCGATGTCGGCGCGGGCAAGACGCTGGTGGCGGCGCTTGCCATCTGCCAGACGGTGGAATCCGGTTGGCAGGCGGCCTTCATGGCGCCGACCGAAATTCTCGCCGAACAGCATTATCTGAAGCTGGTCGATTGGCTCGAACCGCTGGGCGTTGAGGTCGTCCGGCTCCTCGGCAACCAGAAGGGCAGGGCGCGCGCGGCGCGGCTTGCTGCCGCGCGAACGGCGGGACTGATCGTCGGCACCCACGCCCTGATCCAGGAAGGCGTGGATTATGAGCGCCTGGCGCTGGTCGTCATCGACGAACAACACCGTTTCGGCGTCCAGCAGCGTCTCGCCCTCTGCCGGAAGGGAAGGGCGCCGCACCAGTTGATGATGTCCGCCACGCCCATTCCGCGCACACTGGCCATGAGCTATTGCGCCGATCTGGACGTTTCTGTCCTGGACGAACTCCCGCCAGGGCGCACCCCGATTCGCACTCGCCTGGCGCGCGATGGGCGGCGCGAGGAAGTCATGGCCTATGTGCGCAAAAAAGTGGCCGCCGGACAACAGGTGTATTGGGTTTGTCCGCTGATCGAGGAGTCCGAGACCCTGCAACTCAAGACCGCGCTGGAAACCCATGCGTGGCTTGCGGAGGCGTTGCCGGAACTCTGTGTCGGCCTGGTGCATGGCCGCCTGAAAAGCGCCGAAAAACAGGCGGTCATGGCGGAATTCGCCGCCGGGAAAATGGATTTGCTGGTGGCGACCACGGTAATCGAAGTTGGTGTGGATGTGCCCAACGCCAGCTTGATGGTCATCGAACACGCCGAACGCTTCGGGCTTGCCCAGTTACACCAGTTGCGTGGACGGGTTGGGCGCGGCGCGCATGAAAGCAGTTGCGTCCTGCTCTACGCCGAACCCCTTTCCCCAACGGCGCGCGCGCGTTTAAAAATCATCTTCGAAAACAATGATGGCTTTGAAATTGCCCGCCAGGACTTAAAGTTGCGCGGCCCCGGCGAATTCATCGGCAGCCGCCAAAGCGGTCTGCCTCTGCTCCGCTACGCCGATCTGGAAGCCGACGCCGACCTCGTGGAAACCGCGCGCGCCCTCGCCGAAATCCTGCTGACTCGCTTCCCCGAAAAGGCCAACCCCATACGCAAACGCTGGCTGGGTGAAAAGGAGGCTTTGTTAAAGGCATAGGACGGGCAGGGGGCAGGCGTCAGGAGACAGGCGCCCAGTCTCGTCAAAAGCGCGGCGCAGCCTGAAACGCACCCAGCCTCGTCATTCTCAGGAGCGCAGCGACGTGGAAACCCGAAGTCTGTTCTAACAGTTTCCGTGGATGTCCGCAAGTTATTGAAAATGTTGAATTTTTAGCTTTTTTCGGTCTGCTGAAAATGACTGAAATCCACCGACAGCCAGGATTTTTGAGTCCATTTTTCAGTCCACCTTTAGGTGGTGGCGCGGATTCCGGTTTGTTGCTGGCGGAACGGAGTGGACACCCAAAGAATCCAAGCCATGACTCGACAACGCAAAGGAGTTTGGCATGGCACTCACCGACACCATTGTCCGGCAGGCGAAGGCTACCGGCAAAGCCTACACCATCGGCGATTTTGATGGACTTTCCCTCGTGGTTTCCCCGCAGGGCGGCAAATCCTGGCATTTTCGTTACTACTGGGGCGGCAAGCAGAAACGCATGTCCCTCGGCAGCTACCCGGAAGTCTCGTTGCGGGAAGCGCGTCAAGCCCGTGACGAAGCGCGTGGCCTGCTCGCCAAGGGCGGCAATCCGCATACGCACCGCAAGCAGAAACGGCAGGCTGTCCGAACGGCCAGCGCGCATACCTTCGAGGCGGTGTTCCAGCAGTGGATCGAACATCGCGGACGGGAAATCAAGACCGGCAAGCGGAGCACGTATTCGCACATCCTACGCACCTTTGGCAGGGACGTTCTACCTTTTTTGGGCAAGCGTCCGATCCACGAACTCCGGCGTCCCGACCTGCTGGAAGTCATCGAGCGGATCGAACGCCGAGGGGCACTTTCTGTTTCGGAACATGTGCGTGGGCATCTCAACCAGATTTTCCGCTACGCGCTGGTGAAGGTGCCGGGGCTGGAGACCAACTACGCCTCCGATCTCGACGTGGTGGCGATTCCCCGTACGCCCGCCCGTCATCATCCTTTCCTGCGTATGGACGAATTGCCGGGATTGCTGCGGGCCATTGAGGAATACGATGGCGCGCAGCAAACCCGGCTCGGATTGCGCCTCTCGCTGCTCACAGGTGTGCGCACCTGTGAGCAGCGCCTGGCGACGCCGGATCAGTTCGATCTCGAACGCGGGCTGTGGATCATCCCGCCTGGCAACGTGAAACAGTTGCAGCGCAAGCTGCGCAAAACGCGCAAGGGGGAAGACATCCCGCCTTATATCGTCCCGCTTTCCACCCAGGCGATGGAGGTCGTCCGCGAACTGCTCCAATGGGGCAGCCCATCCCAGCGTTACGTACTGCGGAACCGGACAGACTCAGGTTGCTGCATCAATGAAAGCACTCTGAACGCCGCATTGAAGCGCATGGGCTACCGTAACCGGCTGACTGTGCATGGCCTGCGCGCGACCTTCTCGACGGCGTTCAATGAAATCGGCTATCCCCAGGCGTGGATCGAGGCGCAATTGTCCCATTCCGACCCGAACGCGATTCGCGCGGCCTACAACCATGCCGAATATGTGGAACAACGTCGGCGCATGATGCAGGATTGGGCGGATCGGCTGGATTTGTGCGAACAAGGGCGAGCCGAGGAAGCCAGTCGGCATTTGGTGGTTCATCTGGAGAGCGTCCCGATGCCGGAACGTGCGCAACAACCCTTCGTCCAAGTGGCTTGATGAGCCACGAAACGACAACCGGCGCGATTCGCGCCGGTTGTCATTTTTGGCAGCGTTTCTGCTGTGCTTTTCCCTGAACCCTGGCTTCGGATTTGTGCGGAAATCCTGCATTCAGGAGAAAAACAAAGCCTTTTGCGGGTAGATCCCTTTCCCTTGGATGCCCTTCCTTTCCAGCCTTTTTGTCCCCCCTCCCTTTCGTATCAGAGAAAAGGGACAGACGCTGGTGTGTTCGCGGAAAGCGAATGTCAGGCTGTACTTCCAGATGCCTTCACTCTCCCGGCGCGGTGACGAACCCCAGTTTCACGACCCCGGCGCGTTTCGCGGCGGCCATGACTTCCACAACTCGTTGGTAGCGGATGTCGCGGTCGGCGCGGATTTGCACTTCCAGGTCGCGCCGGGTTTCCACATTGTCACAAGTGCTCACGTCATGCTGGACTTCTTTGGCGGAATTGGCAATTTCCAGGCTTGGCGAAGCGAACTGACTTCTACCTGCCATCGCTTCCGGACATCATGCCGGAAGCCGTCTTTCAATCTCCTTTTCCCAAGTCATGGGAATCGCCCTCCCTGCTCCCTGTTTCATACACTTCGTCCGCCGCGAGCAGGATGTCTACGGGCGGGTCGAAGCCGATCCGGCGGGTGGTTTCGAGGTTCAGGGCGATTTTGGCGGGGTCGGCCCAGATCTGGTTCAATTGCCGGGGTTTGGCGCCATTGAAGACGCGGGCGATGACTTCGGCGTGAAAGAGGCCCAGGTAGGATTTCTTCGCGTCTGCCAGGCTCATCAGGAGACCGGCCTTCACTTCTTCCGAACCCAGCATGGAAAAACTGGGCGTTTGGGCGCGGCGCAGGATGGCGGCGATTTGCCGGATCGAGTCCAGGGTGATGCCCCGGTGCGTCGTCACGTAGACGGCGTCGACCTTTGGGGCGATCTGCCGGTAGCAGTCGAGCGCCTTTCGCGTGGCGACGGAAATTTCCACGCCGGAAAAGGGCGCGTGGCAGGAAACGATGGCGAAACGCTCTTCCCGGGCGACTTCCTCGATGGCGGCGATGGCGGCATAACTGCGGCCTTCGGGCGAATCCTCATAGACGATGCCCAGCGTCCTGAACGGGATGATGGCGTGGAAAAGCCGTACCTGGTTCTTGTAGCGCCCCGGATAGATCCGCGCGTGCAGGTTGTCCTGGCCGCTGTCTTCTGGACGCTTGATGATGCCGGATTCGAGCGGGTCGCTCGTCGAGGCCACGACGGTGGGAATCGGCGTGCCGAGCCTTGCCATGTCCTGCCCGGCCCAGGTGCCCATGGCGAGCACGAGATCGAGATCGCGCCTGTTTTTCACGCGCTCCGAAAATGCTTTCATCGTCTCCGGGCGCAGTTTTTCATCGAAATTTCCCGGCTTCCAGTAAGCGTCGCCGACGAATTCCAGCTTGCCGCCTTGCGCGTTTTTCGCTAGGAAGCGCCAGAGCGCCTCGCCGGAGAGTCCTTCCGGAATGGCGGGAAGTTTCACCCAGCCCAGTTTTTGCAAGCCTTCCGCGATGGCGCGCAGGGTCAGGGGATATTCCTCGTAGTCGCCGCTCTCGTAGTAGCCGATCCGCCATTTGCCGCCACGGGGAGGGGCGACGGGCGCGGTCGGGAAAACGCGCGTTGGCGCGGCGACCCGCGTCGGCGGCGCGGCGGCGGGCATCGTGGGGCGAAGCGGCGCCTGGGCGAGCGCCGAAAGCGGCAGCGCCAGGAACAGGAAGATGAAAAGGCGTTTCATGATACTAACTTTTTCGTTAATAAAGTCATTTTATATATTGTAACCCATTGATTTTCCTTTGTTCGTTGGCTGGGGAACTGTCTCTACTAACAGAAAGGTTAGTAATTGCACCGCAATCAGGGTAATGTCGTCGAAGGGATCGCTTCCCGCCGTAAAGGTCTCGATGTCGGTCAGGAGGCGCGCCGTGGTTTCTTCGGCGTTTCGCGCCGGATGATTCAGGTTTTCCAGGAGCCGGGCTTCGCCGTACCGCGCCCCCGCCTCGTTTACAGCCTCGGTGACGCCGTCGGTATAGCCCAGGAGCGTGTCGCCGGGTTCCAGCCGGGCAAGGAAGGCGCGATAGGCGAGGTTTTCCCGCACCCCGCAAGCCGGGCCGCTGCGCCCTGCCAGTTGGCGCGGCGTTTTATCCCGCGTGATGAGGATGGGGGGCGGATGTCCGGCGTTCACATAACGCAGTTCGCCGCTCTCGAGGTTCAGGATGCCGAGAAAGAGGGTGACGAACATGAGGTTGGGATTGGTTTCGGAAAGCCGGTCGTTGATGACGCGCGTCATTGCTCCGGGGTCGGTTTCGTCCCGCGCCGCCGAGCGGATGAGTGTCCGGGTGATGGCCATGAAGAGCGCTGCGGGCACGCCTTTGCCGGAAACGTCGCCGATGACGAAACAAAGTTCCGTTTCGGAAAGCGTGAAGTAATCGCAGAGATCGCCGCCCACTTCCCTGGCGGGCAGCATGTGCGCCTTCAGGCTCAATGTGGCGGAAAGGGCGGCGGGCAGGGGAACGGGCAGGAGACCGAGCTGGATGGCGCGGGCGATGTCGAGTTCGCTTTCGATGCGCTCGCGGCTTGCGGTCTCGCGCACGAGAAGCCGGATGTTTTCGCGCAGCCGCCGATCCATGAAGAGGAAGGCCGCGGCAAGAAGCCCGATTTCGTCGCGGCTTTTCGCGGGCAGGGCGGCAATGTGTTCAGGCGCCTTGCTTTCCTGGGAGAGAAAATCCTGTCCGGGAAGCGCCCGCGCGAATTGGGTCAGTTGCGCCAAAGGCCGCACGATACACGTCGCGAAGAGAAAGGCGCACAAAAGCGCGAGACAGAGGATGACAGCGGAAATCTCGGCCTGCCGGTCGACGAGTTGCCGCGCGGGCAGGGTCAGATCCGTTTCGGGCACCATTGCCGCCAGCGTCCAGGCCAGGGGCCGGAAATGGGCGGCTTCGGCCTGCCAGGTTTCCTTGCCGAGACTCAGGCGAAAAACGCGGGAACCTTCCGCCGAACCTTCCATTTCGGATGCCGCGTTCAACGCCGCGCGCAGGGCATCCCGCGCGCCCTCTTCGCCGCCCGCCTCTTCCAGAAAGGCTTTGGGCGGCGGGACGATGAAGTTGCCATCGTCAGCGATGATGAACATGAACCCCGATTGCGCGAGCACTAGGGAGGAGAGGGTTTCGTGGATTTCCGACTCCAGGGCGGTCTTGCGTGAAGCCGCCTGCCGGGTGATGGTTTGCGCGCTGTCGCTGACGACGAGCACCCAGTCCCACGCTTCGAAATAGTCGAAATGGGCAAAGCGCAGCTCGTCGGCGCGGGCGTCCGCGGCGGCATAGATGGCAAAACCGTGGCCGAATGTCCGGCTTTCCTCGCGCATGGCTTCCGCCAGCGGCCTGCCCTTGAAATCCAGGAGGGCGGAAATATCCTTGCCGATCAGGGCGGCGTCCGTGCTGGCGAGGACGAGGTTCTTCCGGTCGTAGATCAAGACCTGGCGCTGGTTTTCAAAGGCGAGGCGATCGACCCAGGCACGCGCGCTGGCTTGGGCCTGTTCGCGCGGCAGGAGTCCCGCCTGGGTTTCTCTCGCGTGGCTCTCCAGCGTGGAACGCACCAGCGCGCCGGTTTCCATCAGTTGCGCGCGCTCGTTGCGCACCGCGCGAATCTTGTCGTTGAGCAGGGTGCTCCAGCGCGTGGCGAGGTTGACCGAAACGAGATTCATGGTATTGCCGACCGCGCGCCGCTCCCGGTCGGAGACGGTGCGCGTGATGTCGCGCTGGCTCAGGGCAGCGACGAAAACCGCAATCACGAACACGGTCGCGCTCAACAAAAGCAGGATTTTTCCACGCAGCGAAAAGGTCGGCGTCATGTCCCGGCTCCCCGTCATTGCGAGGGCGAAAGGGGCGTTTCAACGCCCCAGGAAGCTGAACCGCCGCCAGAATCGCGGGCTTTGTTCATTTCTTTCGTCATACACGCAGACCGCTGTCCGCGCCGTCGAACGCGCCGCCTTCTTCCGGCGTTTCAGCGAGGATTTCCTGGATGCGCGTCTCCCAATGTTTTGCCTGGGCGACGAAAAACTCGACGTAACGGTACAGGGCATCCCCTTCCAGATTGCCTGAAAAGACCTGCCCGGTAAGAAGGAGGCTGTCTTGCCCGGCGTGCAGCCCCAGGGTGAGGCCGCCGGTCTCCCGCCCCAGGGCATTGGCTTCCAGGAGCGCCGTGTAGAGCGGCAGCGCCTCGGGGCCATGTTCCGCCGCGCCCACCACGGCGTAGACGGCCAGCGTGTTCGATGCCGCGAACCATTGCAGGTTGAAAAGCTGGCCGTCGATTTCCAGCATACAGGCGGCGTCCTCGTCCAGCGCCAAATCGGGGATGCCGATGGCTTCGCCAAAGCGCGTCAGGATCGGCGCGAATTCATGTGTTGCGTTCGTTGCGTCAGGCATTGTGGTTTTCCTTTCGGATCGGGAGTCGAAAAAATTGGCCTGGCTCATCCCAGAATCTTCGCGCGCGCCTGGTTTTGCGCTTGCTGGATGGAATCCTGGGCGGCGAGCGTCTTCTGGATGAGTTCCTTCAGGCCCTCGTCCAGGTCTTTCACGGAATCGCGCATTTCGCGCATCCGTTCCTGGTCGGCTTGCATTTCCTTCATTTCGGCCTGGAAGCGGGTAGCGTAGTAGTCGCCGATCGCCTTGGCGATGCCCGCCGCGCCGCTCATGCCCTGGCTCATGCCCTGCCCCATGAAGTTGAGGGATTGGCCGTTGTTCGACGCGCTTGGGGTGGCCGGGGTATCGGCCTGGCCTTTCGGAATGGCGGGCGTTTTGAGGGCGGCGGCGGACATGCCGGTCTGAACCGCGCCGCCCGCGATGGTCAGCGCGCCGCTCACGATGCCCATCGCCAGTTGAATGGCGGCCATCTCGCGCATCTTGTCGGCTTCATCCTGCATGGACGCCACGATCTGCTCGGTCATCTGGTGGCGGATTTCCCGGTTCTGTTCGCGCTGCTCGGCCACGTACTTGGTGACGAGGCTCATGACCAGCGCGCCGGGCGAGGGCGCAACGCCGAATTCGGCGATGCGCGACAAGTCCGCGCCGTTGGGCGGCGCGAGCCGGGGCAGGTTCTGGCTGACCTGATTCACCGCCTGATTGAAGTTTTGCCCGCCATTGTTGATCGCCTCCAGCAGGAGGTTGTCGACCTGGGGGGCGCCGATGCCCTGGGCGCGGGCCTCTTCCAGCAGGTTGGCATAGGTTCGCGGGTCGAAGCCTGTTGCGTTCGTGATGTTCGTGATGCTCATGGTTTTTCTCCTTTCAGGCCACGGCGGGCGTCTTGCCGCCAAGGATGGCCGCTTGCGCCTCCAGGTTGCCCTGGACGATCTCCCGCACGTCGGAGAGCAGTTCCTCGGCGCGTTTCATGACGGATTCCAGGAAATGGGTTTCGATGTCTTGGGCTTCCGAGATGCGCGCCAGGATCGCTTCCAGATCCTTTTGCGCGGCCTTGGAGCGGGTTATGCCGCTGGTATACACCGCGTCGGCGATGCCCAGCCCGCCCTGGGTCATGGTGGTGACGCCGCTGGCGAGGCTGGCGGCCTGGGAAACCCTGGCGGCGATCTGCGCCACCTTGCCCGCCGTTTCCGTGGCCGTGGAAACGGTACTCGAAAGACCCGCGCCGAAAGTCAAGGCCACGCCGACGAGGGTAACGCCGATTTCCACACCCATGCCGATCCATTGCGCGACTTCCTCGGAAGCGCCGCACTGCTTGGCGAGTTCGGCCACCCCCGCGCCGATGCTGACTTTGCCGCCGGAAGCCTCGCTCGCCATGCTGTTGACCACCATGGCGATCATGATCGCCGCGCCCGCGATCAGGAGCGGATTGGCGGTCGCCGCGGCGACGACGGTGGCGGCGGCGGCGGCGATGGCGGCCACCAACATGGCGATCCATTTGAAGACCTTCCCGAGCGGACCGAGTTTTGCCAGCTTGCGCAGTTTTTCGACCTGCTTCTGGATTTCCTCGATTTTCTTCTGGTTGGCTTCCTCCGTTTCCGCCGCCTTGGCCTTCAGGGTTTCCAGCCCGGTCTTGGTGGCGACCTGGCGGGTTTCCATGCCGATCGCCTTCACCAGTTCCTCCAGCGAGATGTTGCCCGCCAGGAGGGGAGGGAGGAGTTTGGGCAAGGCGTCCTGGAAGGAGGCGAGCGTCTCTTCGTCGACGGGCGGCAGATCCGCGTTGCCGCCGCCGCTGCCGGACTGCCTCGTCGTCAGGGCAAGGTCGCCTACGCCGTCCGCGCCCGGATACCCTGGAATCGAGCTGTTGATGGGATTCACCATGTCATGCCTCCTTGCGAATCTGGTCGAGCAGAGCCTTGGCCCGCTCGCGGTAACTCTGGTGCAGGGCGTTGTCCGGCTGGCCGAACTCCAGCGCCGCGTCGAAGAGGGCGTCGGCGCTTTCCGTGTCGCCCTGCTTGAGATAGCACAATCCGGCGTGCACCGAGGGCGCGGGATCGCCGAGGGCGCTGACGATGGTCGCCATGTTGTAGGCGTTGATCGCGCCCTCCAGGTTGCCTCCGGCCTGGCGGCTGCCGCCCAATCCCATCCAGAAACGCACGTCCTGGTGGTTGTAGATGCACAGGGCGCAGAAGAGTTTTTCCGCGTCCGCGTAATTGCCCGCGCCGTAGAGGTTGTAGGCAAGCCCGTAGCCCGCTTCCAGCGTCTCGACGGTAATCCCGGCGGCATCGCCCAGGGTCGCGCCCTTGGAGACGCCCTCGAAAATCGCTTCGATGATTTCCGGGCCAGGCGTTTCGGGTTGTGTATCGCTCATGTTCATGGCATGTCCTTTCGCTTGGAAACATTCCCCTGGCTAGCGCGCCCGCGCCAGTTCGGCCAGCGTCTGGTTGCTTTGCTGGATGACGGAATTGGCCCCTTGCAGATAGGAGTTGTATTGCCCCATGAAATCCTGCACGTAGACCATCTTCTGCTGCGTGTCGGTGCCCAGCGCATCCATCCGCGCCTGCAGCGAGGCGATGGCGACTTCCCATTCGTCCTTGTTGTGGTTGTCGTCGTTGCCCGCCTTGTCGTAGGCCAGCCCGTTGTCGTTCATGTACTGTTTCATGTCGTCCGGCATGACCGAGCAGTTCGGGTCGCTTTTCCCGTTGTGGATCGCGTTGCCCTTGCCGTCCTTGGCGTCGGCCTGGAGCTGCCGCGCCTGTTGCAGCATCGCCGCCAGTGTCTTCTGCTCGCCCTGGGTTTTCTGGATCTCGTTGATGTAGCCCATCGAGCTATTCTTGGCCGATTCCGCGAGCGAGAGTTGCAGCTTGGCGAACATCAACTGCAAGCTGCCGCCGCCCAGGTTGTTTACGTCGATGACGCCGACGCTGGAAGCGCCGCCCGCGCGCGCGGCATCGAGGGTGGCCTGTGAGATTGTCATGATGAACTCCTTGAAAATAAATGAAAATGGGAAGAATCAGCCCGCCTTCGCCAGCGCGGCCAGCGTCTGGTTGCTTTGCTGGATGACGGAATTGGCCCCTTGCAGATAGGAGTTGTATTGCCCCATGAAATCCTGCACGTAGACCATCTTCTGCTGCGTGTCGGTGCCCAGCGAATCCATCCGCGCCTGCAGCGAGGTAATGGCGACTTCCCACTCGTCCTTGTTGTGCCGCCGGTCGGGAACCTCATCGCCGATGACGAGCTTGCCGTCGACGAGCTTGGTGGTCTGGCCGTTGGCGCGCAACTGGTTCAAGGTCGCGCTGTCCAAGTTGGAAACCAGTTGGGTGTTGATCAGTACCGTGCCTTCCTTGTCATAGGCGAGTTCGTGGGCGTCCATGTAATCCTGCATTTCCTGCGACATCATCGAGGCGTTCTTGTCGCCCTCTGCGTCGCCGATTCCCGACTTGGCGTTGGCCTGTTGCTGCCGCGCCTCTTGCAGCATCGCCGCCACTTCTTTCTGCTCTTCCTGGGATTTCTGGATGTCCCTGATGTATTCCATCGCGCTATTCTTGGACGATTCCGCGAGGATGAGTTGCAGCTTGGCGAACATCAACTGCAAACTGCTGCCGCCAAGGTTGTTTACGTCGATGACGCCGACGCTGGAAGCGCCGCCCGCGCGCGCGGCGTCGAGGGTGGCCTGTGAGATTGTCATGATGAACTCCTTGAAAATGAAAATAAATGAAAACAGGGAAGCATTACAACCGGATCGCGCCGGGACGCCGCGCGGAAGCCACACCCCTGGCCGGGACCGCCGCTTCCCGCTCGGCGTGGCCTCTGCGTTCCTCACCCGCCCGCTTCGCTGCGGCCTTTGCGGTTTCCAGTTGCGTTTTGAGTTCCGGCGGCGGATGGTTCGCATCCGCGTCCTTCAGAAAGTCTTCCGTCACACCCTGTGCCTTCAGGAGCGTGTCGAACGCGCTGTTCAGACGGAGAAACTCATCCAGCAGCTCCGTCACCGCCTGCTCCTGTTTGGCAAAATCCTGTTCCGTAAAAGCCATGATCCGTGCTCCTTGAGAATGAAAAAGCGCGATTGCCGCGAGGACACTCCCCACGCTCGCCAACAGCATTCGCAAACATCGTGCCACCCCTCGCACCCGCCGCGGAAGCCGACCAATCAAGCCTAAACCCCGCCTTGCCCGTCCAACTTCCTCCCTCTCATTCGCCAATAATCCTTGCAGGAAAGCACGGGATAAGACAATAAAGTTGGCGGATAGCGGGCGCATCGCATGGATCGCCGTCGATGGCGATTCCGTGCCTCATTGCGAGGGGCGAAGGCCCGTGGCAATCCAGTGCGTAAACCTTGCGGCGCGAAGCGCCGGTAACTTTTTCTGATACCTGATTCCTGACCTCTGATCCCTCCTGCTCATGGCACATCAGTTTGAATCGCACCCATACCTGACTCCGGTCGCGCCAGGAAAAGCCAGAAATGATGAAATCCAGAAAAATGATAAAATCCATAAATCCTCACATATCGTAATATTTCGATGGGAAGGCGTGACAAAATGGAAACGTTCCGCGAAAACATGCAGCACGCCGGTGGGGGGGGGGGGGGGGGGGGGGGGGGGGGGGCGGGGGGCGGGGGGGGGGGGGGGGGGGGGGGGGGGGGGGGGGGGGGG
>JAIRMN010000015.1 GCA_031258715.1 Zoogloeaceae bacterium
TTGATGCCGTAACGGCGGGCCAAGGCTCTTATGCTCTCTTGACTATGCTGTATCGCTCGACGCGCCGCCTGAAGTCGTTGTGGCGCTGCCGTGTAGAACTTGTCCCATAGGGCCTCCCTACATTTTGTCATAGACATTGTGCCGTCAAATGCGGGGACTAAACACACTTGACTTTGGGCTTTTTGGCACCCACTCTTACGGGGCAAGTTCACTCGCCCTCTCATTTCTAGTTTCGGATCTACGCTCGAACAATCTTCTCGCCCAATCCGACCGTCGAGACAAAGCAGCCTCGATCTTGATCGGAAATTCACGCCAACCGTCGTAAAGGTCAAACCCGGCGAGTCCACCGGCAAAGCCGGGGGTTACAACCATGAGTCAAATACCGCACCCGTTTCAGCAAGGTCGATGCCATGCCAGACAAGACTGATCCGGTGCTTGATTTCATCATAGGCGATCATGGATCGGGTGGCAGTAACCATTTGCTCCATGCTCAATGTCCCGGAAGACAGGAACGGAAGTTGAAAACGCGCAAGCAACCGCGACAGCCCTTCAGTGCTATCGAGTTCTCTCCTCGACGATTACGGTCGAAACCGTCTCAACCTTCGCATCTTACCGGCAATCCAATTGGCCTATCCGGTAGCTTCGGCGTTCCCGATGGCGCATCCGCCGTATTGAAAGGCGGGGATGGCTTTCTGTCCCCTGCCCTCCGGCTCAATGGTGTTCCGGCGCGCCGAATCCCTGATGCAGGAGCGCGGCAGCCTGGCGGTGTTCGTAGGGAGAAGGATGCGCGACAACAGGACGTGGCTGCGAGGCGGCGACCGGTTGCTCCTGCAAACGGCGGCGAGGGATCAGCTCTTCATCCAGCAGTTGCTCGATGCGCGCGAAAACCTCTAGGCGCGAAAAGGGCTTTTTCATGAAATCGTCCGCGCCCACTCGCGCGCCAAAGAATTGTTCCGTCGCCTGCTCGTTGCCGCTCATCATGATGATGGGAATGCTCCGGGTGCGTTCGTCACGGCGCAGGGCGCGCAGGGCGGCAAAACCGTTGATGCCGGGCAGCACGATGTCCAGAAAGATGAGTTCCGGATGCCGGGAAAGAACCAGCTTCAGGCCGGATTCCGCATCCAGCGCCGTGATGGCCTCGCATCCGGCAGAACGCAGGATGCGCTTCAGGGCCGTGACGACCGTCTGGGAGTCATCGATGATGAGCACCCGCGTACCCTCGCGCGGATTGACGCGAGTACGGACACGGCGTTCCGGCTGCTGAAGCAGCTCTTCCGCGCCATCCAGCGTAAGCGGTTGAACATCGCTGGGCTTGGAAAAAAGCGTGAGAAATTGATCAAACAAACTCATGGACACAGTACCTTCGTAATTGCCCCGCGGAACATGCGCGGAGATGCAAAGTCAAACAATATTACACATTGTACAGAATATTTCCCTGTCTTGTGTAAGACATTTGTGCGAATTCACTACCACAGGAAATCTTTTTGTCATTCATGGAAGATATGCCCCTTCCACGCCGGGAAGCGGCAGGCGCAGGGTAGCGCGTAATCCCGCGCCCCCATCGCCCGCGCCAAGCTCGAAGCTGCCCCCGTGCGTCATCGCAATCCGCTCGACAATGGCAAACCCCAGGCCGGTGCCGCTAGCTTCACTGCGCGCGCTCTCCAAGCGCGTAAAGGGACGCTTCAGGCGTTCGACTTCACCCGCGGGAATGCCAGGACCGCAATCGCTGACGGAAAGTTCCAGCCAACCCGCCCGCGCGATGCCAGAAAGCAGGATCGGCGGCGCGCCATATTTCCAGGCATTGCCGATCAAGTTGTTCAATGCCCTGCTCACCGCGCGAGGCTTCATAGGCAGCAACGGAAGCCTTTCGACGACACATAGCGTCACCGGACGGTGGACGGCGTCGAAATGCCGGACAATGGCCTCCAGAAGCGCGTTGGGATCGCTCTCTGGCATCATCTCCTCATCTTCGCCGCGGGCATAGTCGAGAAACTGCGCAATGATATCCTCCATCTGCTCGATGTCGGCCACCATGCCCGTTTGCGCCTCGCCTTTCAGACTGAGTTCGGCTTCCAGGCGAATGCGCGAAAGCGGCGTCCTGAGATCATGAGATATCCCCGCCAGTATCTCCGCCTTCTCCTCCTCGTGATGTTTCAAATCACGGGACATGCGATTGAACGCCTGCGCCAGACGCTGCAATTCCTCCACGCCGTCCTCAGGCAAGGGCTGCGGCGTCTGCCCGCGCCCCACCTGTTGCGCCGCCATCGTCACGCGCAACAATTGCCGGCTGATGCGCGAAGCCATCACCCAGGCCATGCCCAACGAGGAAAACACGACAACGACCCCCCAATCCAGCCACAACCAAGGCATGTGCCGCTCAACACGGCTCACGGGCAAAATCAGCCAGAAATCATCCGGCTCGCTCACGTCCATGGAAAAACTGATCCATAAACCCGGCTCGCCATTGACTTCGAGCGCAAAAACGGTGCGCTTGTCCAGAACCTGATGAATGTTGGCTTCAACCGCGCGAATGAAACGGTCATTGGGCAACGGCACAACCTGATCGGCGGCGTCGCGCGGCAAAAGTCGAATGCCTTCGTTATCGGAAAGTTCCTGCAGGAACTCGGTTCGCAGTTCCGGCACGGCCGTCAATAACGCCAGACGCGCCAGATTGACGGCGCTTGCAGAAAGCTGCGCCAGCGCGCGGGCGCGCGGCTCAGCATCCGCCAGACGAAAAATCACCATCCAGGCGGCATTGGTGAGCATCACCAGAAAAGCCGCCCAGATGAAGGTGCGACCCAACAAGGAACGGGGCAAAAGCATCAGAAGAAAAAGTCCAGCAACGTCTTTTCAGTGGACTTTATCCGTTTTTCGGCGCTTCTGCCGCCTCCAAATCGTCCGGCACGAACATGTAGCCCAACCCCCATACTGTTTGCAGATAGCGCGGCTGCGCGGAATTCGGCTCCACCAGCTTGCGCAGGCGCGAAATCTGCACGTCGATGGCGCGATCAAATGGCCCCTGCTCACGCCCGCGCGTCAGCGTCATCAACTGATCGCGGGAAAGCGGCTGGCGCGGACTGCGCAACAAGGCCGAAAGCACGGCGAATTCACCCGTGGTCAGGTTGCACACCCTGCCATCGGGCTTGGTCAGTGTGCGCGCGGAAAAATCGACTTCCATCCCGCCAAAAACCACCCTGCTCGGCTCTTCCGGCAAACCGCCGGACTGGCGCGAAGGACGACGCAACACCGCTTGAATCCGCGCGTAAAGCTCACGCGGATTGAAGGGCTTGGGCAGATAATCATCCGCGCCCATTTCCAGCCCCAGAATACGATCGATGTCACTGCCTTTGGCGGTCAGCATGATGATGGGAATGTTGTTGCCATGCGCGCGCAGCCGTCGGCAAATGCTCAGGCCATCCTCGTTCGGCAGCATCAGATCCAGGATCAGCAGATCGAAATACTCGCGTTGCAAGTATTTGTCCATCTGCTTGCTGTCCGGCGCGGTGCGCACCTCGAATTCCTGCTCCTGCAGATAACGTTGCAACAGATCCCGGGCGCGCGTGTCATCATCAACAACCAGCAGACGACGGGATCGTTGTTTGGAGAAGTATTCTGTATTCATGATGGAACGTCCTGTCCAGACAAATTCAATAACAATGCCGGATATTTTAGCCCGTATGGAAGTGAATGTCATCGTTATTGGAACACGAAAAAAATTCCGCGCCATCCGAACGATCGCGCAATGAAGACGAAACCACGCAAAACAGCGCGTCACATCGTTATCGTTACAAATCAACATGATTGCGAAAGCAATGATGCGAGAAAATAGGCACTCCCTGTTTCCTAGGATTTCGGGTTTATGTCCCGCGCGCCTTTCCTGCTGTCGCTTTTGCTCTTCTCCATTCTGCCCTTCGCGGCGTGGGCGGATGGCGCGACTTGTCCTCTGGACGCCATCGAGGAACAGGGCGCGTCATCCGAAGACATGCAGCGCGACGCGAGCCACTCGGAAGAAAAGCGCCGGTTGAAACATCTGTGGCGTCGACTTTCCAATGAGGAACGCGACGCGCTGCGCCAGCAAATGCGCGCCAACTGGGAACGCATGGCGCCGGAACGCCGCCAGCAACTGCGCCAGGCCTACCAGAAACGCCAGGAAAACCCGCGCGAGGAAAGCTATGACGGCAACGCGCGCCGGGAACAGGCGCAACAGCGCAAGGCGCGCCGAAAAGCGCACGAAGCCTACTGGCAAAGCCTGACCCCGGAAGAACGCGAAACCCTGCGCAATGCCCTGCGCGAAACGGTACACCACTGGCAACGACACGAAGAAGAAACGGCGAAAATCATGACCGAGGCGCTGCCAACAACAAAAGCCCTTTCGGCAGAAAACGCCCACGCGACAACCGCGCCGCCACCCGAAGACGCGCGGGAGACCCCCGGAAAAGCCGAACGTCCTTCCTCTGAAAAACGCAGGTAATCGTCCACCTGCCGTCGCCAGGCGTGGCCGTTTTGCCAGTGATGGCGTTTCGTGACGGACCCGAACGGTCCGTTTCGCCCAGATCGGTCTGGGCAGCGCGTAGCGCTGGCGGCGCGGTGCCTTGGTCTTTCTCTCCTCCATCGGTCTTGCCTTCGTTGCGCCATCGCAAGCGGCACCCATAAAAAAACCGGGCTTCTGCCCGATTTGATGGGTGCGATTCAAACTGATGTGGGTCAGGAATCAGGGAGCGATTTTAATCCTGCAACATCAGCGGCAGCAGCTATATCGCCTTTGCAGTAACCACAAACATCCTTGCCGTAAACTATCATGGACATCTCTGCCCCTTGGGTCTTACCTGCATTGTACGCTTGCTGGATTACGCCAATTTCGGCGTGAGAATCTGCAACAGTTCCATTGGGAAAGGATTTTCCTTGTGCTTCGATCTTGGCCGCTACGCGATCAGCAATAAGAAGCCGTCTCAAGAAATGTCATGCGAGGCGTTTGAGCAGTAGATGAATCATAGCGAGCTTAATCATGCTTTCGGATTGACGCGGGTTTATTTCATAGTCGCGGTTGAGACGGCGGT
>JAIRMN010000097.1 GCA_031258715.1 Zoogloeaceae bacterium
GAATGCCAAGATCCCCGGACTTGAAATCCAGGACGCGAACCTGCACGTCGCCATCCTTGACCACTTCCAGCGTCGCGCCATCCAGACGATAGGCGATCGCGCCGTCGGCGCTTTTCCAGGTATCGGACGACACCCCCTTGCCGCCCCGGAGTATCTCCCCGTCCAGCTCGATGATGCCCCGCCCATCCACGTCCCGTATCGTGTCCGCCTTGCCGTCGGATACTACGTGATATTCATCCGCGCCTATGCCGCCTTCAAGATAGTTCGCGCCTTCCAGACCGTGGAGATTGTCGTTGCCGGAACCGCCGATCAGTCTATCGTCAAACCCGGTTCCAGCGATGACATCGTTTCCGCCGCCGCCCAGGACGACAACTCCGTCATACGGAATCGGCTCTGTCAGGTTCCTTTGCGACAACGCATCCGCGTCGATCACGCCATGGTGATCGACATCCGCTCCATCGTAAATCACGAACTTGCCATCGGACGTTTCGTAGGTGATGACGTCATCCGTCACCATACGCGCCAGAACCCTTCCAAAAAGCGGGCCAAAATAAGTTGGATTTATAGCAATCAGGCCTATGTTCATGGATTCCGCCGCCTGGGCATCCTCATTGCGAGCATTCAATGTCGGGAGATCCGCCTGGGTAAGCGTCTGCCTCGGGAGGTTCTCCTTGTCCGTGAACAGGATCGGCACGGTCCTTCCAATGCCGGAAGGATCGATTTTATCCTCCGTAAGATAATTGGTGATTTTCGCCAGTGGATTGGCGCTCTCATAATCAAAATTGTCATCCACGGGTTCCACGCAGATGTTCTCGATCCAGCGGTTCCCATCCGCGTCAATGTAGAAACGGGCATCGTCGTTGATCTTGTACTCGCCGGAACCAAAGACATAGGCCCGCAAGGCGTAATCGAAACTGTAGACGTCATTGTAGTATTGGGAGACGGGCAGATATTGGTCATCGAGACCAATGCCATACTCTCCCAATAAGCCCCGTAGTGTATAGTACCCCCCTTCGGGCACAGCAAGCTCCCCTTGATAATCATCGCCATCCAGGAACCGCCGGACGAAATTGAAGCGTTCCACGCCAGCAAAGCGCCCGCCGCCTGTCGTCATGAACTCGACGGCGTCGACCTTGATGGGTGTTCCCTGAACGGGAACGCCATCCACCTCTTTGGGACGAATGAGGCTTTCATCTTCAAGGTTGGCGGGCGGCGTGTCGCTATCGAACAGATAGCGGGAAACCACCTGGTTGATGCTGGGCATGGTTGAATCGGACATGATCAATTCTCCTTCAGGTAAACAAGTTGATGGAAGTTAAACCCTGTGTCATTCTCCCGTTCTGTCAGGAGCTTGCCACAGTTGGAAACGGGGACAACTTCTTTGGGAAGCTTGGAACGTCTGATAGCGGCTTGCGCAATAGACCTATAGGTATATTCCCTTTTCTCCCGGGGAAAACTTTTGTCACAGCATCTTTTCCCAAAGACCGTATATGGGACATAAAAATAATACTTGCCATATCCCAATAACATTCTGTACAGGGAAAGCTGTCCATTGAAATTGGCTTCCCGCACATCCGTGGAAACATAAAAATCCGCCGTTCCCTGCGCACTGGTTTCATACCCGGCAAGCATGAAAGGTTCTTGCAGGGATGAAATATCGAAGCGATCCTTCCTGGGCGCAATTTCTTCCAGGCCGAAATTCTCCTCGAATGTCCTGGTGTCGCTCTGTACGGCTTTTTCCATCAGCTTGAAGACATTCGTCTCTTCGGGATTTCGGACAATGCCCGCCACTACAATACGGCCACTGTTGTAACCACTAAATACATTGATTTGATTAACTCTGCAATCCACCAGACTCTGCAACACGGCTCGCCGCAGTTCCTCTTTCGTGAGCGCCCGCCCGGCTTCCTCGCACACGCCGGACTCGACCTGGGCCAGCCGCTGCCGCGCCCACATCGCCAAGCCTGCCGCGACCAGCGCCATGACCAGCGCCGTGGCCAACAGCCACGCCATCCATTTCGTCCTTTTCGTCACGCCGGCATCTCCCCTGGATCGAAGCAAGCGCCCGTATCGCCTGCCTGGGCGGGCGGCGCGCCGCTATCGGGCAGATAGCGGGAAACCACCTGGTTGATGCTGGGCATGGTTGAATCGGACACGAACAACTCTCTACTTTCTTTCCAGTGGCGCTTCGGATGGAAGCTTCGTCAGGAGCGGAGACGATAATACGGAAAAACAAAAAATTCAAGCGTCATCCACTTTTCCGTAACGCTGTCTCACGCCGCCTTACGCCGCGCCGCGCTCATCGTCCGCCGCGCTCCCGTGCGTGTCCATGTCCTCCCCGCCATCCCGCGCGGGCAGGGCAGTAGTGGAAGCCGCCGCCGTCTATGTTCCTGCCGGACGATGGTGTCTACACGCCTGAACCGTCACGGTCGCGATTCAAACCGATGTGGAGTAATTCGAGAACGCGCCCATCGTTACCTCGTCCAGCAACGGCTCAAACGCCCCGGCGCAGGGCGGCGCACCCACAGCGCCGAACAGATCCCGGCCCTGCGATTGAATCGCGCCCTGATCGCCCATGCCACTTTGCTGTTCGCGGGGACGAAGGTTAGAATACAGTCTCTGCGTGGACGCGTGTCGGTCGGCGTGACCTTCTCAGGGGTGGATTCATGTTTCTGATTATCGGTTATCTCATCATTCTTGCCTCGGCTGTCGGCACGTATTCGATACACGGCAGCCTGGCCGCGCTTTGGATGCCAACCGAGTACCTGGCGATTGTGGGCCTGATGGTGGGCGCTTTCGTGGGCGGCAACAGCCTCAAGGTCATCAAGAATGTATTGGGCGCGCTGCCCGGTCTTTTCAAGGGGTCGCGCTACAACAAGGCGTATTATGTGGATGTCCTGGCCTTGCTCTTTGAACTGCTCACCAAGGTGCGCAAGGAAGGCTTGATGTCGATTGAAAACGATGTGGAAAACCCGGAATCCAGCCCGCTCTTCTCCAAGTATCCCGATATCCTGCACGACCACCACGTGACGGAATTCATGACCGACTATCTGCGCATGATGGTCGGCGGCAACCTGAATACCCTGGAAATCGAGGGGCTGATGGATCAGGAACTGGAAGCGCACCATCACACCGCGGAAGTGCCGGGTCACGTCATGGCCAAGCTGGGCGACGCCATGCCCGCCTTCGGCATCGTGGTGGCGGTGATGGGTGTGGTCAATGTCATGGGATCGGTGGGCGAACCGCCGCCGGTGCTGGGCAAGATGATCGGCGGCGCGCTGGTGGGCACCTTCCTGGGGATTTTGTTGTCCTATGGGTTCATCCAGCCGATTGCCACCTTGCTGGAGCAAAAGGCGGGCGAGGGCGGCAGCGTATTCAATGTGGTCAAGGCGGTGCTTTTGGCTTCCATGTCCGGTTACGCGCCGCAGGTGGCGGTGGAATTCGGGCGCAAGAACCTCCCTGCCGACGCGCGCCCCAGCTTCCTGGAACTGGAAGAAGAATTGAAGAGCCGCAAGGGGAGATGATAGATGTGTCCTAGCTTGCGGATTTTTCGGCACAGGAGACGCGCGTGAGTGTCGATTCGTCGCGCCCCATTGTCATCAAGCGCATCAAGAAAGGCGGCGGCGGCGCGCATGGCGGCGCCTGGAAGCTGGCTTACGCCGATTTCGTGACGGCGATGATGGCGTTTTTCTTGTTGATGTGGCTCTTGGGGTCTACGGCCAATGGGGATTTGCAGGGATTGGCCGAGTTTTTCCAGAATCCCCTGAAGGTCGCCAGCAGCGGCGGCAGCGGCACGGGCGACGCGGACAGCATCCTGAAGGGCGGCGGCACGGATTTGAGCCGCAGCGCCGGACAGGTCAGGGAAGGCGACGTGGAAGCGGAACGAAAGCGGCGCCAGGCGCGGCGCGAATACGAACGGCGCGAAAAACGCGCCCTGGAAGCCCTGAAAAAACGCATCGAGGAACTGATCAGCGATACGCCGCAGTTGCGGATATTCAAGGAACAATTAAAACTGGACATCACTTCCGAAGGGCTGCGCATCCAGATCGTCGATGAGCAGAACCGCCCCATGTTCGATCTTGCCAGCGACCAGTTGAAGCCCTATACCCGCGACATTCTGCGCGAGATCGGGCAGGTGTTGAACGAGGTGCCGTATCGCATCAGTCTGGCCGGACACACCGACGCGGCGCAGTTTTCCGGCGGGCAGCAGGGTTTTTCCAATTGGGAGCTTTCCGCCAACCGCGCCAACGCCTCACGGCGCGAACTGGTGAGCGCGGGCATGGATGATCGCAAGGTATTGCGGGTGGTGGGACTCTCGTCTTCCGTGTTGTTCGACCCGAATGACCCGTTGAACCCGATCAACCGGCGCATCAGCATCGTGGTGCTGAACAAGCGCACGGAAATGGCTATCTTGCAGGAAGACAGCCCGGAGGTCGATGTGACGGACGAGGATTTCCCGGAGGCGGCCTCCCTGACGCCGCCGGGGTCATTACAGGGAGGCGCGCGCTGATGTCGCCCGAACCGCCGAAACAACCGACCCTGAGCGAGCGTCTTGCCAGCATCCGTCAGGCGAGCAATGCGGTGTTGCCCACCGGAGCGGGGGAGGCCGCCGCGCGCGAGTTTGTCTTTCGCGCGGCGGATTTCGAGCGGGTCAGGAAGCTGATTTATGACAAGGCCGGGATTTCGCTCTCGCTCGCCAAGCAAGACATGGTCTATTCCCGTCTGGCGCGGCGCTTGCGGGCGACCGGGATGAAGTCGTTCAAGCAGTATCTGGATCAGCTGGAATTCAGCCGGGGCGCAGCGGAATGGGAAGAATTCGTGAACGCCCTGACCACCAACCTGACCTCCTTCTTCCGCGAACCGCATCATTTTCCCGTGCTGGCGCAACATCTGCGCGCCGTGGCGGAGAAACGCAAGCAAATCAACATCTGGTGCTGTGCGGCATCGACCGGCGAGGAGCCTTATTCTATCGCCATAACCGTGGCGGAAGCCTTTCCCGGTGGCGTCCCGCAGGTCAGCGTGCTCTGTTCCGATCTGGATACCCATGTGCTGGCGACGGCGGAAAAGGGCGTGTATACCCCGGATCGCGTCGACAAGATACCCCCGGATCAATTGAAACGTCATTTCATCCGGAGCCTGGGTCCGTCGGGAGAGGTTTATGGCGCTAGGCCGGAATTGCGGCGGATGCTCAGTTTCCGGCGGATCAACCTCCTTGACCCGGTGTGGTCGGCGCGCGGGCCGCTGGACGTGATTTTTTGCCGCAACGTCATGATTTATTTTGATAAACCGACGCAGTACAAGATACTGGCGCGTTTCGCGCCGATGTTGCAGCCGGATGGCCTTCTGTTCGCCGGGCATTCGGAGAGCTTTTTGCACGCCGCCGATTTGTTCCGTTCCCTGGGCAAGACGGTCTATGCCCTGGCGGCGAAGCGTTGATGACCAGCCGGAGCATTTCCGGTTCCGTGAAAGATGAGGACAGACATGTCGATTCGCGTTCTGGTGGTGGATGATTCCAGCTTCATGCGCCGGCAGTTGAGCCGGATTATCGACGCCGCGCCGGATATCGAGGTGGTCGGGGCGGCGGGTGACGCGCGCGAGGCGTGCGACATGTTGCTCGCGTTGGAGCCGGACGTGCTGACGTTGGACGTGCAGATGCCGGGCGTAAACGGGCTGGAATTTCTCGACCGCCTGATGTCGAAGCGTCCCATGCCGGTGGTCATGGTTTCCGCCTTTACCCAGGAAGGATCGGAGACGACCCTGAAGGCGCTGGAACTGGGCGCGGTGGATTTCATCGGCAAGCCCAGGGCGGAAAGTCTCCAGCGGCTGGACGAATACGGGCATGAACTGGCGGAAAAAATCCGCGCCGCCAAGTGCGCGCGCCTGCGCGTCAATGCGCGTTCAAGACATGTCCATGTCGCGCGGGGCGATGCCGCCGCGCCCGCGCCCTCCAGGGCGCTGCCGTATCCCGTGGGGGCGGCGGGCGGCAAGGTGATCTTCATGGGCGCTTCCACGGGCGGCACCGAGGCGATAAAGAAAGTTCTGCTGGGAATGCCCGCCAACTGTCCGCCCATCCTGATTGTGCAGCACATGCCAGAGACATTCAGCGCCGTGTTCGCCGCCAATCTCGACCAGGTCTGCCAGCCGCGCGTCTGCGAGGCGCAAGGCGGCGAAGTGGTGGCGGAAGGCACGGTTTACATTACCAAGGGCAATCATCACATGCGGGTGAAAAGGGAAGGCGAGCATCTGTTGATTGAACTGGTGCAGACGCCGCCCGTGAATGGGCATCGGCCTTCCGTGGACGTGCTGTTCGCTTCCGCGGCCACCGTGATGGGGCGGCAGGCGGTGGGCGTGATCCTGACCGGCATGGGCAAGGATGGCGCGCAGGGGTTGTTGTCCATGCGCCAGGCGGGGGCGCGCACCTTCGGACAGGACGAGGCCAGTTGCGTAGTCTATGGCATGCCGAGGGAAGCCTTCCAGATTGGCGCGGTGGAGGATGTGGCGGACGTGACGCAGATTGCGGGGCGTGTGCTGGCGCTTTTTCCGGTCAAGAAACGTTAATAAAAAAGCATCCACGTTGGCAAGCGTCGATAAAAAAGTATTCAGTTCTTGGGGGGCAAGGTGCAAAATATCAGGCAGGATGCGGTGTGAAGTTTCGGAGCGCGCGATTTCTGTGTATCCTTGTTCCTGTGTGTTTTGTTTCTGGCTTCTTGAAAGAGCGCGCCGGAATCGTTTGGGGGATTGAAGATGTCCGAATTGCTGAAGAGCATCGATGCGAGAACCAAGCTCGCTGGCACCAACAAACTGGAAATCCTGTTGTTCTCCCTGGGAGAAGACAGGCGTACCGGGCGGCGGGAAACCTATGGCATCAACGTGTTCAAGGTGCGCGAGGTCATGCGAACGCCGCCGATTACCGCCGCGCCGGATATGCCGCCCGCCGTGGAAGGCATGACCAGCCTGCGCGGCGTGCTGGTGCCGGTGGTCGATCTGGCCAAATATGCGTGGGTGGATTCCGATGTGCGCCGCGACGTGATGATCGTCACGGAATACAATGGTCACACACAGGGCTTCCTGGTGGAAGCCGTCGATACCATCCTGCGCCTGGACTGGAGCATGATGCGCGTGCCGCCGGAAATGCTCATGGCGCAGATGGGCGGCTTGGTGACGGCGGTCACGGAACTGGAGGACGGACGGCTGATCATGATGATGGACGTGGAAAAAATCCTTGCCGACACCGCGCATACCGACGATGACGACCTGCGCTTCAAGAACCTGCCGCAAATGAACGACCCGGATCTGATGGTGTTCTTCTGCGACGATTCCGTGGTGGCCAGAAAGCAGGTGATGCGCACCCTCGACGCGATGGGCATCAAGTATGTATCCGCCAACAATGGCCAGCAGATGTGGGAAGAGCTGGAAAAAATGGCGAGCTACGCCAACGGTCTTGGCAAATCGCCCGCGGAAATGATAAGCCTCGTGCTGACCGACATTGAAATGCCCGCCATGGACGGCTATATCCTGACCAAGAAGATCAAGAACGACGCCCGTTTCGCCTCGATTCCCGTCATCATGCACTCGTCGCTTTCCGGCATGTCCAACCAGAAGCTCGGTCTTTCGGTCGGGGTGGACGAGTATGTTCCAAAATTCGAGCCGCAACGCCTTTCGGAAACGCTGGCGCGCCGCCTGACGCGCAACAGCAACGTGCCTGCACCTGCGCCTGTGGCCGCGTGACATCGGGAGATGCCTTATGAACGTCATGAACGTCAAAGAAAATGGGAACCTTCTGGATGGCGTGGATGCCCGTACGCGGCTGGCCGGTTCCAACCAGATGGAAATCCTGCTCTTTTCCCTGGGCACCAACGAAACTTTCGGCATCAATGTGTTCAAGGTACGCGAAGTCCGGCGCACGCCGCACATCACCCGGACGCCCAACATGCCGCGCGGCGTGGAAGGGCTGGTGTCCCTGCGCGGCAACGTCATCCCCGTGCTGTCGCTGGCCGCTTTCCTCGATCTGGAGGCGCCGCCCACGCCGGGGCTGGATACCAGCATGATGGTCGCCGAATATTCCAAGCGCACACTGGGATTCCTTGTCCATGAAGTCGACCGCATCATTCGTGTGGACTGGGAAAAGGTCAAGGCGCCGGAAAGCGTCCTGAGCGCCAACCAGGGGCTGATTACCGCCGTCATCGAACTGGATGGCGGGCACCTGGTTTCCATTCTTGATGTCGAGCAGATACTCTCCAATGCCTTTGGCGAGGCCGTCATCGTCGATGTCGCGCCCGCGCGCGTGAAGGAAGACACCAACGTCTTTTTCGCCGACGATTCCATCGTGGCGCGGAGGAAAATCGCCGAGGTGCTGGACAAGCTGGGCGTCAAGCATAAACACGCCAACAATGGCGCGGAAGCCTGGACGCGGCTTCAGGCCATCGCCGCGCACGCCAAGCAGTCGGGCATACCGATACGTGACGAAATCAGCCTGATCCTGGTCGATGCCGAAATGCCGGAGATGGATGGCTACGTGCTGACCAAGAACATCAAGTCGGATCCCAAGTTCGAGGGCGTGCCGGTGGTCATGCATTCTTCCCTATCGTCCGAGGCCAATCGCGCCATGGGCAAATCGGTCGGCGTGGATGCCTATGTCGCCAAATTCGATGCGGAAGTCCTGGCCGATACCCTGCGTCCGTTGGTAGAGCGTTGAGACAATGACAGTCATGAACACAATCTACGGGGGTGCGGGATCATGCCGGATTCCAAAATAAGAATTCTGGTGGTGGATGATTTTTCCACCATGCGGCGCATTGTGCGCAACCTTCTGAAAGAGCTTGGTTTTACCAACATCGATGAGGCGGAAGATGGCGCCATCGCGCTGCAAAAGCTCAATACCGAAGCTTTCGAGTTTGTCATTACCGACTGGAACATGCCCAACATGGACGGCCTGACCCTGTTGCAGACCGTGCGGTCCTCGCCGACCCTGAAGCATCTGCCCGTGTTGATGATCACGGCGGAAGCCAAGAAGGAAAACATCATCGCCGCTGCCCAGGCAGGCGCGAGCGGCTACATTGTCAAGCCTTTCACGGCGGCGACGCTTTCGGAAAAGCTGAACAAGATTTTTGAAAAAATGGCTGCGGCCTGAAGTTCTGGAGAAAGGCATGGCTGATAACGACTCCCCCGATCTGGAAGCCCTCTTCGATAGCGTGGCGGCTTCTGTTCATGCGGCAGCGTCCTCGCCTGCGCCGGTTGCGCCGTCGCCCGTTGCTTCTCCGGAGGCGGGCGACGGCAATGGCTTGCAGGCGTTTTTCGATACGGTCGTCGCCGAAGCGCGGCCTGGCGTCAAAATCGCGCCGTCCGCGCCGGTTGCCGGGGACACCGGCGAAGGCGGCGACTGGCCTTCCCAGGAAAATGTCTTCAACCGCATCGGGCAAATGGCGCGGCAATTGCATACCACCCTGCGCGAACTGGGTTATGACAATATTCTGGAAAATACGGTAAGCGCCCTGCCGGACGCCAAGGATCGCCTAGCCTATGTCGCCAACCTCACCGAGCAGGCCGCTTGCCGGGTGTTGAACGCCACCGATGTGGCGCAACCGATGATGGAGGCGCTGGAGGAGGCGGCAAAATCGCTGGGCGCGCGTTGGGACAAGGTGTTCGCCAACCAGATGACGACCGCCGAATTCAAGCGTCTGGCGGAGGAGACGCGCGCGTATCTGAATGGCGGCCTGTCGGAAAAGGCCAGCGTCGTCAACGCGCAACTGATGGAAATCATGATGGCGCAGGACTTCCAGGATTTGACCGGCCAGGTCATCAAGAAAATCGTCGCGCTGGCGCAGGATTTGGAAAACGGCCTGATGTCGGCCTTGCTGGAAGTCGTGCCGCAAAGCAAGCGGTCGGAGGTGCCCGGTCTGATGAATGGGCCGGTGGTCAATGCCGAGGGGCGTTCCGATGTGGTGGTAAACCAGCAGCAGGTCGATGATCTGTTGGATAGCCTGGGTTTCTGAGGAGGATATGAGATGAGCGACTTTGCGGGCATGGAAGACCTTTTGCAGGACTTTCTGCAGGAAGCGGGCGACCTGCTGTCCGATGTGGACAACAAGCTGGTCGATCTGGAAAAAAGCCCGGATGACCGGGGTCTGTTGAACGACATCTTTCGCGGGTTTCATACCATCAAGGGTGGGGCGGGGTTTTTGAACGCCACGGAACTCGTCACCCTTTGCCATCGCACGGAAACCTTGTTCGACAAGCTGCGTAATGGCGAGCTTGCCCTGTCGCCCGAATTGATGGACATGATCCTGGCCGCCACCAAAGGGGTGCGCGACATGTTCGGCGAGCTTTCCTCCGGCGTCCAGCCCGCGCCCGCGCCCGTAGAACTTCTGGCGTTCCTGAAGTCGGCGGCGGAAGGTCAGGCCGCGCCTGAGGCCGCGCCACCACCACCACCACAGGCTGCCGAGGGCGCGGGCGGCCCGGATTGGGACGCCCTTCATGCCGCCGTCGGTGGCCGGCCGCGGGCTGCGGTTTCCGGCGAAGTCATTCCCGCCGCCGCCGCCTCCGGCGCGGAAAATAACGCGCGCGACGCGGGCGGCGGAGAAGCCAGAAACAATCTTCCCGCGCCGCAGGCGACGACGCAACAAAAGAGCGGCGGCGGCAGGCGGGTCGAAGTCGCGCGCGAAAATACCATCCGCGTCGATACCGCCCGCCTAGATCAGGTGCTGAATCTTTCCGGCGAAATCGGCCTGACCAAGAACCGGCTGACTAGTCTACGGGCCGACATCCTGGGGGGCAAGAACGATTCCGAAACCCTCCACGCCTTGGATCAGGCGATAAGCCAGCTCGATCTGCTGGTTTCCGATTTGCAGAATTCGGTGATGAAAACCCGAATGCAGCCCATTGGGCGGCTCTTCCAGAAATATCCGCGCATTGCCCGCGATCTGGCGCGGCAACTGGGCAAGGACGTGGAACTGGTGCTGGCCGGAGAAGAAACCGAAGTCGACAAGAACATGATCGAGGACTTGTCCGACCCCCTGATCCACCTGATTCGCAACGCGGTCGATCACGGCGTGGAAGGCCCGGAGGAGCGCGCGGCGGCGGGCAAGTCGGCAAAGAGCCTGGTGCGCCTGGAAGCGCGACAGGAAGGCGATCACATTATCATCATCGTCGCGGACGATGGTCACGGCATGGTGCCGGAGGCCATCCGCGCCAAGGCGGTAGAAAAGGGGTTGATCAGCGAGGAAGAGGCCAATACGCTGGATGATCGCCAGAGTTTCAACCTGATCCTGCTGCCCGGTTTTTCCACCAAGACGCAGATTTCCGACGTTTCCGGGCGCGGCGTTGGCATGGACGTGGTGAAGACCAATATCCAGAAGCTGAATGGTTCCATCGAGATTCGTTCGGAAGTTGGCAAGGGTTCGGTCTTTTTGATTTCCCTGCCGCTCACCCTAGCGATTCTGCCGGTCTTGCTGGTGCTCCTGGGCGATCAGCCCTTTGCCTTGCCGCTTTCCCTGGTGCGCGAGATTCTGCCCATCGAGCGCGACAAGGTGCAGGAAGTTGGCGGCAAATCCACGCTGGTGGTGCGTGGCGAAATCCTGCCGGTCATTCCCCTGGTGCGGCTGCTTGGCTGGCCGCAGGAGCGTTATCCCGAATATGGCGTGCTCATGCAGACGGCGGAACGCAGCTTCATTCTCGGCGTTGACAGTTTTGCCGGACGCGACGATGCGGTGATCAAGTCGCTGGAAGATTTCCGTCCGCACGGCGTCGCGGGCGTGACCACGCTTTCCAACGGGCAGATTGTGCTGATTCTTGACATGCGCGAACTACTTGCCGACCCCGGAAACGCCATCAGCGGGCGATCTCCGGCGCTCGAGGCGGGTTAGGCGGCGGGCGCACGTTTTGTCGCGTTGTGTCAATTTACGTCAGCCAAGATCGCGCCATGATGGATAAAACCATGAAAATACTTTGAAATCATGGACATAAAATTTTTCCAGGCTGGTATGTATTTTGATGTGGGCAGCGATATTGTCGTGCGCGCGAGGATAAGGTGAAAGCAATCCAGCAAGTGTTTATGCAGAAGGAATGTAAGGCAATGGTCATCCCCGGCTTGTGGTCTCGGTACGGGCGGTTTTTTTCGGGCGTCGGCCTAGCGGGTTTTCTGGCGTTTTCCCTGGTATTTTTTCTTTTTCCCGTTGCGCCTGCCCTTGCCGCCGCCAATGAGAACATCTGTTGCAATGACGCCAGTGGCCGCTACACCTGTGGCGATGTCATGCCGCCGCCTTGTAATGGCCGTCTGCTGAAGGTTTATAACCGGCAGGGTTTTTTGATTCGCATCGTTGCGCCGCACATGACCGAGGAAGAAAAAAAGCTGGCCGCGGAAAAGGCCATTCGGGAGCGGGAAGCGCAGGATCGCCTCCGTGATCAGGCGCGCAAGGATCGCGCCTTGCTGCAAACCTATGACAGTGTGGAAGACCTTGATCGGATACGCGATCGCAGCGAAGCGGATGTCCGGGTTGCCATCCGGAACGCCCAGTCCCTGATTGACAGCGCACAAAAGCGCAAGCGGGCGCTGGAAGACGAAGTGGCGGGTTCCGGCAAGCTGTCGCCGGAGATCGCTGGCCAGATTCGCAACGAAGAAACCACCATCAAGGCACAAAGCGCGTTGCTGGAGGTCAAGAAAACCGAACTGGCGCAGATTCGCGCCAAATTCACGGAAGACCGCAACCGCTACATCCTATTGACGACGCCAGAAACGACACCCAGTGTCGCCACGCCCTGATCACGATATAGGAAGCGGCGAACCAATCCGGAAAGCCAACCTGTGGCTCGATGCGCCGATAATTTTTCTGTCCTCTGTCTCCTGTCCAAGGGACAGAGGAAGTTACCGGGCGCAATCCCTCTCCCCGGCCCTTTGCCCTCTCTCCCCTCCCTCCTGTGCAGACCGGACCCATAG
>JAIRMN010000124.1 GCA_031258715.1 Zoogloeaceae bacterium
CCACTGGCAGCCCGTCTTTACAACGTACAGCATGCCATTGACCGCCGTCCGAAAGTCCCGCTCCGGCGGACGCCCCCGCCGGCGTACCGTCGGCAAGGGCTTGACCAGGCGGGGCGCCAGCATCTTCCATTGGGCTTCCGTCAGATCGCTTGAATACATTGTGTTCTCCAGGTCGATCATCCATCATCTCCTGTCAAAGCATTTCTTGTGCCAATTTCTAAAACAGGCTCTAAGAACAGTTCCCGTTACACCGTTTCCCGCACGCGCACGTTGATGCCCACAGTTTTGACAAGCGAACGCAAGAGACCCTCCGTGCCGTAGCCCCGTTCTCCCAATTGACGCAGATCCGCCGCCAGCAACGCGGCTTCCGCGCGGATATCTTCTTCGTCCGGAAGTCCATCCGCCTGCGCCCGCGTTTGCACCGAGCGCAACAATTCCAGCAGGGCGCGCCCGGCGTCGGGATGGATCGCCGCCATCGCCTTGACCCGGCGCAACCCCAAACGAGGCCCCTCGCGTTCATTGCGCCGGAAATTTGTCGTGACATAGAGCGGCATGATATTCATTCTGCTTGCCTCCTGCCTCCGTCAACGGCAAAAACAAAGCCCGGCTTTAACGCACGCCCGCAAGCGACGATGAAACAAGGGGAAGGACAAAACCCGACGCACCAACAATCACAATCTCCCCGTCATCGCGAGGAGCAAAGCGACGAAGCAATCCTGTGGGCATTTATCCAGTAGTTTCGGCGTTTCTGGTGGCGCATCCGTCGGAATGGGCGGGTTGCACCTTGCGTCCCAGGGGTCTTCCGTCACGCGACTTGCGTTTGCGCTTCCTTATCTTGTCGCGCCACGATCTGGCCGATGCGCCAGGCTGTTTCGCCGTTTTGCCGCAGGCAGGCGAGCGCGGGATCAGCGGCTTCCCGGTTGACGATGATTACCATGCCGACGCCACAGTTGAAAACGCGGTGCATTTCCGTTTCCGCCACACGGCCTTCCTGGCGCAACCAGTCGAAGAGCGGCGGGCGCGGCCACGCGGATCTTTCCAGCGTCGCCACGACGTTTCCCGGCAGGACGCGCGGCACGTTTTCCAAGAGGCCACCGCCGGTGATGTGCGCCATGCCCTTGACCGCCACCTTTTCCAGGAGCGCGAGGACGGGCTTAACGTAAATGCGGGTGGGCGCCATCAGCGCGTCGGCGAGCGTTTCGCCGCCGGCAAGGGGCGCGTCCATCTCTGGGTTGGCGCGTTCGACGATCTTCCGGATCAGGGAATACCCATTGGAATGCGCGCCGGAGGAAGCCAGTCCCAGCACAACATCGCCCGGCGCGATGTCCGATCCGTCGATGAGACGCGATTTTTCCGCCACGCCGACAGCGAATCCGGCAAGGTCGTATTCGCCCTCCGGGTACATGTCCGGCATTTCCGCCGTCTCGCCGCCAATCAGCGCGCATCCGGCCAGCGCGCAACCGTGGGCGACGCCGCCGATCACGCGGGCGGCCGTGGCGACATCGAGTTTGCCGCAGGCAAAATAATCCAGGAAAAAGAGCGGTTCCGCGCCCTGTACCAGGATGTCATTGACGCTCATCGCCACCAGATCCTGGCCGACGCTGTCATGCCGATCCAACAGGAACGCGAGTTTCAGCTTGGTGCCCACACCATCCGTTCCGGAAACCAGCACCGGTTCACGATAGCGTTTCGGCACTTCAAACAACGCGCCAAAGCCGCCAATGCCGCCCAACACGCCCTCGCGCAGGGTTTTTTTCGCCAGCGGCCTGATGTGCGCCACGAGCGCGTCGCCCGCGTCAATATCCACACCCGCGTCGCGGTAGGAAAGGGAAGTTTTTTGCATCATGCGCAAGGCTCCGAAATAAGGCCACGATTTTAAATCAGAAGGCGGCAAAACGCATGAAACCGTCGGCGCGGGCGTGGACATGCAGGCCCGCCTTCTGCAAAACCATTGATTTCAGGCGCGGATGCGAGAAGAATCCAGCATAACGTCGGATTCCTGGCAAAAACATAACGAACGAGGAAAGATGATGAGCTTTTTGTGTAACCTGTTTGGCATATCCCCCAAAGAAACGCCTTCGCCCGCGGCAGCTTCGTCCGCGCCGGAAAGTGACGTGGCGGCCTCCGCCTCGCCCGCGCGGACTATCCAGCCGCCCCGTTCTTCCGCTGAAGTTTCGCTGCCGCGGGAGAAAAAAATGGCTGAACTGCCCGCCTTCGTCTGTCGTGAAGCCCTGCTGGGGCGCGATCAGAAAATCATCGGCTATGAATTCAGCCACCCGCGAAGCCTGCAATCGCGCATGATGGAAAAACGGGCGCGCGTACGGCAATTCTATGACGACGTGTTATTACGGCATCTGGCGGGCTTGCGCCTAGAATCCTTTTTGGGCGAGCGTCTGGCCTTGCTGGGCATTACGCCTGCCTCGCTGGCGCATCCCATGTTGACGTACCTGCCCAGGGACAACATGGCGTTGGCGCTGCATCTGGAAGCGGGCGAGGCCTTGCCGCAGGGCGAGGCGCTGGCGAAAATGGTGACGGACATCGAAGCCCTGCGCGCCCAAGGAATGCGGATCGGCCTGAAGTGGCAGGGACAATGGATGGCGGACACGGCGGAGGCGGAATCGGCCTGGCAACAGATCGGGGCATCCCTGGATTTCATCCAGGTGGACTGGCCGGAATTCACCGCTGGCGCAGCGACAACCCCCCTGAACTGGCTAATTGCCCACGCGCGGCAGGAATCCGCCTTGCGCCTGATGGCCTGCGGCTTGGTGAAGCCGGACGATTTCCAGCGATCTTATCGCCTGGGATTCGATCTCTTTCACGGCGTTTTCATCAATGACCGCGAACCGGGCAAGGCGGCAAAAGACACGGCGAATCGTCTGCGCATCTTGCAGTTGATGAACGGCTTGCGCAAGGACGAGGAAACGCGCTGGCTGACGCAGGAATTGCAGCAGGACCCGGTGTTGTCGTACCGGCTCCTGCGTTACGTCAATACGCCGGCTTTCGGGATGCCGCGCCAGATTGAGACCATTGGGCAGGCGCTCACGATCCTGGGGCGCAACAATCTTTACCGCTGGCTTTCTTCCCTGCTCTTTAAGGTGAGCGATCCCGGTTACTACGAATGGGCGCTGGCTGAACAGGCGTTGGCGCGGGCGGCGCTGATGGAGCGGCTGCGGCGTCCAGAGGATGTGGGCGTCACGCCGGACGCCCTGTTTTTGACGGGTCTCTTTTCCCTGCTCGACAAGCTCATGGACGAGCCGCTGGAAACCCTGACGCAAAAAGTCCTGATTCCACCGTCGGTCTCCGCCGCCCTGACGCGGCGCGAAGGGTTGTTGGCGCACTATCTGGAACTGGCGGAGGCCTGCGAGCGCATGAACCCGGAAGACATCGCCCAGCGCGCCGCCCGCCTGGGACTCTCCGATCGCGCCGTCACCCTCGCCACATTTGAGGCGTTGGCCTGGGCGCATGAAATGACCCATCTCGAATGATCGGCGGCGCGCGCTTTCAGGATTCCGCGGTTTCCTGTCGTCTATAGACATAGTGCGCGGCGCAGGCGCCTTCGGCGGAAACCATGCAGGCGCCCAGGGGCGATTCCGGCGTGCAGGCGATGGCGAACGCCTTGCAGTCGCGGGGTTCTTTCGCGCCGCGCAGGATGGCGGGGCATTCGCAGGCCCTGTGGTCGGGAACAGGGACATAGGGCGTCGGATGGCGCAGTTCGGCGTCGAAACGGGCGTATTCAGGCCTGATCCGCAAGGCGCTGTCGGGCAGGCTGCCGAGGCCGCGCCATTCGAACGCGGGACGGCGGACGAAGATTTTTTCCACCAGCGCCCGCGCCTTGCGATTTCCTTCCCGGCTCACGGCGCGGGTGAATTCGTTTTCCACGCGGGCGCATCCGGCGTTGACCTGGCGTATCAGCATGAGGATGGCCTGCAACATGTCCAGTGGTTCGAAACCCGCGATGACCAGCGGCTTGCCGTAACGTTCCGGCACGAATTCGTAAGGCGCGCTGCCGATGATGGTCGATACGTGCGCTGGGCCGATGATACCTTCCAGTTCCGGTTTTCCCGGCGCGTCGAGAATGCCGGCGATGGCCGCCGGGGTGAGCACATGGCAGCAGAGCACGGAAAAGTTGTCGCGGCCTTCGGCGGCGGCCTGTTCGATGACGACCGCCGTAGGCGGCGTGGTGGTTTCAAACCCGATGGCAAAGAACACCACGGGTTTTTCAGGATGCCGCCGCGCCAGCGCCAGCGCCTCTTCGGTGGAATACACCATGCGGATATCCGCTCCTTCCACCTTGGCGCGCGCCAGTGAGGAACGGCCGGAAGCGGGCACGCGCAGACAATCGCCATAGGCGCAAAGCGTCACCCGGTGCGCGCGCGCCATGCAGATCGCCTGATCGACGCGGCCAATGGGCAGGACGCAGACCGGACAGCCCGGCCCGTGAATCATGCGCACCTGCGGCGGCAAGAGGTCGATCAGGCCATGCCGGGAAAGGGCGTGCGTATGCCCACCGCAAAACTCCATGAAGCGATAACGACGCCGGGGATCGACTTCGGCATGAAGATTTCTGGCCAGCCGCCGAGCCAGATCGCCATCGCGGAATTCATCAATGTATTTCATCTAAAAACTAACTCCGGTTTGAAACTCCGCCCTTCAGGGCGCTGCAAAGGTTGAGACCCCGGCCTGAAGGCCGGGGTTTCGACCGTAGCCATTTGGGAGGGGAGAGAAACCCCTTCCCAATGGCATTAGCGACAGCCCTGAAGGGCTGTCGCTAATGCCCGGCGCGAAGCCGCGCGCGGCCAGGGTCTTGCCGGGGTCGCCGCTGGCGCGCTGGCTGCCGCGATCGGAGTGGAACAAGAGGTTGCCCACCGGAGAGGCTGAACAGGCATCCAGGAACACCTGCCGGGCCAGATGGCGAGTCCGTTCTCGCGCGACGAAGGCTTATCTCATTTGGACGTCCCGGCGAAGAAGGCCGTCGCTTTTTTCAGGATTTCGCGCGCCATCCCGATCGTGGCCTTCTCAGTCAGCAGCCGGGTTGATTCGCTCTCCATCTTGAAGTCGTCTGTGTAACGACGACGGGAAATTTGCATGTGAACCTCCAGGTCGCAATGTCGATGTAATTATCGCTTCCTGACGTCCATTTTTTTGGGGGGACAGGATCACTCTGTCTCCTGAAACGCCGAAGCCGACGGAAAGGCCGACTGGATTGCTTCGTTCCGGAGAATGACGGGAGGGGAGCGTTGTCATGGGGGCTGCGCGACCTGAAACGCGTCCAACCCCGTTATTCTCGGGATCGAAGCGACGAAGTAATCCAGATTCGTAACCCGCGGCTCGATGCGCCGGTAACTTTTCTGTCTTTCTGTCCTCTACCCCCGTCACCAGACTTTCCACCACGGTTTGTTTCCGGTTTTCGTCCCGATTTGGGCGCGGTAATCTTCCAGGCGTTTGAGGATGGCCTCTTCCAGGGTTTCGTCGCGGTCGCTGCCGCGGGCGCGGTTGAGTTCCAGGGCGCGTTCGTAGTGCGGGATGGCTTGCGCGTACTGTTTGCAGCCGTGCATCAAATCGCCGCTGGCGGCGTGTACCATGGCGTCCTCACTCGCGTCCACCTGCGTCTTGATGCGCCGCCACAGCGCCATGCACTTGTCCGCGTGGACACGAAACATGTAACAGGCCACTTCCAGCCGCGCGCGCAGGAATTCATTGGGCAGGCGCTTTTCCAGCTTTTCTTTGCCCGCGCCGTTTTTCCGTTGCCAACTCAACAGCCGTTTCAGCCAGACGGCGATTTCCTTGTCGCGCTCCAGGCGATAGAGCGCCTTGGCGACCCGGCCCGCGTACAGGTTGGGATCATGGCGGCCATAGCCGTAAGACGCCGCGTAATGCCAAAGCCGCTCCGCCGCTTCGACGATGTTGTCATTGTCATTCAGGTTCCAGTAGCAATCCAGTATCCCCTGGTAATGTTCGGCGAAGGGACTGGCGGCAATGCCCAGGCGGTGCAGCGCGATGGCGTCCGAATAGCGTCCGTCCGCGCGGTAGAGGACTGCAAGGCTGTTGCACAGCAGGGAATAGAGGTGCGGATTGCCTTCATGCGGATGTCCCTTGCCCGTCCTGAAATACACTTCCATGCGCGCCTTGCCCTGTTCGTACAGCGCGCGCTGCATGGCGAGCGACAGCCGGTCCAGTTCGGCCTGTTCTTGGTCGTCGAGCACTGTCCGCTCCATGATGAAATCTTTTTCCAGCATTTCCGGCAGCGCCTGGGCGAGGCCATAAAGGGCCATTCCGTTATGTATCGGCGGCAACGGACGTTGAAACGCCTCCGCCAGCCCCAGCACCTCAAGGCGCAGGCGCATGAGGGCGATCAGTGTCCAGGCGTCCTGGATGACGCCTTCCCGGATGGCGACTTCCAGTTGCATCAGGGCGGTGGACGCGTCGGTGCGCTCCATTTCCTTGTCCTGCAGGGCGACCAGCCGCCGAACCCACGGATGGCGCGGGGAACGGCTTTCTGCCAGGTTGCGCGCCGCCGCAAACACCCGATCCTTCAGGGCGGTCAGCGGCGACAGGGCTTCCAGCGACGACAGGGTTTCCGTGCGCGTTTTCACGGTCAGCGCATCCCAGTCCGTCATTTTCAGCGTACCGAAGATCGCTTGGTGCACGGCGGAAATTTCGCCCAAGGCTTCCTTCGGCGCAACCGAGAGGAGTTTTTCCAGATTGCCGAAAGCCTGCGCCGCGCGCATCACGCACAAGGGCCACCACACCGAGGTATCCGTCGCGTCGGCGAGGCGTTCATGGACCAGGCGCAAGACCCATTCCCGCATTCCTTCGGTCGTCGCGCCCAAGAAATAGATATGGAAAAAGGCCCGCTGCCCGGCTTTTTCCCGGTAATCGGCTTCCATCAGCCAGGGCAGTTCGTATTCGATGAAATCGTCTGCGTAGCCGCCGCTCGCCGCCAGGCTGTAACGCGCTGCCTCGCAACCGGCCAAGGCGCCTTCCAGGTCGCACAAGGCGTAACGCGCGCGCGCCGCAAGCCTTGCCAAACGCACTTCCACCTGCCGCTGTTGCGGCAGCGAACAGGATTTACCTAGGGCGAGGACAGCTGACCGGATGGTTTCCAGTTGTTCCGGCGCAAATTCGATCAGTGCGTCGCCCGCCTGTAGCCAATGTTCCAGCTTGACATCCGATTTATCCGTCGCAGCGCGCAAGGCGGCGACGGCCTCTGCGCCCGCCGCCCTTGCCGCCTCCATTTCGTGGCTGTCCGCCTGGATTCTGGCGTTGCGGATGAAGAATCGCGCCGTGTCGCAGTCGGCGCGCGATTCCTGCCTGGATAGACGCGCCTCCAGTTCGCGGCACAGATGGCTGGCCTCCAGCGCGATGTCCGGTGGGCAACGCATGAGCCGGGACAAGACCGGATTATGCAGATGCCACGCCACGCGCAATCCCGGCGCTTCCGACAGGAGGCGCGCCTCGGCAATACCCGCGCGCATCGCCGCCTCGTCCGCGAAATGTTCCGCCACTTCCAAGCGGAACAAGGCCAGCGTCATCTTCGCGTCCGCCTGCTCTTCGACAGGTATGGCCGCCAGGAGTGCCGCGCCGTCCGTCTCGATTTCATCCATCGCCGCTTTTGCGTCGCCCGCCCACATCCACAGGGTATGCAGCCGTCCGATGGCTTCTAGGCTATCCGCCCGCAGGGGACGGGCCAAGAGACGCGCCCGCAGGTCAATCTCCCTGGGATCGCCGCTGGCCATGCGCTCGCCCATCTCGTTTTCGAGACGATTCATGAAGATTTCCAGTTCGACACCGCAAAGGGGCGTTGCATCGGACATCATGCCGCTTTCCTCTTTTCCGCAATGTTTTCGGCGGATTCGATGATGCCGCCGCCCAGGCAGACCCGGCCTTCATACAACACCACGGATTGCCCCGGCGTCAAGGCCCATTGCGGTTGGGCGAAGTCGAGCGTGCAGCTTGCATCGTCGACGCTCGCCAGCGCGCAGGGCGCGTCTTCGCTGCGATAACGCGGTTTGGCGGCATAGACCCAATGCGGACGCGGCGCTTCCCCGGCGATCCAGGAAAGCCGGCGGGCGATGAGCCTGTCGCGCAACAGCGCCGGATGATCGTGACCCTGCACGACATAAAGCACGTTTCTCGCTATATCCTTGCCCGCGACGAACCAGGCTTCATGCGCGCCGCTTGAGTTTTCGGCTTGCCCGCCGATGCCCAGTCCCTTGCGTTGTCCAAGGGTGTGGTACATCAGGCCGTCGTGCTCGCCCAGCAGACGATCGTCGTCAAAACGGCGAATCTCGCCTTTTTGCGGCGGCAGGTAACGGGCGAGGAAGGCCTTGAACGGACGCTCGCCAATGAAGCAGATTCCCGTGGAATCCTTTTTGAGGGCGACGTGCAATCCCGCGTCGGCGGCGATTTTGCGCACTTCGCGCTTGTTGAGACGGGCAAGCGGGAACAGGGTCCGGGCGAGTTGCGCCTGGCCTAGGCGATAGAGAAAATAGCTCTGATCCTTGTTGCCGTCCCCGGCCTTCAGGAGTTGATGGCGTCCGTCGTTTTCGCGCACTTCGGCGTAATGTCCGGTTGCGATGCCATCCGCGCCCAGCGCGAGCGCGTGATCGAGAAATGCCCTGAACTTGATTTCGGAATTGCAGAGCACGTCCGGGTTCGGCGTGCGTCCCGCCCGGTATTCGTCCAGGAATTCGGCAAACACCCGCTCGCGGTATTCGGCGGCGAAATTGACGACTTCCACGTCGATGCCCAGCACGTCGGCGACGCTCATCACGTCGATCAAATCCTGGCGCGTGGCGCAATGGGCGTCATCGTCGTCGTCTTCCCAGTTCTTCATGAAGAGGCCCGTCACCCGGTAGCCCTGCTGTTTCAGGAGCAGCGCCGCCACCGAGGAATCCACGCCTCCGGAAAGCCCAACGACCACGGTTTTTTCAGACATCCGGCCCTTCTCCCTTTTCCCAGTCCGCCAGCGACAAAATGATGGCGGGTTCGCCATTATCCGCGAACCAGCTATCGACGACATAGTGTTTACCGTCTTCGATTTCCTCGATCAGCGCCGAAAAATGTTGTAACAGGAAAAACCGCAGGCGGCGCACGGGCGGCAATACCCGGTGCCAGCGCAACCGATTGCGTTCCGCCAGAAGGCGCAAAAAGGCGCTGGTGTTTTGCGAATGATCGATGCAATCCATGCGCCCGAACACGCCCCCGTCCTCGAAATTGCCGCCCCGATCCGCGCCAATCGGCGTTTGCTCCGCAGCCAGCGCGTACAGACGTCCCACCGCCTGCGCCAGACGCTCGCGTTCCTCATCGGCGTTCCGGGCGCTCGCCAATTCCCGCGTCGCCGCCCCGAATCGTTCGGCGGAAAAGACGACCGTCTGGCGGGTAAGACAACCGTAATTGAAGCAAAGCTCGATCTCCGCCTCGCCCGCCGCCGTTTGCGCGCGCGCGGGAAGCGCGAAGAGCGACAGGCAAAGCGTCATCGGGAGAAGCCAGGGGCAGCCCGGACGGGAAGGGCGCGTTTTTAGATTCATCGCAATATCCTCAAAGGGAGACGCCGTCCGGCCAGATAGTCCAGCGCGCATTCCTGCACCATGGGACTGCGCAGCTTTTCCTGTGCCGCGCGCAAGGCTTCCGGCGTCATCCAGCGCGCGGCGATGATGCCCGTATCCAGCGGGCTTTCGGGATCGTAGCCGACCACTTCGCCCGCAAAGGCAAAGCGCAGGTAAGTCATCCTGCCTTGCGCGCCCGGACGCAGATAGATCCCCACCAGCGATTGGGGATGGAAGTCATAGCCGGTTTCTTCCCGGCATTCGCGGACGACGGCTTCCAATAGGGTTTCGCCATGCTCCAGATGCCCGGCAGGCTGGTTTATGCGAATGCCCGCTTCGGTTTCCTCCTCCACCAACAAAAACCTGCCATCGCGCAGGACAAGCGCAGCGACAGTGACATTGGGTTTCCAAGCGCGTTCGTTCATGGCTCCATCCAGAGGGTTCCGGCGATATGCAAAACGCGCAAAACCCCGATTCGTTTTCTACAATGCGGTACGCTACCACATCGCTAGGACATTGCACAATTTCAGGCTACAGGGATCAGAAGACAGAAGACAAAAAAGTTACCGGCGGCTTTGCCGCCGCAGGCTGACTTCTGGATTGCTTCGCTGCGCTCGCTTTTGACGAGGGAGGCGCGTTGTTGCGAAGCACGGCGCGACAGATGTGTAACCTGCGGCGCAAAGCGCCGGTAGCTTTTCTATCCTCCGTCTTCTTATATATTGAGTTTGCCCCCATGCCTCAGTGTTTGGGGGCATTTCGGGAAGCGCGGTACAGCCTGTCTCTTCTGTGGGTTTA
>JAIRMN010000169.1 GCA_031258715.1 Zoogloeaceae bacterium
AATCAAATTTACGCAAGGGGGCGGGGTTTCTCACCAGCCTGGTAGGTCTGCAACTGGGCGCTTCGTTCCCAGCATACGAACCGGGCGTTCGACGTAGACCCCATCGCTTCGATGACCGCGATGTCGCTGAATCCGGGAAAACGCCTCTGGTATTCTTCCAACGCCGCCGAATCGCCGGTTGCGCCCTGCGGATAGGCGCAACGCGTTTCCTTTCCCTCGATAAGCCACCAGACATCTGTATCCCAAGGCCCGCTATCATTGGTCACGATGGCAAGACACTCGACGGCAGACCACGCAATGGCCTGGGTTACGCCGTCCGGATAAGCGGCGGAAATGCCTTCTTCATTGAAGTCGACAATGACCTTCCGCTCAAACATGACCGCCGCCGCGCGCGCTTCCCGCTTGCGCCGAAACCACGCGACAAGATTACGGAACATCATGCACTCCATCGTTTGAACTCAAGGACACAATGCTAGACGATGCCTCGCGATAAGGCAATCGGGGGATCAGGAGTCAGGAATCAGAGGACAGAAAAATTATCGGCCTATCAAGCCGCAGGTTTAGGAACAATACTGTTTGGATACTCCATTTTTGGTCATTGGCGGAGGGTGTGAGATGGCGAGGAGCAAGGCGGTGTTGCCGATAGGCGCGAGGCTGGCGGACTATCTGACCCTTGGGTTTCTGGCGCTGGATTGCCCGTTGGAGAAGGCGCGGCAAGCCTTGGTGTCCCATGATGTGCGCAGAGCAGGCGGCAGCGTGGCTTGCCGCGCGAAGGGCTGATGTATTTCGTGATGGCGCTGGCGCTCTATGCCAATGCGAAGGGTTGCGCCCGTTGTTGGGTGATGGAGGTCTTTTTAGGGCGATGGCAGCCAAAGGCGCTCTTTCGCAACCCCGTGGGCAAGTGGGCGCGGCACCGTTTCGGCAACTGTATCGGGAAGAAGTTTGTCCCAATGGCCCGGCACAGATGCCTGGCGTCCGGTACGCGGGTTTGCGAGTGATGGCCATTGATGGTTCCTCGCTGGGAATGCCCGACGAGAAGGCGAACGCCCAACACTTCGGTTATCCGGGCGTTTCGCGCGGTCATGCGGCTTTTCCGAAACCGCGCTTCGCGGCGATGGACGAATGCGACGCGCGCGCCTTCGCGTCGAGCATGAACCACAAGGGCAACTGCCGGGACGACGTGGTGGACGAGAGCTTCTTCGCCACGCTCAGGAACGAGAGGAAGCCGCAGGCATCCATGAGAGCAAGGCCGCTGCCTGCCCCGCTATCGCCAACTGCATCCACAGCTTCTATAATCCGACATGTTCGCGCTCCGCGTCCGGATACCTGTCACCCAAGGACTACGAAAGGAGGCTCAAGCACGCCATTTGACTTCGTGTTTCCTAGCGTCCGTCCTTACGGGACAAGTTCATAATGCCCGAAACTCCGATTCCTGATCCCCATGTCCCTGGTCAATATAGGCGCGTTGTCTCTTGAAACCGAATGTTGCGGGACGGAAGACGCGCCCGTGATTTTGCTTATCCAGGGATTGGGGACGCCGCTCACCCGTTGGCCGCAGCCGCTCGTTGATCGGCTTGTCGGTTCGGGTTATCGGGTCATTCGTTTCGATAACCGCGACATCGGGCTTTCTTCCAGGTTGGATGCGCTGGACGTGCCGCCTCTGGCGCGGTTTCTCGCGGGGCGGATCCCCGCGCCGCCCTATACCTTGGCGGACATGGCCGCCGACGCCATTGCCTTGCTGGACGCGCTCCGCATCGAAAAAGCGCATGTCGTGGGCGCTTCAATGGGCGGCATGATCGGACAGATCATCGCGGCGCGTCATTCCGCGCGTTGTCTGTCGCTCACGTCCATCATGTCTTCTTCTGGCAATCCCCTGTTGCCGCCGCCCACGCCAGCGGCGCAACAGGCGCTCGTCGCGCCCCTGCCCTTTCCGCATGGCGAAAAAGTCATCGTCAGGGACGCCATCCGCCGCCAACAGACCCTGATGAGTCCCGGCTATCCCACGCCGGAGGCGGAACTGGAGGCCATGTTCACCTTCGAGTTCCGGCGCGGCTTTCATCCAGCGGGCGTCGCCCGCCAGTTGGCGGCGCTGATGACCGGCGGCGACCAGCGTCCCCTGCTCGCGGGAATCCGCGTTCCCGTCATGGTGCTGCACGGCAAGGAAGATCCGTTGATTCCCCTCGCTTGCGGCGTGGATGTCGCAAAAGCCATTCCCACGGCGGAATTGTGGGCGCTGCCAGGCATGGGACACGATTTTCCCTTCGCCCTGATGCCCCGGTTTGCCGAGGCCATTCTCTTGGCGGCGCGTCGCGCATGACCTCGAACAACCGCCTGCTGGCGCGCGCTTTCGCCGACCAATGCCGCCGCTGGGCGCAGCACGCGCCGGACGCCAGCGTCGAAGCAGCCCAAAAAGCTGGATTCGCGCTGGCGCTGGCGGCCTCGGAGGGTGAAATCCGCATCGCGCTCGCCGATCTATCGCTGGATGCCGCCGCGCTTCGCGAAAGCGGCGTCGCGGGAGACTCGAGCAGCGGCAGGCCATTGATCATGGATGACGCGGGACATTTGTATCTGGCGCGTTATTTTTTCGCAAAAGCGCGTCTGGACGCCGGTCTGCTGGCGCGTCACCATGCCGTGCCGCCGCCGCCCGGCGAAGGGGCGCGGCAGATGCTGGCGCGGCTCTTTCCGCCGCTCGCCGCCCAGGGCGCGGAGGACGAACAAAGACGCGCCGTGGCGCTGGCGCTGTTGCGGCGTCTGGTCGTCATCAGCGGCGGCCCCGGCACCGGCAAGACCTTCACGGTCGCCCGCCTGCTCGCCTGTCTCTTGGCGGACGCCCCGGCACTGCGCGTCGCGCTCGCCGCGCCCACCGGCAAAGCGGCGGCGCGGATACAGGAATCCATGCGTCTGTGCGCCCAGGATTTGCCGCCGGAAATCGTCCGCCGCCTGCCGCCCAACGCCGTCACCCTGCATCGGCTCCTGGGATTGGACGTGGAGGGCGGCGCGGCGCGCCATCACGCCGGGAACCCGCTGGCGCTCGACGTGCTGGTGGTCGACGAAGCCTCGATGCTCGATCTTATGCTCGCCCACCAGCTTTGCGCCGCCCTGCCGCCTCGCGCCCGGCTGATCCTGTTGGGCGACAGGGCGCAACTCCAGGCCGTGGAAGCCGGTTCCATCTTCACTGCCTTCCAGACATGCACAGACCTGAGCGCCGCCACCCGCGCCGCGATCGCCGAACTTACCGGAGAGGCGGAACCCGTCCGCGCAAATGACGCCGAAGACGTCACGCCATCGCCATTCCAGGACGCGGTCATTTCGCTTACCCAAAGCCGGCGTTTTCCTCCGGAATCTCCGCTGGGCCGCCTGGCGCGACACCTGGCGGCGGGAGAGGCGCAGGCGGCGCTCGCCTTGCTGGATCAGAAACACGTGGAACTTTGCTACTTGGAATCCAGCGGCGGCACGCGCGCTTCCGCCGAAGACGACCGGTTGGCGGCAGGATACGCGGCATACTGGGAGGCGCTCTCGAAATGGCAAGTCGGCAATGACCCGAAGCCGCTTTTCCAGGCGCTGGAGCGTTTTCGCGCGCTCTGTGTCGTGCGTGAAGGCGAGCGCGGCGTCTCTGGCGTCAATCGCGCGCTTGGCGCAGCGCTGGCCGCATTCGGGAGATCCCGGCGCGAAAGGGACGACGGCCTATTGCCAGGCCAGCCCATTCTGATCCGGCGAAACGACGCCACACTTCATCTATTCAACGGCGACATCGGCATTCTCCTGGAACGCGGCGAGGACGACGCGCTCTTTGCCTGCTTCCCCGCCCATGACGCCAGGGACTACCGCTGGCTGCCGCTTTCCCGCCTGCCCGCCTGGGAAAGCGCGTTTGCCATGAGCGTACACAAGGCGCAAGGCTCGGAATTCGACCACGTCGCACTCCTGCTTCCGGGAACGGAAAACCCGCTCATGACCCGCGAACTCCTCTACACCGCCCTCACCCGCGCCCGCCAGAGCATCACCCTCCTCGGCAACCGCGCCCTCCTGAAAAACGCGATGGCCAGGGAACAAAAGCCAAAGTAACGCCGTCCGCGTCAAACAGGAATCAGAAGACAGAGGACAGAAAAGTTACCGGCGCTTTGTGCCGCGGGTTACGCATCTGGATTGCTTCGTCGCTGCGCGCCTGAGAATGACAAGGGAGGGAGCATTCCATGTCGCGCCGCGCTTTTGAT
>JAIRMN010000178.1 GCA_031258715.1 Zoogloeaceae bacterium
CGGGATCAGCCGCGAGACCGGCTACAAGTGGCTCAGGCGCTGCGATGGCGAATCGGCGGAATCGTTGCGGGATCGCCCGCGGCGTCGGTTGCGCTCACCGCGGAAGAGTCCGGCGGCGGAGGAAGAGGCCGTGCGCTCGATACGGCAGGCGCATCCGGCCTGGGGCGGGCGCAAGATCGCGCGGGACAGGCAGCTGCGGGTCGCCCCCAGTACGGGTCACGCACATCCTGCATCGCCATGAGCTGGTCGAGCCCGCCGCCAGAGAAGCGGCCAAGCCCTGGAAGCGATTCGAACGCGAACATCCCAACAGCCTGTGGCATCAGGTGCGCACTGGCAATTTGGGAGAAGGCGTTCGGCACCGAGCGCCCCGATGTGGCCATAAGCCCGAACAATCTGGCCTTGTTCTACCATGCCCAGGGCGACTACGTCGATGCCGAGCCGCCCTACAGTCTGTCGTTGGCGATCTGGGAGAAGACGCTTTGCCCTGATCGCCCCAATGTCGCCACGAACCTTGAGGATTTGGCGACCATGTATCGAAAGAGCGGACGAGACGCAGAAGCGGAGGCGCTGAAGGTGTGCGCGGCGCGAATCCACGCCATCGAGCAGTGGCGCGGCAGGCAGCCGGTTGCGGACGCCGCGCTGAACTCAAATGCCCGTTTTATGACGAAGGCGGATTCGGGCGCGTCTCACGGACGATCCGAGCGCCTTTCCCGTTTTTGACGCCCGTCATCTTGAAACATAGGGTTTCAGGACATCGGGAACGCGGATGCTGCCGTCGGCGTTTTGGTAGTTTTCGCAGATCGCTACCAAAGTCCGGCCTACGGCCAGCGCCGATCCGTTCAGGGTATGCGCGAGTTCCGGCTTCATTTTTTCGTTGCGAAAGCGCGCCTGTATCCTTCTGGCCTGGAAATCGCCAAAATTGGAGCAGGAAGAAATTTCCCGATAGGCGTTCTGCCCAGGCAGCCAGACTTCCAGATCGTAGGTCTTGGCGGCGGCAAAGCCCATGTCGCCCGTAGACAACACGACGCGCCGATAGGGTAGCTCCAGCTTTTCCAGGATGATTTCAGCATGACGGGTCAATTCCTCGTGCGCTTCCCAGGATTTTTCAGGATGCACAATCTGCACCAGTTCCACCTTCTCGAACTGATGCTGGCGAATCATGCCGCGCGTGTCGCGTCCGGCGGAACCGGCCTCGGAACGAAAACAGGGCGTGTGACAGACGAATTTCAGGGGCAGGGATTCGGCGGCGAGGATTTCGCCACGCGTCAGGTTGGTTACCGGGACTTCCGCAGTGGGAATCAGGTAAAGCGGCGCTTCGTTTTCGCCCCTGGGCGTCCTGAACAGGTCTTCCTCGAACTTGGGTAACTGTCCGGTACCGTAGAGACTTTCCCGATTCACCAGATAGGGGACATACACTTCGGTGTAGCCATGTTCGGCGGTGTGCGTATCGAGCATGAACTGGATCAGCGCCCGTTGCAGCCGCGCCCAAAAGCCCCGCAACACCACGAAGCGCGCGCCGGAAATCTTCGCGGCGGCAATGAAGTCCATTTCCTTCGCGGCTTCACCCAGTTCGACGTGATCGCGCGCGGGAAAATCGAAGACGCGCGGCGCGCCCCAGCGTTTGATCTCCACATTGCTTTTTTCATCCGCGCCGATGGGAACGGAATCGTGCGGCAGGTTGGGAAGCGTCGACAAGATGGCGTCCAGCGATTCCAGAAGCCTATTCAACCGCGCCTGCGCTGCCTCCAGTTCGCGCTTGTTGTCGGCCACCTGCGCCAGGAGCGCGTCGACCGGCTCGCCCCTGCCTTTCTGGATGCCAATCTCTCTGGAAAGCATGTTACGCTGGTTCTGCAACTTCTGGGTACGCGCCTGCAAGGTCTTGCGCTCGGCCTCCAGCGCGGAAAATTCCGAAAAGTCGATGGCCTTGCCGCGCCGCGCCAGAATCAGGGCAACGTCGTCGAGTTGATTGCGGAGCAGTTGAATATCAAGCATGGGAATGGACTCCAGACAAGGCGGCAAAGCGCGAATTGTATCTTTTCCGGAAGTCCGGGAGACAAGAGGCGCAAACTTTTGAGGAAATCGCTTCCGAGGACGACCAAGGCGCCGGGTGAGGAGGACATCATTCTCCAGAGCGCAACGACACGACAATCCGGAAGCCAACCCGCGGCGCGAAGCGCCGGTAGCTTTTCTGTCCTCTGACTCCTGTCTTCTGCCACCGCCATGTGAGAGTCATCTTCTGGTATCCTGCGCCCTGATCTTCGACACTGAATGTCAACATGTACGAAATTCTCATTGGCTTGCGTTATACCCGCGCCCGGCGGCGGAATCATTTTATTTCCTTCATTTCGTTCAGTTCCATCCTGGGCGTGGCGTTGAGCGTCATGACGTTGATTGTGGTGCTTTCCGTCATGAATGGCTTCCAGAAGGAACTGCGGACTCGCATTTTGAGCGTGGCGGCGCATGTGCAGATCGAGGGAACAGAAGGGCGCTTGCGCGACTGGCGGGCAGTGGCCGAAACCGCGGTGACGCATCCGATGACGCTGGCGGTCGCGCCCTATGTGCAGGCGCAATCCATGCTCGCGGCGAATCATGAAGTGCGCGGCATCCTGGCGCGCGGAATATTGCCGGCAGAAGAAGAAAACGTGGCGGACTTTGCCGGATACATGAAAGCGGGCAATCTTGCCGACCTGCGTTCCGGCGGATTCGGGCTGGTGCTGGGCGTGGAGGTGGCGCGCGCCCTGCGGGTGCAGCGGGGCGACAAGGTCACGGTGATCGCGCCGCAGGGCATGACGACACCGCTGGGCATGACGCCGCGAATGAAGGCGTTTACCGTGGTCGGCATCTTCGAGGCGGGCATGTTCGAATATGATTCCGCGCTCGCCCTGATGCATCTGGAAGACGCGCAGCGCCTCTATCAGATGGAAGACGCGGTCAGCGGCGTACGCCTGAAAATCGCCGACATCTTTGCCGCGCCGAAAGTCACGCGCGATCTGGCGGGGATGGTGCGTGTCAACGCCTACTTCACCGACTGGACGAGAAGTCACGCCAATTTCTTCCGCGCCGTGCAAATCGAAAAGAACGTGATGTTCATCATCCTCTCGCTGATCGTGGCGGTGGCGGCCTTCAACATCGTTTCCACGCTGGTGATGTCCGTCACCAACAAGGAAGCCGACATCGCTATCCTGCGGACGCTGGGCGCGAAATCCGGCAGCGTCATGGCCATCTTCATCATCCACGGCACCCTGATCGGCTCTGTCGGCCTGGCGCTAGGCGTGATCGGCGGGGTGCAACTGGCGCTCAACATCGATGTCGTGGTGCCGTGGATCGAAGCGTTACTGGGAACGCAGATTCTCGCCAAGGACGTGTATTACATCTCGCAACTCCCTTCCGACCTGCAATGGGGCGACGTGCTGACCGTGACCGGAATCGCCTTCACGCTGACCTTGCTGGCGACCCTGTATCCAAGCTGGCGGGCTTCTCGCCTGCAACCGGCGGAGGCGCTGCGCTATGAGTGAGAACATCTTTGCCGCGCCGCAGGTTGCTCGCAACGATGGCGAAGTGCTCTCCTGCCAACATCTGGGCAAGACTTTTCGAGAAGGCAAAAACGCGCTCACTGTGCTCTCCGATGTGAACCTGCGGGTGAATGCCGGGGAAACTCGGGCGATAGTCGGCGCCTCCGGTTCCGGCAAAAGTACCCTGCTGCACCTCCTGGGCGGACTGGATACGCCGGATACGGGCATGGTGCGCCTGATGGGACAGGATTTTTCCACGCAGACGGAAAACGCCCGCTGCCATTGGCGCAACCGTAACCTGGGATTCATCTATCAGTTTCACCACCTTTTGCCGGAATTTTCCGCGCTGGACAACGTCGCCATGCCGCTCCTGATCCGCCGGGTCGAAGCCAAAGAAGCGCGGGCGGCGGCCACGGAGATGCTGACCGCCGTGGGGCTGGGCGAACGGCTGACGCATCGTCCCGGCGAGCTTTCCGGCGGCGAACGCCAGCGGGCGGCCATCGCCCGCGCCTTGGTGACGCGTCCCGCCTGCATCCTGGCGGATGAACCCACCGGCAACCTCGACGCGCATACGGCGCGGCAAGTGTTCGACCTGCTGCGCGCCCAGACCCGCGAACGCCATGCCAGCCTGATCGTCGTCACCCACGATCTCGAACTGGCAAAACACATGGACGACATTTGCCATCTGGTGAATGGTCGATTCGAATGACGGAAGACAAAAACGGGGAAACAAAAACTCGCGCGGCCAATCCGCTGCCGCCCATGCGCTGCTTTCCCGTCTTTTTGCTGGCCTTTGCTCTGGGCGTCTGCCTCTTGCAGACGCGGACGGATTTGCCGCAGGCGGCATGGATATGGATACTCGCCGGGTTGTGCGGCTTTCTCGTCGCGGCGTCGCCTGTCCGCGTTCGCGCCTTCTTTCGCGCCGGCGCGTTCTTGCTGGCGTTCTGCGCGGGAATCATGACGGGATACGGATGGGCGGCGTGGCGGGCGGAATCGCGGCTTGCCGACGCCTTGCCCGCCACGTGGGAAGGAGAGGACGTGCGCGTGGCCGGCGTGGTGGTTTCCCTGCCGGCGCGCTTTGATCGCGGGGTGCGCTTCGTCTTTCAGGTGGAAGCGGTATTGACGCCGGAAGCGCAGGTTCCCGCGCGGTTGTGGCTGAATTTTTATACGCGCGGCTGGCGCGAGCGCGACATCAATCCATATCCGCCGCCCCGCGCCGGAGAACGGCATGAATTCACCGTGCGTCTGAAACGTCCGCATGGACGCATGAATCCGCATGGCATGGATTACGAAGTCTGGCTCCTGGAGCGCAACCTGCGCGCCACTGGTTATGTCCGTAATGATCCCGCGCCAGTCTTCCGGGGCATGAGTGCTTGGCCGCCCATGACCGTCGTGCACCGGCTGCGCGAAACGGCGCGCGATCATTTCCTGCAAACGCTGGAGGGCAAGCCCTATGGCGGCATCCTGACGGCGCTGGCCATCGGTGATCAGGACAGTATCCCGCGCGCGCAGTGGAACGTCTTCAACCGTACCGGCACGACGCACCTGATGAGCATTTCTGGCCTGCACGTCACGCTGGTGGCGATGCTGACGGGTTGGCTCCTGAACGGGCTGTGGCGGCGTTTGCCGCGCCTTTGTCTCCTGCTGCCCGCGCAACGCCTCGCCATTTTGGGCGGCGCGCTGGCGGCGGTGTGCTACGCGCTGCTTTCCGGCCTGAACGTTCCCGCGCAGCGCGCCACACTGATGCTGTTGTTCGTGGCGATCGCCCTCCTCCTGGAGCGGCGCATCGGGCTGGGGCGCATCCTGCTTCTGGCCTTGATCGGCGTATTGCTCTTCGACCCGTGGGCGGTGCTGGCAAGCGGATTCTGGCTTTCCTTTTGTACGGTCGCGGCGATTTGCTGGGTAGGATTGCACGCCTGGCGCGGCAAGCCATCCTCCACAGAGGGGAACACAGGGAAAAGCTGGGAGAAAAAACCCTTGCGACAGCGGTTGGGTGACTGGATTGTGGCCTTCGCGCGCGCGCAATGGGCAGCCATGCTGGCGACCTTGCCGCTGCTTTTTTTCTTTTTCCAGCGGTTTCCGCTCAATTCGCCGCTCGCCAATTTACTGGCGATTCCCTGGATAAGTTTCGTCATCACGCCGCTTTGTCTTCTGGGCGCACTGCTTTCCGGGATTTTTCCGCCGCTCCTGGAATGGACGCATCTTCTCCTAACGCCCTTGATGGCGCTGCTCAAATACTTCGCGGACGGCCCCCTGGGATTCACCTGGCAAGCGCCCGCGCCTTCCCTGTGGCGCGTCGCGCTGGCCGGATGCGGCGTCTTGCTGTTGTTGATGCCGCGCGGCTTGCCGGGAAAGGGCGCGGCGCTGGTGATGTTCCTCCCGCTCCTCTTCACGCCCGCGCCGCAAGTCGCGCCGGGAAATATCCGACTTTCCGTGCTGGATGTCGGACAAGGACAGGCGGCGCTCCTGGAAACCGCGCAACATCGCCTGCTCTACGACGCGGGTCCCGGCTACGGCCCGGTCGCGGCGGATAGCCAGGCCCAGGCCGAGGAAGGCCGCGACGCGGGGACGCAAATCATCCTTCCCTATCTCGCGGCGCGCGGCATCGCAAAACTGGACGCGTTGGTGGTGTCGCACCGCGACAACGACCATTCTGGCGGCATGGCCGCTGTCCGCGCGGGCGTAAAAGTGGAAAAGCTCATTTCGTCCGTGCCGGAATGGACGGAAGGCGAATTGTGCCGCCAGGGTCAAAACTGGGAATGGGACGGCGTACGTTTTGAATTCCTCTACCCGCCGCCCGGCAAAATCCTGAAGGGAGAAAACGGTGACAGTTGCCTCCTGAAGGTCACGGTCGGCGCGACACCCACCTCGCCGGGACAACGCATCCTGCTCACTGGCGACCTTTACGCGCGCGAGGAAAGAAGGATGCTGGCAGAGTTTCCGGCGTCGCTGGCCTCGGATGTCATCCTCGTGCCGCACCACGGCAGCCGCACTTCTTCCACTCCGCCCTTCGTTGCCGCCGTGAATCCCCGATGGGCCATCGCTTCCACCGGCTACCGCAACCGCTTTGGGCATCCGCGGTCAGATGTGGTCGAACGCTATGTCCGCCAGGGCGCAGGTTTCCTGCGCACCGACCGGGACGGCGCGCTGATCCTGGTCATCGCGCCAGGACATATAGACATTCGGCGCTGGCGGCAGGAAGCGCGACGCTATTGGCATTTCGGAGATACATGGTAGTGTGTAGCTTAATCCCGCATTGCCGGGAACCGGCGAGTCCTCGCGGTATAATCCCGGCATCGCTATCCCTCCCCGCGCTCGCCATGTCTCGCAAAAAACGCCCATCGGCATCCCGCTCTTCCGAAAAATCCGGGAAGACGGCTGTGTCGATAAAACGCCGTTTGCCTTCCCGTCCGGACTGGAATCCAGCGGGAAGGCGCGCAACGTGGCGGGATTTGAAGTCGGTGCGGTTTGACTTCGTGGTTCAATCGTCTCCTTTTCGTTTTCTGGAACCCGGATGTCCGCGCGCCTGATTTTTGGCTTTCATGCCGTTGCCGCCAAACTTCGCCATGATCCGGAAGCGGTCAGGGAAATCCTGATCGATGCTGGTCGGCATGAGAAGGGCGACAAGCGAGTACGGGACCTGATGGGGCAGATCGCGCGTCACCGCGTTCGCCTTGACCTCATTGACGGCAAGCGTCTCGACGCCATGCTGCCGGGCGCACGTCACCAGGGCGTCATGGCGCGGCTGGAAGGCGAGCGCAAGGCGATTTTCATCGACGATGTGCTCGACACGCTGGAAACGCCGCCCTTTCTTTTGACGCTCGATGGCGTCACCGACCCGCGCAACCTCGGTGCTTGCCTGCGCGTTGCCGATGGCGCGGGCGTCCATGCGGTCATCGCGCCCAGGGACAGGGCAGTGGGACTGACCGATGCCGCCATCAAGACCGCCTGCGGCGCGGCGGAAAGCGTGCCCTACATCACCGTCACCAATCTGGCGCGCACCCTGCGCGAACTGAAGGAACGCGGCATCCACGTCATCGGCGCGGCGAGCAAAGCGCCGCAAAGCCTCTATGCCGCCCAATGGCCTGTCGCCATCGCCTGGGCGTTGGGCGCGGAGGGCAAGGGACTGCGCCGCCTGACCCTGGAAACATGCGATCAGCATGTTTCCATTCCCATGCGCGGCAGCGTGGAAAGCCTCAACGTCTCCGTCGCCGCCGGAATATGCCTGTTCGAGACTTGCAGAAGACGAATGACGGAAAAGGACGGCATCCGGGGAAATGCGGCAACCGGGCAATCGCATCAGAATAAAATGCCATAAACATCATACGCTCAAAATAGTCGTTTACCATCGATAGGTTAGCGAAGGTCAGCGAGGAGCGTACCAAGTCGCGTCGTGCTCACAACAACACGCCTTCCCATCATTGCGAGGGCAAAACCCATGGCAATCCAGTCGGTCTTTTATCCGGAAGCTTCGGCGTTTCCGATGGCGCATCCTCGACCGGCGCTTTCAATCACATCTGCACAGGCGTGGCCGTAAAATCCGATGAAATGGCGCTCAGAATTCCAGGCGGAACTTCATGCGCACACCGATGATTTCCAGCACGTCGCCGTCGTTCAGCAGTTGTTCCTGCTTGATGGGAATGCCGTTGACGCTGGGCGGATGCTTGCCTTCGATGTGCCTCAGGACATAACCCTGGGGCAGGCAGACGATGCTGGCGACCTGGATGCCCGTGCGTCCCAGTGTGTTCAACGCCTTGATGAGCGGCAATTCCTTACCCTTGTTGCTGCCGTTCAGGATTTTAAGCACGGCGTGCGCGCCCAGTTCATGCAGCATGACATCCTCGTCCCTCGCCATGGTTTCAGGCGCGGGCGTGGGGCTGGCGGCGGGCTTGGAATTGGGCTGGACGGGACTGGGTTCGTTTGCCGGTTCGTCGGTATCGATGTTGCGGTCGAGCGTGGGGAAGTGGCCGCTGCCCACGGCGGTGGCGCCGAAGGTCGTGGCCATTCCGATATTGCTGACCGTGGCAGCGGGAGTTGTGGCCGAGGTGATGCTCATGGTCTTTTGGGTGACATCCGATGCCATGCCCGCGTCGTGCGGTTTCAGTGTGGCATCCGAGGCCGTACCCGCACCGGGCGGTCTTGCGGCGGGCGTGGATGCCGTTATGTCGATGCGGCCTTCCTGCGCCCGCTTTTCTTCTTCGGAATCTTTCAGGAATTTGAGGGAGTATTTTCCCAGGGTGACGACATCGTTGTGATGCAGGACGCGCTTCTTGATGGCCTTGCCATTCACCATCGTGCCGTTGGTGCTGTCCAGGTCTTCCAGGAAAGAATCGTCCAAGATGGTCGTGACTGCGGCGTGTTCGCCGGAAATGGCAAGATTGTTGATCTGGACATCGTTGGAAGGACGCCGACCGATGGTAATGCGCTCCTTGTCGAGCACAATCTCTTTCAGGACCAGGCCGTCCATGGAAAGTATCAGTTTTGCCATTTCTAAATGCCTTTGTTACGAATCTTTCGCAAGGGAAACTGAATTATGTGCGCATTATAAAAAATTTTACGCTTCTAAGGGGCATACTTTTGCCACGATGACCGAAATATTGTCATGGCCGCCGCGCGCGTTGGCCTGGTCGATCAGGTGGATACAGGCGGCATCCGGATCGTCCGCGTGTGCGTCGAGGATGAGGGCGATTTCCGGCTCCGGCAGCATATCGTGCAAGCCATCGGAACTGAAGAGATAAATGTCTTCTTCTTCCACGTCATAGCCGTTGCATTCCGGCTCAACCATGCTTTCAATGCCCACCGCCCGCGTGATCAGGTTCTTGATGTTGGAAAACCGCGCGTTTTCGGGGCTGATCAGTCCCGCGTCGATCTGCATCTGCAACAGTGAATGATCGCGGGTCAGGCTTGTTAGTTCGCTCTGCCGCAGGCGGTAGCAGCGCGAATCGCCCACATGGATCGTAAGCAGGAAATCCTGGCAGAACACGCCCATGACCAGTGTCGCGCACATGCCTGCGTAGCGCGCTTCCTGGGAGGCAAGCTGATAGATTTCCCCATTGACCTGATCCACGCGCGCCAGGAGCGCGTCGGCAAGCGCGATCCGCGAACGGTTCCGCGCGCCCGGTACGGGCAGGGATTCGGCAAGCCGTTTCACCAGCATCTGAGCCGCCACATCGCCCGCCTTGTGTCCGCCCATGCCGTCGGCCAGGATGGCGGTGGCGCCGTTCGCGTCGCTCCATACGGCGTCTTCATTGGTGGCGCGCATCTTGCCGATGTCGGTGCGCGCCGCCATTTTCAGCGTATATTGCATGGCGTTTGGGTTTTCTTCCAGGTTCATCGTGGTTTTCCATTCGTTTTGTTGGCGTCAGGACTTGTCGGCATCCGGGTTTCGGGACAAACTTGGAGATCGCGGCAGACATCTGCGCTTTTCCTGCCTCCTTCGTTTTGCGCGCCAGCGCATCTCCGGACAGACCGAACAATGACCGAAAAAATAAAAGTCATGATCGTAGATGACTCGACGCTGGTGCGTCAGGTCATCACCAGGATGCTCGAACGCGATTCTGACATAAAAGTGATTGCAACTGCGCCCGATCCCGTTTTCGCGCAGGAGAAAATGAAAGCCGAATGGCCTGACGTGCTGATTCTTGACATCGAAATGCCGCGCATGGATGGTCTTTCCTTTCTGCGCCAGATCATGAGCGAACGCCCGACGCCGACTATCATCTGCTCGCACATGGCGACGGGAAAGGACTCGTCCGTCACGCAGGAAGCCCTGGCCATCGGCGCCTTGTCCGTCATCAGCAAACCGAGGGTTGGCGTGCGCCAGTTCCTCGAAGAAACCGGGCAGGCTTTCCGCGACGCCGTGCGCGCCGCCGCGCAAGCCGCGCCCGCGCTCAGGCTCTTGCCGCGCGCGGCGCATGGCAAAGAAAGCGCCGTCGCGCGCCTCGCTACACTGTCGCCTGTCATTCCCGCCGACCGTCCCAAATACACTGCGGATGTCATGCTACCGCTTTCCAGGGGCGCGCTGCTGTCGCCCACCAGCGAACGCATTATCGCCATCGGCACTTCCACCGGCGGCACACAGGCGCTGGAGAAGGTGCTTACCCGTCTACCCGCCGACGTGCTGGGCATCGTCATCGTCCAGCATATGCCGGAAAACTTCACCGGCATGTTTACGCAACGCTTGGGCAACCAGTGCGAAATCGAGGTGCGCGAAGCGCAAAATGGCGATCGGGTGCGTCCCGGCCTGGCGCTGATCGCGCCCGGCGGCAGGCACATGCTGGTCAAGCGCGCCGGTTCGCAATTCTCTGTGGAAGTGCGCGACGGCCCGCATGTCAGCCGTCACATTCCTTCGGTGGATGTGCTGTTCCGTTCCGTCGCCTGCTGCGCGGGCGCAAACGCCTTGGGCATCATCATGACCGGCATGGGCGACGACGGCGCGACGGGATTGAAGGAAATGCACGACGCGGGGGCGCGCACCATCGCCCAGGACGAAGCCAGTTGCGTGGTGTTCGGCATGCCCAAGGAAGCCATCAAACTGGGCGCCGCCGACAAGGTGATGCCCCTCGCCAGGATTCCAGAGGCCATTGTCGCCTACAGCCGAAACGGGTGATCAGTGACCAGGAAACAGGAGGCAGAGTGCCCCCGCCTCGTCAAAAGCCGCGGCGCGACGTGGCGCGCTCCCAACTTCGTCAAAAGTGAGGCGCGAAGCAACGAAGCAATCCAGATTCCTAACCTGCGGCTTGATGCGCCGGTAGCTTTTCCGTCTTCTGCCCTCCATCCTCCGTCCTCTAGCTCCTGCCCACTGATCCTCGATCCCGTGCTATCGTTCGTCCGTTTCATGTTTTGCAACAGGTTTTCCTCATGTCCGCTCCGTTGAATATCGTCATTGCTTCGCGCGAATCCCGTTTGGCCTTGTGGCAGGCGGAGCATGTCCGGGCGCGGTTGGCGGCGTTGCATGACGGGGCGCGGGTGAGTGTGCTGGGGATGACGACGCGAGGCGACCAGATTCTGGATCGGCCATTGGCGCGGATTGGCGGCAAGGGGTTGTTCATCAAGGAACTGGAGGCCGCCATCCAGGCGGGCAAGGCGGATTTGGCCGTGCATTCATTGAAGGACGTGCCGATGGAAATGCCGAAAGGGTTTTTGCTCGCCGCCATCTGTTTGCGGGAAAACCCGCTTGACGCCTTTGTTTCCGACCGTTACGCCGCGCTCGCCGAATTGCCGCCCGGCGCTGTCGTGGGGACTTCCAGCCTGCGCCGGGAAGCGGTGTTGCGGCGGCGTTATCCGCGTCTCGTCATCCAGGGCTTGCGCGGTAATCTCGATACCCGCCTGAAAAAACTGGATGAAGGCCAGTACGACGCCATCATCCTTGCGGCGGCGGGACTGATCCGGCTGGGGCTGGCGGCGCGTATCCGCGCCCTCCTGCCGGCGGAGGAATCCCTGCCCGCGCCAGGCCAGGGCGCGCTGGGACTGGAAATTCGCGCCGGACGCGAAGACGCGGCGGCTTGGGTCGCGCCCCTGCATGACGCGGCCACCGCGCATTGTGTGCGCGCCGAACGCGCCTTTTCCCGCGCGCTGGGCGGCTCCTGCCAGGTTCCGCTGGGCGGCTATGCCCTGTTGCGGGAAGGGAAACTCTGGCTGCGCGGCTTCATCGCCCGTCCGGACGGACAGGAAATGCTGAAAGGTGAAACGCGCGGCAAGCCGGAAGACGACGAGGCGCTGGGCGTCGCCTTGGCACAAACGCTGCGGCGCCGGGGCGCGGACGCCATTTTGTCGTCTCTGGCCGCCGGGGCGTAAGGCCGTCATGCCCACGCTTCCCCTGAAAGGCCAAACGATTGTGATCACGCGCCCGCGAGCGCAGGCTGGGACGCTCTCGGCGGGCATTCACGCCCTGGGCGGCGCGGTTTTTCTTTTTCCCTTGCTGGAAATTTCGCCCTGGCCGGACGATGCGCTTTTGCGCGATGCCGCCCTCCGCCTTGCCGATTACCATTTTGCCGTGTTCGTCAGTCCCAACGCCGCGCGTTACGCCTTGCCACGACTTTGCGCCGTAGGCGCGTGGCCAGAGACAACACGGGCGGTGGCGGTGGGCGAAGGCACGGCGCGGAATTTGCGATCGGCGGGCCTGGAAGATTGTCTTTATCCGCGTTCGCGCGCGGATTCCGAAGCCCTCCTGGATTTGCCGGAACTCTCCGAATCCGCCGTGCGCGATAAAAATATCGTTATTTTCCGGGGCAACGACGGACGCGAACTGTTGGCGCAAACCCTGGCGACGCGCGGCGCGCGGGTGGATTTCGTTCCGGTCTATCGACGCGAGCGAGCAAAGGCGGAATGGGCGGAATTCGGAGAGCGCCTGGCCGCGGGCGAATTTGCCGCGCTGACGCTTTTCAGCAGCGAAGTCCTGCGCTGTCTCGTGGAAGGCTGCCCGCCCGAGCAAATAACGGCGCTGCGGCAAACGCCCGTATTTATACCGCATACACGCATCGTCGAAGCGGCGCGCGACGCGGGATTTTTGCGGGCAATCCAGACCGAAGCGGGTGACGAGGGTTTGTTGGCCGGGCTAAACGCTTATAATTGGTCGTTCTCATGAATGCAAAAACTCAACTTCCCATGTTGCCGTCGCCTACGCGACGCTTTTTCTGGCGCGGTCCGTGGTTCTGGATTGTGCTTGCCCTGCTGTCGCTTTCGGCCTGGCAGTGGCTGGAAACGCGCGCGGCGCTTCTGGGCGCGCGCCAGGAGATGGCGCAACGTCTCGTCGAGGGCGAACGGTTGATGCAGGAAAGCCGCGCGCTGGCGGACAAGGCCATGCGGGACGCCGCCGAATTGCAGCGCAAGTATGGCGCGCTGGAAGCCCGGTTGAGCGAATTCCAGGATCAGGCCAACGCCCTGCAAAGCCTCTACCAAGAAGCCGCTGTCAGCCGTGACGACGCGGTGCTGGCGGAAGTGGAGCAAAACGTCAATATCGCCGTGCAACACCTGCAACTTTCCGGCAACATCCCTGCCGCCATTTTTGCCTTGCAGGCCGCCGATCAGCGCCTCGTCCGGCTGGAGCCGCGCTTCCTGGCGCTGCGCCGCGCCCTCGCGCGCGATCTGGAACGACTGCGCGGCACCGCCTTTGTGGATGTGACAGGCATGAATCTTCGGCTGGAAAACGTCATCAGTGGGATTGATCACCTGCCGCTGGCGCTGGATAACGTCTCCGCGCCGCCGACGCCCGATGTCGGCGAGGTTGAGGAAACCGCCTGGTGGCGCGCCTTCGCGCGGGAAGCCTGGAAGGAAATCCGTGGCCTTGTGCGCGTCCAACGATTCGATCAGCAGTCGCCGGAACTCCTCTCGCCCGATCAGGGGCGCATTCTGCGCGAGAACCTGAAGCTCCGCCTCTTGAATGCCCGGCTGGCGCTTCTTTCGCGCGATCAATGGACGTTCAGGAGCGAACTCGCCGCCGCGGAGAAATGGCTGGAACGCTATTTCAACGCCGACGCCAAGGCGACGCAATCCGCCCAGCTCCATTTGCGCCAGTTGCTTGCCACTGAAATCGCCGTCGCGCTGCCGACCCTGCACGAAAGCCTTGCCGCCATACAAAACGCAAAAGCCAGCCGGGAGCAGCCTTAAAGCCATGCGTAGTCTCATCTGGTTACTCGTCGTTGTCGTCCTCGCGGTAGCCGCTTCCCTGCTGGCGCATAACAACGGCCTCGTCCTCTTGTTTTTGCCGCCCTGGCGGGTTGAGATTTCCCTGACCTTTTTGATTGTCCTCCTGCTTTTGGCGTTTGCGCTGGCCTATGGACTCACGCGCGCGCTGGGTTTTGCCCTGGCGCTGCCCGCAAAGGCGTATGCCTACCGGCAAGAACACAAACAGGAAGAAGGTCGCGCCGCCGTGGAAGAGGCCATTCGCCTGCTTTTTGCCGGACGTTATGGTCACGCCCTGCGCGCCGCCGAAAGCGCGTGGCGGGCGGGACAACTCGCCGCCACCGCCGCCCTGATCGCTGCCCGCGCCGCGCAGCGGATGCGCAAGGCGGAAGACGTTACCTTCTGGCTGGAGCGCGCCAAGGCCGCTGACGCGGAAAAGACCGCGGTCGCCGTGCATATGATAGGCGCGGAAACCGCGCTGGAAACGGGCGACGAACGGGCTGCGCTCACGCACCTGGAGGAAGTGCGGCGCCGGCAGGGGCGTCATATTGCCCCCCTGCGCCTGGAACTGCGCGCCCGTCAGGGAACGGGCGATGTGGCGGGCGTGTTGCGCCTGTTGCGCCAACTGGAAAAACGCGGCGGCATGTCGGCGGAAGTGGCATGGGAAATCCGCCGCAAGACGCATCAACAGGCGCTTACGCAACGGCAATCCAGTGCGGGCGAGCTGCTGGCCTATTTCACTGCCCTGCCCAAAAATGAACAGACGCCGCCGCTGGCGCTTTCCGCCGCGCGCAAGCTCCACCGCACGGGCGAAGACGATGCCGCTGCCGAAATCGTGGAAAACGCCATTGCCGATCTGCGTGATGCCGACGACGCCTTGCCGGGACTGGTCGAACTCTATGGGCAATTGGCGGCGACGCCCGGCAGGACGCTGACCGCCCGCATCGCCCATGCGGAAGCCTGGCTTGCCGCCTGTCCACGCGATGCCCGCCTATTGCTGGCGCTGGGGCGGCTGTGCGTTCGCCAGCAACTCTGGGGCAAGGCGAAAAATTACCTGGAAGCCTCGCTTTCGGTTTCCGCCAGCCACGACGCGCATTTTGCCCTGGCCTGTCTTCTGGACGCGCTGGAGGAAACCGATGCCGCCAATCGTCATTTTCGCTTGGCGGCAAGCGTTGGCGAGGGCGCCTCTTCCTGATATGCCCCTGCCTTTTTCTGAATCCGCCGTTTTGCAGTTGGCATTTTCCCTTTCATCCGGATCAACGAGGAGTTCGTCATGGCCGTCGATATGCGAAAAATCTACAATTTCTATCCCGTGGAACCCGCGCCATCCCCTGACAATTTGCCAGCCGAGGGGGATTTGTATTACGAATGCCTGGAATGCAGGGGCATCGTCAGTTCCGTTTCCCACATCAGGACGGCCTGCGCCTGTGGCAACCTGAGCGGACAGGGCGGCAAGACCACCGCCAAAGACCCCGCCAAGGTGCGCGTCATGCGCGGCAAACTGAAATGATGGAAGGCCGCGCGCGGTCTGTTTTCTCCTTGTATCGCCGCGACCCCGGAATTCCGTGTCCCGGTTTTTTGACGAACCCAAAGGGGAGTAACCCATGAATTCCCTCATCGAATTCCTCGATCGACTCATCGGCTATGTCTGGGGGCCTTATCTTTTGATTCCGCTCCTTCTGGGCGCTGGCGTCATCCTGATGGCGGGCTTGCGTTTCATGCCCATTATTCGTCTTCCCCATGCCTTCGCCGTGCTGTGGCGCGGGCGCAAGGCGCATCCGGAACACGAGGGCGAAGTCTCGCCCTTCCGCGCCCTGATGACCTCGCTGGCGGCGACCGTCGGTACGGGCAACATCGTCGGCGTGGCGACCGCCATTCTCCTGGGCGGCCCCGGCGCCGTGTTCTGGATGTGGATGACGGCCCTCTTCGGCATGGCGACCAAGTTCTGCGAAGCCACGCTGGCCGTCAAATACCGGGAGGTCACGCCGGACGGCAAGTTCGTGGGCGGCCCCATGTATTACATCAAGAACGGGCTGGGGCCGAAATGGAAATGGATGGCGACCCTGTTCGCCATTTTCGGCATGGTGGCCTCCTTTGGCATCGGCAACATGACCCAGGCCAATGCTGTGACCAAAAGCCTCGTGGGACTCGCCAAGACACAGATGGATATCACCCTCTCGCCGGTCGTCGTAGCGCTCGTCCTGCTGGCGCTGGCGGGCATCGTGCTGGTCGGCGGCGTCAAGCGCATCGGCCAAGTGGCGGGAACGCTGGTTCCCCTCATGGCGGTCTTTTATGTGATGGGCGGTCTCATCATCCTGGGCATCCATATCGACATGGTGCCGGGCGCTTTTGCCCTGATCTTCGAAAGCGCCTTTACCGGACATGCCGCCGTGGGCGGCTTTGCGGGCGCGACGTTGGCGATGGCGATACAGATGGGCGTGGCGCGCGGACTCTTTTCCAATGAGGCGGGGCTTGGCAGCGCACCCATCGCGCACGCGACCGCCATCGTCAGGAATCCGGTGAAACAGGGCTTGCTGGGGATGCTGGACCCGTTTCTGGACACGATCATCGTCTGTTCGATATCGGCTTTGGTAATCCTGGTTTCCGGGCAATGGACGAGCGCCAACATCAACGATGCCGCCACACTGACCTCCGCCGCCTTCGATAGCGCCCTGCCTTTCGGCGGCCTGGGCTACTGGCTGGTGACGGGCGGTCTCGTATTGTTCGCCTTTTCGACCATTCTCGGCTGGTGCGTCTATGGCGAACGTTGCGTCATTTACTTGTTCGGCCACAAGGCGGCGCTGCCGTTTCGCGTCATTTTCACGCTGGTCATTCCGGTTGGCGCGTTGAGCAAGCTGGCGCTGGTCTGGTCATTATCCGATCTGTTCAACGGACTGATGGCGATTCCCAACCTCGTGGCGCTCCTCTTCTTGAGTCCGGTAGTCTTCAGGCTCGCGCGGGAATTTTTCCATGATCCCAAAAACCGGGACGAATAGCGGCTATAGCGACTGAAGAGACGCCGGAGACAGATACCGGAGACGCGCAGATGAAATTCACGCCCGCAGCCTTTCGCGCCTGGCCGCGCAAGAAAGTGACCCTGCTGGGGATGTCGGGCGTCGGCAAGACTTGGCTGGCGTCGCTTTTGCGGCGGTACGACTGGTTTCACTATTCGGCGGACTACCGCATCGGCAAGCGTTACCTCGACGAGCCGATCCTCGATCTGGTGAAGCAGGAAGCCATGTCCGTTCCCTTCCTGCGCGCGCTCCTGCGGCGCGACTGGATCGACATCACGAACAACATCAAGGTCGATGATCTCGGCCCGGTGTTGTCCTTTGTCGGCAAGCCGGGCGATCCGGGACGCGGCGGCCTGGCGCTCGCCGAATTTTCCCACCGCCAGGCACTCTACCGCGAGGCCGAAATCGCTGCGATGCGCGATGTGCCCGCCTTCATCCAGAAAGCCTGGGAAGTTTACGGCTACAGCCACTTCGTAAACGACGTGGGCGGCAGCCTGTGCGAGCTGGAAGCGCCGGACGTGATCGAACTGCTCGCCGGACACACGCTGATGCTCTACATCCAGGCAACGACGCCGGAGGAAGAAGCGGCGCTGATCCAGCGGGCAGAGCGCGATCCCAAGCCTTTGTACTATCGCCCCGCCTTTCTCGCGGAACAGTTGCCGCGCTACCGGGCGGAATGTGGCCTCCCGGATACGCCGGATCGCTTCGACGCCGACCCGGACGACTTCATCCGCTGGATTTTCCCGCACCTCTTCCATTCCCGCATCCCGCGCTACGAAGCCATCGCCCGGTCACACGGCTATACCGTCACCGCCCATGAAGTCAGCCAGATACGCGACGAAGAAGATTTCCTTACGCTCCTGGAAATGGCGATTTGCCGCGGGTAAGGACAGGGATCAGAGGAGAGAAGACAGGGAAACTGCCGGCGCTTCGCGCCGTAGGTTATGCGTAACAGGCGGCGCGAAACGCCGATGACCCTTCTGTCTCCTGACACCGCTAATGATATTGGCTTGACCGGAGGATCGTTCAATGATGGTTTCGCGCCACTGACACAGGGCGGTATGGGCGGACAGATGAGGGGCTATTCATCCAGAAACCAACTCCGGTTCGAAACCCCGCCCGTAAGAAAGGCGCGAAGGTTGGAACCCCGCTCGATCTGCCGGGGTTTCGACCCTAGCCATTCTCGATGGGAGAGAAACCCATCGAGAATGGCGTCAGACCGACAGCCTTGAAGGGCTGTCGCTAATTTCTTGCTGGAACGAAACGCCATGTCCGTTTGAATCCCACCCCATCTTGACCTGCTCCGGTTTTGGCGCGTCATCGGAATATCCTGAAAAGTGGCTTCTCCCTGTTGCTCTGGCGCGGTTTGGAGTAATATCGCCGCCGACCATGCGCTTTTGAGGCGTGGTCGTTTTGGGGAAACCTGGTGTTTCCTGAAACTTGTTTCTCTTTTTCAAATTTGAAGGGGGTTACGCGAAGTGAATAAATCGGAATTGATTGACGCCATTGCTGCTGAAGCCAAGCTGTCCAAGGCCGCTGCCGGCAACGCGCTGGATGCGACCATCAAGGCGGTGACGGGCGCGTTGAAGAAAGGCGACCGGCTTTCTCTGGTGGGCTTCGGCGCTTTCTGGGTGGGCGACCGCGCCGCGCGCACGGGACGCAATCCGCAAACGGGCAAGCCGCTCAAGATCAAGGCGACCCGAGTGCCCAAGTTCACGCCAGGCAAGGCGCTGAAAGAGGCCGTCAACAGCAAGAAAAAGTAACAAAAACCCGTGAACACGTCCGTGTTCCACACATGAACCCGGCCTGAAAACCGGGTTTTTTATGCGCGCCGTCCTGCGAATTTCGTCCGATGCGCAGGAAGCCGCCGCCTTCGCGGGCGAAGCCTTCGTGAATTTTCTCTCTTCCCAATGGTAAAATCTCCGGTCTTTGGGTTGCGGCAATGCCGCATTTTTGAACGGACGGCATGAAGCATATCCGGAATTTTTCCATTATCGCGCACATTGACCACGGCAAATCGACATTGGCGGATCGCATCATCCACCATTGCGGCGGACTTTCCGAGCGCGAAATGGAAGCGCAGGTGCTCGATTCCATGGACATCGAGCGTGAGCGCGGTATTACCATCAAGGCGCAGACGGCGGCGCTGGACTACCGCGCGCGCGACGGCAAGGTCTATAACCTGAATCTCATCGACACGCCGGGACATGTGGATTTTTCCTACGAAGTCTCGCGTTCGCTTTCCGCCTGCGAAGGGGCGCTCCTGGTGGTGGACGCTTCCCAAGGCGTGGAAGCGCAGACGGTGGCCAACTGCTATACCGCCATTGAATTGAACGTCGAAGTGCTGCCCGTGCTGAACAAGATTGATCTCCCTTCCGCTGACCCGGAGAACGCCCGCCGGGAAATCGAGGACGTGATCGGCATCGACGCGACCGGCGCGGTACTGGTTTCCGCTAAGACCGGCCTTGGTGTCACGGACATCCTGGAAGCCGTGGTGGCGCGCATCCCGCCGCCGAAAGGCGTGGCGGACGCGGCGCTGAAAGCGTTGATCATCGATTCCTGGTTCGACAACTATGTCGGCGTGGTGATGCTGGTGCGCGTGGTGGATGGTCGGCTGCGTCCCAAGGATCGGATACAGTTCATGTCCAACGGCAAGCAGTATCTGTGCGAACAGGTCGGCGTATTCACGCCCCGGTCGGTACCGCGCGAAGCCTTGCAGGCGGGGGAGGTGGGGTTTGTCATTTCCAATATCAAGGAACTGGATTCCGCCAAGGTCGGCGATACGGTAACGCTGGCGAACGCGCCCGCCGCCGCCGCCCTGCCGGGCTTCAAGGAAATCAAGCCGCAGGTGTTCGCGGGACTCTATCCGGTGGAAGCCAACCATTACGACCAGTTGCGCGACGCGTTGGAAAAGCTGAGACTGAACGACGCCTCACTTCATTACGAGCCTGAAGTCTCGCAGGCGCTGGGCTTCGGCTTTCGTTGCGGCTTCTTGGGGCTTCTGCACATGGAAATCGTGCAGGAACGCCTGGAGCGGGAATTCGATCAGGAACTGATCACCACCGCGCCCACCGTGGTCTATGAAGTGGCGTTGCGGGATGGTGCCGTGTTGCAAGTGGAAAATCCCTCACGCCTGCCGGAGGCGCAAAAAATCGAGGAAATCCGCGAACCCATCATTACCACGACCATTTTCGTGCCGCAGGAATATCTGGGCGGCGTCATCACACTCTGCAACCAGAAGCGCGGCAGCCAGGTGGATATGCACTATCACGGACGGCAGGTGAAGCTGGTGTATGAAATGCCGATGGCCGAAGTGGTGATGGATTTTTTCGACAAGCTGAAGTCGGCCTCCAAGGGCTACGCGTCGCTGGATTACGAGTTCAGGGAATACCGCGCCGCCGATGTGGTGAAGCTCGACGTGCTCATCAATGGCGACAGGGTAGACGCGCTCTCGCTGATCGTGCATCGCGCCAATTCGCAATATCGGGGTCGGGAACTGGCTTCGAAGATGCGCGAACTGATCCCTCGGCAGATGTACGATGTCGCCATCCAGGCCGCCATCGGCAGCAACATCCTGGCGCGGGAAAACGTCAAGGCACTGCGAAAGGATGTGTTGGCGAAGTGTTACGGCGGTGACATCACCCGCAAGAAAAAGCTGCTGGAAAAACAAAAGGCCGGCAAAAAACGCATGAAACAGGTGGGCAGCGTGGAAATTCCCCAGGAAGCCTTCCTTGCCGTGTTGCGTGTGGATAACTAAGGATATGCCCCATGATGATTGAACTTTCGTTGTTGCTTCTCGTCTTGTTGTTGCTGGCCGGCCTGGCCTCGTTGTTTGGCTTTACACTGGTGCTTTTCGGCGTGGTGCTGCTCACGGGCGTCCTCTGGCTACTGGAAATCTTCTGGCTCAGGAAACGCCGTCCGCCGGAAGGGAAAACGCCCTGGCAAGTAGAATACGGCGCCAACCTCTTCCCGGTGCTGCTGGCGGTGTTCCTGCTGCGTTCCTTCCTGTTCGAGCCGTTCCGAATCCCATCCGACTCCATGATGCCGACCCTGCTGGACGGGGATTTCATCCTGGTGAACAAATACACCTATGGCGTGCGCCTACCGCTCATGAACTGGAAAATCATCGCGGTAAACGAGCCAAAACGCGGCGAAGTGATGGTCTTTCGTTATCCCGGCGACACGAGCAAGGATTACATTAAACGTGTGGTGGGATTGCCGGGAGATACGGTAAGCTATCAGGACAAGCGTCTTGCCATTAACGGCGAGATACTGGACGTGGAAAAAATGGAAGACTATCTGCACGACAAGAAGCTCTACTATTCCAGCCAGTTTCGGGAGACGCTGGGCGGCGTGACGCATCGAATCCTGAACGAATCCGTCATACCCGCCCATGTCTTTGACAGAAGCGATTTCCCCGCCCAGGAAAATTGCCAATACAATATGGCTGGCGTTATCTGCACCGTGCCGGAAGGTCACTATTTCGTCATGGGTGATAACCGTGACCGCAGCCAGGACAGCCGTTCATGGGGCTTCGTTCCGGACGCCAATGTGGTTGGCAAGGCTTTTTTCATTTGGTTCAACTTTTCCGATCCGGGACGGATTGGCGCATTTCAATAACCTTGGAGAGACATCATGAAGACGAGACAAGGCGGCTTTACACTAACATCGTTCGTTTTTACCTGCGTACTGGTGGGGATTGCCGCCTGGCTGATTACCGCCGTTTCCTCTTCCCTTCTGCAACATCAGGATTTCAAGCGCATCGTCAAGCAGGTGGCGGCGAATTCCGCTTCCTATCGCACGGTCGAGGACGCGCGTGCCGCTTACAACAAGTCGGCAGGTCTCAATAAGCTCGGTTTGAACCTGTCGAACGAGGAGCTGAGAATCAACAAGCGCAGCAGCGGCTACGTGTTCGAATACAGCTATGAGAGCCGCGCCCACCTCATTGCCAATGTGAGCCTGGTGTTCGAATTCAAGGGCGCCATCCCCTGATGCCGGTTTGCGCCGCGTCTTTCGCGCGACTGGAAGAGGCGCTGGATTACCGCTTCGCGGACAAGGCGCTCCTGACGATGGCGCTGACGCACAGGAGCTTTGGCGTGCCGCATTACGAGCGCCTGGAGTTTCTGGGCGACGGGGTGCTCGATTGCGCGATTGCTGCCGTGCTGTACCATCGTTTTCCGGATTTGCCCGAAGGCGATCTCTCGCGTCTGCGCGCGCATCTGGTTTGCCAGGATACCCTCTTCCAGTTGGCGCAGGAAATCCATCTAGGCGGCGCGCTGCGCCTGGGGGAGGGGGAGATGAAAAGCGGCGGCGATCAGCGGCCTTCCATTTTGGCGGATGTGCTGGAAGCCATTTTTGGCGCGATTTATCTGGATGGCGGCTTCCAGGCGGCATCGGCGATCATCGAGCGGCGGTTTGCCGCGCAGATCGCCGCGCTTCATCCCGGCCAATCCATGAAGGACGCCAAAACCCGCCTGCAGGAATGGTTGCAGGGGCGTCACCATGCCTTGCCTCGCTATGTCCTGCTGGAAACCACCGGCGCGGCGCACGCGCAGACCTTTCGTGTCTCCTGCCAGATCGATAGCCAGGAGATTCGCGTCGAAGGCGTGGGCGGCAGCCGACGCTTGGCCGAACAGTCCGCCGCTGCCCATGCCTTGCGGTTTCTGGAAGGGAATGGCGCATGAGCGGGGATTCTCCCGTCCGTTCCGGCTACATTGCCATCATCGGACGTCCCAACGTGGGCAAGTCCACGCTCCTGAACCGTCTGGTGGGCGAAAAAATCAGCATCGTCTCGCGCAAGGCGCAGACCACGCGCCATCGCGTCATGGGCATCGTCACCCGGCCTGACGCGCAATTCGTGTTCATCGATACCCCCGGCTTCCAGACCCGCTTTACCAACGCCCTGAACCGCGCCATGAACCGGGGCGTCACCCAAACCCTGGCGGCGGGGGATGTCATTTTCTTCGTCATCGAGGCGGGCGTGTTCGATACGCGCGATGCGGCGGTATTGCGCCTCCTGCCGCTTGGGACGCCAGCCCTCCTGGTGCTCAACAAGAGTGATCGCGTCAGGGACAAGGCCAGTCTCCTGCCTTTCGTGGCGCGGATTGCGGCCATGCGCGAATTCGCCGCCGTGCTGCCGGTGAGCGCCGCGCACGGCAAAAAGACCGATGAACTCCTGGATGCCGCCAGGAAGTTCCTGCCGCATACGGAACGCCTGTTTCCCGCGGATGAGATCACTGATAAAAATGAGCGTTTCCTTGCCGCCGAATTCATCCGCGAAAAACTTTTTCGTCTCCTGGGCGACGAACTTCCCTACGCCGCCACGACGGAGATTGAGCAATTCACGGTGGAAGGCAACTTGCGCCGCATCCATGCGGCCATTGTCGTCGACAAGGACAATCACAAGGCGATGGTCATCGGCAAGGGCGGCGAGACCTTGAAGCGCATCGCCAGCAAAGCGCGGCAGGACATGGAGCGACTGTTCGGCGGAAAGGTGTATCTGGAAGTCTGGGTCAAGGTGAAGTCCGGCTGGGCAGACGACGAGCGCCTCCTGAAAAGCCTGGGCTATCCGGGACGCGAGTGAGCCATGCCGCGCGGCAGAGTCGACGCCCAGCCGGCCTACGTATTGCATACTCGCGCCTATCGGGAAACCAGCCTGCTGCTCGATGCCTTCAGCCGGGATTATGGCCGCGTGGCGCTCCTGGCGCGCGGAGCGCGGCGTCCGCACTCCACGCTGCGCGGCCTGATCATGGCGTTTCAGCCGCTGGAACTCTCCTGGTCGGGCAAGGGCGAAGTCCTGACCCTGATGAAAGCCGAATGGCAAGGCGGCCAACCGCTGCTTGCCGGTCAATCGCTTTTTTGCGGTTACTACCTCAACGAACTGCTGCTGCGGCTTTTGCCGCGCGAAGACGCGCACACCCGGCTTTTTGACCATTACCGACACATTTTGCAACGCTTGGGCGAGCCTGCCGCCCGACAGGAAACGGCGGAATCCGGCCTACGAAGTTTCGAGCGCGCCCTGCTTTCCGAACTAGGCTATGGCCTGACGCTGGATCGCGATCATCGGGGAGAACCCATTGCCGCAGCCGCCCACTACCATTACGAAATCGAACGCGGCCCGGTCCCTGCCGGGACGCGCGACGCCGCGCGCCCCACGCTGATCGGTCAGTCCCTGCTGGACATGGCCGGCGACGACTACGCCAACCCCGTCACCCGCAGCGAAGCCAAACAACTCATGCGCCGCCTGCTGGCCTACTACCTTGAAGGCGCGGAACTCCACTCGCGGGCGCTGTTCATTTGATCAGGAATCAGGAAACAGAAAAGTTACCGGCGCTTCGCGCCGTTTGTTGACGAACTGGATTGCCGCGACGCTTCTCACCACGTCCCTTTGTCCGAAGACGCGATTCGAACGAATTTCGAACGAATGTGCCGTAACATTGACGCTGACACGAAAATACGGAACGCCGGTCATTTCTCTCCCCCCAAAAACGCGGCGCAAAGCGCCGGTAACTTTTCTGTCCTCTGAGCATGATTGCCCTCTATATCCACCTGCCCTGGTGCGTCCGCAAGTGTCCCTATTGCGATTTCAATTCATACGCCTTGAAAGGCGTCTTGCCGGAAGACGACTATCTGAAGGCGCTGCTGGCGGATCTGGACATGTCCCTGCCGCAGATTCCGGGGCGGACGATATCGAGCGTCTTCATGGGCGGCGGAACGCCCAGCCTGTTTTCCGCCGGGGAGATCGGCAATCTGCTGACGGGCATCCGTGCTCGCCTTCCCTTGGCCGACGACATCGAAATCACGCTGGAAGCCAATCCCGGCGCGCTGGATTCCGGAGCGGAAAAGCTCGCGGCCTTTCGCGCGGCGGGGGTCAATCGCCTTTCCCTGGGCATCCAGAGTTTTAATGACGAGCGCCTTGCGGCGCTGGGGCGCATTCATGGCCGCGCCGCCGCTCTGGAAGCGGCAGGCGAGGCGGTTCGGCATTTTGGGCGCGTGAATCTGGACCTGATGTACGGCCTGCCGGGTGAGACGCTTGCCGAGGCGGTCGAGGACGTGGAGACCGCGCTCGAATTTTCTCCCACGCATCTTTCCTGCTATGCCTTGACGCTGGAAGCCCATACCCGCTTTGCCGCGAACCCGCCACCCCTGCCGGACGCGGATTGCTGCGCCGACATGAATGACGCCATCGCCGCGAGACTGGCGGCGGCGGGATTCGCGCATTACGAGACTTCCGCCTTCGCGCGTCCCGGATACTCATGCCAGCATAATCTCAATTATTGGCGATTCGGCGATTATCTGGGTTTGGGCGCGGGGGCGCACAGCAAGATCAGCCGTTTTTCCGAAACGGGCGAATGGCAGGTTGTCCGGGAGACGCGACCGCGACATCCCGGCGCGTATCTGCGCGCCGTCGCCGCGGGTAATCCCGCGCGTTCCACGCGCGTCATTCCCGCCAAAGAACTGCCCCTCGAATTCCTGATGAACGCCCTGCGGCTGGAGGAAGGGTTTACATCCACGTTATATGAGCGGCGCACGGGGCTTTCCTTTGCCGCGCTTTTGCCGCGTCTGCAAAATGCCGTCCGCGCGGGACTTCTGGACGCGCAAATGGATTGCGTCGCGCCCACGCCCCTGGGACGCAATTTTCTCAATCGACTTTTGCGTGACTTTCTCGATTAACATGTCGCCATGTCGACATCCCATACCTTGAAATTGCGCCTTCGCCTGCAATGCGCCCGCGAACGCTGGATTACCTGGCGCGAAGCGCTGATTACCGCGTGGCCGCTGGTGTTGGTCGTGTTGGCGGGCTTTGGCGCGGCTTTTTATTTCGTCAAGCCCGCGCCGCCCGACCGCCTCGTGATGAGCACCGGAGGCGAAGACGGGCGGTATCACGCCTTTGCCTTGCGTTACCAGGAAATTTTTGCCCGCGACGGCATCACGCTGGAATTGCGCTCTTCGGAAGGGTCGGGCGAAAACCTGCTGCGCCTGAGCCGGGGCGAGGCCGACATCGCTTTTGTGCAGGGCGGCGTGGCCAGCAACTGGAAAAAGGACGGCTGGGAAGGCTTGTACACGCTGGGCAGCGCCTTCTATGAACCGCTGTGGGTATTCACCCGCGACGGCCCGGACGGGCAATATCCGCGACGCCTGACCGACCTGGCGCAAAAGCGCATCACGGTGATCCAGGAAAGCAAGAACGCGCATGCGCTGGCCTATCGTCTACTTCTGGCCAACGACATCACGGAAATGACCGCGCAAATACGTCCGGCGACGCGCGCGCATGATACGTTCGCCGCCGCTGAAGCCTTGCAGAAAGGCGAGATCGACGCGCTCTTCATCATCGCCGCGCCGGAGTCGCCCGTCGTGCAGGTGCTCTTGCGCACACTCGGCATCCGCCTGATGGATTTCGAGCGCGCGGAAGCCTACCACCGGCATTTTCCCGCCCTGTTTCGCCTGTCGATGCCGGAAGGCGGCGTCGATCTCGCCTACAACTTTCCGCCGCGCGATACCGGATTGCTGGCGGCCACCGCCAACCTGGTCGTGCGGGAAGACCTGCATCCGGCGCTGCAATCGCTGATGTTGGCCGCCTTGCGCGAAGTGCATGGCGGCAGCGGCTTCTTTCAGGAGGCGGGCGAATTTCCCGCGTACAAGGACAGCGATTTTCCGCTGACCGCAGCCGCCGAACGCTTTTATACTTCCGGTTCGCCTTTTTTGCAGCGTTACCTGCCGTTCTGGCTGGCGGTGCTGGCGGATCGCTTCCTGATCCTCGTCCTGCCGCTCCTGACCCTGTTGTTGCCCATCCTGCGCTTTGCGCCCGCGATCTACAGTTGGCGCATCCGTTCGCGCGTCTGCCGCGTCTATGGCGAACTCAAGTTCCTGGAAAACGACCTGTTGCGCCACGGCCGCGCCGAGGCGCTTGCCCCGGATATCCGCGCCGGTTTCATGGCGCGGCTGGACGCCATCGAGTCCGACGCCAACCGGATGCCCGTTCCCCAGTCCTTCTCCGACCTGCGCTACACTCTGAAAATGCACATCCAGATGGTTCGGGAACGACTGGCGAAGATGCGGGATACGCCCGCCTGACCGGGGCGCGTTCCGCAACAAAACGGAGACCGAAGTCTCCGTTCCATTGGGGTTTCGAGCTGGAAATCAGAAGGTGTGCTTCAGGCCAATGTTGAAGCCGTTTTGGTAGTTGTTGGCAGCACCCTTGCTGTTGGAAGAATCGCCGACGACGGCGGCGATGTCCTCGATATCCTCACGGTCGTCCTTGTTGGTGATGTCGGCAATCGCCGCGTAGAAGTTGGTGCGTTTGGAAAGCGCGTAGGTATAGCCCAGCGCCCATTGCCGCGCCTTGCCTTCGCGTCCGGTGACGCCGCTCAGCTTGGATTGCGTGTAGGAAGTCTGGATGGCGTTCTTGCCAAACGGGAAGGTCGCCCCCAGAAGCCAGCTTTTCAGCTTGTAGTCATCCCCTGCGGCGTTGAAGTCCTTCCATTTGTTCTGGTCATAGAAGGCGTGCAATTTGACGGGGCCGAAATCATAAGCGCCGCCGACCGCCCAGTTGTCGATGTTGACAGCGGCGCCCTCCTTGGTCTTGATCCGGTGGTAAGACACGCCGACATCAAGGGGGCCGTTGGTGTAACGGGGCAGCAATGCCCATACGCGATTGTCGCCCGCGTTTTCCAGGGTTTCCGAAGCGAGGGCGTTGGCGGAGAAGGCCGCCGTGATATTGAACCCGCCCCAGCTTGGGGTCACGTAGGCGACGGCGTTATCCACGCGCGTGGGGTCGAACAGGTTCTCACCGCTTGTTGTGACGTCCGCCTCGAACACGTTGCGATAACGCCCGACCGTGCCGGCCTTGAAGGGGTCGATGGCGGAAAGAAACGAGTAATGCGGCGTGTAGAGACGACCGGCGAGCGCTGTGCCGAAATTGCCGGTCAGCCCCAGATAAGCCTGGCGTCCGAACAGGCGGTTGCTCTGTCTCATATTGCCAGTATCCGCCGCGAAACCGTTTTCCAGCACGAACAGGGCCGTCACGCCGTTCCCCAGGTCTTCAGTGCCCTTGAACCCCAGCCGGCTGCCGGAAGAAATGCCGTCGTCGATGGAATTTTTACTGCCGACGTTGTCGTTGACGCTATCGCCGCGATGCGAAAAGCCTACATCGACGACGCCGTAAATCTGCACGTTGGACTGCGCCAGCGCCGCACCGGAAGCGGCCGCCGCGACGGCCAGTACCATCAGCTTTTTCTGCATGGAAGTCTCCTTGTATACATTTGATTGAAAAGCGCCGCGTCTCCCGCCAAAAGGAAGAAGCCACGGAACTGAATGCTAGATGCCATTCGTGACAATCTGATGACAGGGGGCATGAATCAGGGGTCAGAGGACAGAAAAGTTACCGGCGCTTTGTGCCGCGGGTTACGCATCTGGATTGCTTCGTCGCTGCGCGCCTGAGAATGACAAGGGAGGGAGCATTCCATGTCGCGCCGCGCTTTTGAT